>QHZW01000154.1 GCA_003224815.1 Acidobacteriota bacterium | reverse complement strand
CGACGCGCGGGTCCGCGAAAAAGGATACAGCGACTGGTATCACGGTCTGACGGTCTGGTCGCCGAATATCAATATTTTTCGTGATCCGCGCTGGGGACGTGGGCAGGAAACCTACGGCGAGGACCCATTTCTTACCGCGCAAATGGGAACAGCGTACGTCGCCGGGCTGCAGGGCGACGGCAAATACATGAAGGCCCTTTCGACGCCGAAACATTTTGCGGTGCACAGCGGGCCGGAATCCACGCGGCACAGCGTGGACGTCGTTGTTTCCAATCACGATCTCGAAGACACGTATCTGCCCGCATTTCGCGCAACGGTGACCGCGGGGGCAGGATCGGTGATGTGCGCATACAACTCGCTTGACGGGAAACCCGCCTGTGCGCAGCCGGTGCTTTTGCAGGACTACTTGCGCGATGCATGGCATTTCCAGGGTTATGTAGTGTCAGATTGCGGAGCGGCCAGCGACATTTCAGAAGGCCATCACTATACGCAAACCATGGAGCAAGGTGTGGCCTCCGCCGTAAAGGCGGGCATGGACATCGTGTGCGGGATTCCGATGTCTGGGGTAAAGGTTGAGAATGCCGCAATCTTGAAGGCGGTCAAAGATGGACTGCTGAGCGACGAAGATGTGAATCGAGCGGTGCGCCGGTTGTTCACCGCACGTTTCAAGCTCGGCATGTTTGATCCGTTGAAAATGGTTCCTTTTCATCCTGCGAATTCTGAGAACGACAGCGCGGCTCATCGCGAACTCGCCCGCACTGCGGCCCGCGAAACGCTGGTGCTGTTGAAAAACTCTGACAACACTCTTCCCCTGGAGAGCAAGTACAAGACTATCGCTGTCATTGGGCCGAACGCCGATTCAGTTGACCCGCTGCTCGGAAATTACAACGGAGTGCCCACTCATCCAGTCACGGTGCTGGCCGGAATGCGCAAGCGTTTTGGTGACAAGAACGTCATCTATGCGGCGGGATCGTCATTAACGGGGCAGCCGCTATCGCCGATACCTGCGAAGTTCCTCAAAGACAAGTCAGGCGAGCAGGGTTTAAGCGCGGAGTACTTCACCGGAACGGACCTGCGCGGCAAGCCCGCTGATACTCGCACCGATCTTGGCGTCGATTTCTCCTGGCAAAAGGGAATCAATTCCGAGATGAGCGAAAACTTTTCCGTACGGTGGACCGGGACGCTGAATCCGTCAGAGACAGGCGATTACCAGATCGGATTCACGGGCACTGACGCATTCCATATCTGGCTCGAGGATCAGTTGATCGGTGAATCACAATACAGCGATACAAGTAAGACGCGCCTCAAGACGGTTCATCTCGAGGCGGGACATGCGTATCCGATCAAGGTCGAGTGTTCGCAACAGGGAAGCTCTGGGCTTGCACGGCTGGTGTGGCACGAGCCTGGAGATAAGAAGGACTATACCGATGCGATGAGCAAAGCCGACGCGATCGTCGCGGTGCTCGGGCTCGCCGGCGAACTTGAAGGCGAAGAGATGCCGATCAACGTCGAAGGATTTTCTGGCGGCGACCGCACCAGCCTTGATCTTCCCAAAGCCCAGCGAGATCTTTTGCAGGACCTTGTTGCGAGCGGCAAGCCAGTTATTGTTGTGCTCATGAACGGAAGCGCGCTCGCGGTGAACTGGGCGGATGAGCATGCGAAAGCAATCCTTGAAGCGTGGTATCCCGGCGAAGAAGGTGGAACTGCGGTAGCCGAAGCTTTGGCTGGAGATTTTTCTCCGGGCGGAAAACTTCCGCTTACCTTCTACAAGTCAGTCGATCAACTGCCCGCATTCGATGACTACAACATGAAGGGCCGCACGTACCGATACTTCAGTGGAGAGCCGCTTTATCCATTCGGATCCGGATTGAGTTATACGAATTTTGAGTACAGCAATCTGAGTTTCGATAAACCATCACTTGGCGCAACTGATGATCTGACCGTCAGCGTTGATCTCAAGGACGCCGGCAAGATGGCGGGGGATGAAGTTGTGCAGGTTTATTTGACGCACACGGCCGTAGATGGCGCGCCGCAGCGTGAGCTTGCAGGATTCAAACGAGTGCATCTGGGTGGCGGACAGTCGCAAACAGTTCGGATCGAAGTTCCTAACCGGCAACTCAGTGTAGTGGACACTGATGGTACGCGGAAAATTGTGCCGGGCGAACTGCAGGTGTGGGTGGGCGGCGGCCAACCTGTGGCGCGCGAGGGCTTGCCGAAAAGTGCGGGTGTGGCCGGATCAGTAAAGATCGCCGGTGAATCAGTGTTGCCGAAATAGCTATTTCGAATCGGCTCGAATCCGTAGCAGCTGCCTGCTCATCGAACTTGCATGCCGATGAAGCTGGTCTCGTTGAACGTTGGGCTTCCACGCGAAGTTGTCTGGCACGGCATCAACGTGACCACCGGAATTTTCAAGCAGCCGGTCGAAGGCCGCGTTGCACTGCGCGAACTCAATTTAGATGGCGACCGACAGGCCGATCTGACCGTGCATGGTGGAGCAAAGAAGGCGGTCTATTGCTATCCGCTCGGTCATTACGATTATTGGAAAAAGCAGTTGCCCGCCCGCGACCTGCCGCTGGGGATCTTCGGAGAAAACTTCACGATTGATTTCGGCGGAAGCACCGGCGCGCCCGAGGACACGATCCACATTGGCGACCGTTTTTCGGTAGGCTCCGCCGAAGTGGTGGTGACGCAGCCGCGGCTGCCTTGTTACAAACTCGGCGTCCGCTTCCAAATGGACGACATGGTCAAACGCTTTCTTGCGAGTCGCCGAAGCGGGTTCTATCTCGCAGTACTCCGTGAAGGCGAAGTCGGAGTGGGTGACGAGATGAAACAGATTGGTCGAGACCCGAGCGCAGTGCCGATTTCTGAAATCTCTCGTCTGTACGGCGAAAAGAGATTTTCCGATAGCGATATGCGAGTGCTCGATCGCGCTCTGCAGGTGCAAGCTCTGCCGGAAAGCTGGAAAGAATACTTTCGGGAGCGCATGGGAAGAGCAGCTGCCGGCGTCTAACTATTCTCGTTGTCCTTCACCTTTTCCGTGCCAGCGGTTGATGGCGATAAACGTAACCGTATCCCAGGCGTTGTGGATCCCGACAAATAACAACACCAGCGCCACCGCAGCCACAACAAACAATGACGCAAATGGATGCCAATCGAGCGCTACGGCTGCTCCGAACAAAGTGGCGTAAGCAGCGAGCGGCAACACGAGGTACCAGATCCAGTCCTCCATGTCGGGAACATAGCTACTCTGCCGTCGCGCATGACGGAGCACTGTGAGTGTGTAAACGACGCCTCCGGCCCCGCAGATGCCCAGGCACACGGCCACGCTCGAGAGCGCATGCCACGGCGCGGTTGCAATCCCCGAAATGAAGAGGACCACGGCGAAATCGACGATGGTCGGCGTGCCAAAAGCGCGAATCTCCAGCATGCTTCTTGCGGCCCGCGCTTCGGCGATGAGCGCTACTACGACAAACTGCAAGCCCGTCAATGCTCCCGCCGATGAGCCGACGATTACGTAGAAATCTGTCCATTCATGTAGCAAGAGCGGCGCTTCTGCCATGCTGACGAGACCTCCGTCCACTTAGAGGCAGAAAAGATATCACAAGGGTGAGTGGTTAGGCGGGAACTCATGCCCGTGTTGTCGTTTGCAAGAAAGAAGCCCACCCTGTGTGGAATCCCAGGATGGGCGCTTCACCAAGTTTATTTACTGTTTGTCGGACACCACAACGCTTTTGTATTTCTTGCCCTGCGCATCAGTTCCATTGACTGTGACAGTGCGGCTCTGAAACGTGCGGTCATTGATCTCTTTCACTGAGCGCGTATCTTCGCCAGGATTTCCGGTCGAAGGATAGTCTTTGCCGTCAAACTTGCCGGTCCATTCGCTGTGCGTGGCTGAGCCATCGGCCGCAGTTCCGTCGATCGTGACCTTTATGCTGTCGCCGGCCGCTTCATAAGTGACGGTATTATTCTTCGGCCCGCCCGCAGCCAGCTTCGACTTCGATTCATTCAGCTTCCATGTTCCCATCAGTGCGTCATTGGCCGCGAAGGCGCTTACCGCGAGCAGACAAAACGCGAGCATCAACAGACTTGTTCTAATTTTCATGTTGCCTCCATTGCGAAAATTGTTGGATTAGTGGACGGCGCGGATTCTAGTCTCGTGGGGTCCATTGTGCAAGGTTGTGGAACGAGACCAGTCAATTTCGGCTACTTTTCGCGTGTGCTCTCATTGGGGCCTGCCGCCCGGCCTCATCCTGCGTCATTGCACAGCTGAAAATTCAGTATTTCCTGTATTTCCGCAGAAATACGCCGATGCTAGGTTTAAATCGGAACGTCCCGGCTACAAATGGTCTCGACGAAATGGCGAAGTTAGGACATTTCTGGTTTCGCATGCTGGCCATCTTGCTGGCCTGCCTCGCAACATTCCAGACAATCCCGCTGGCTGCCGACCAGGTACCCGTGCGCCACATGGAAGGCCTGATGCATGGCTTTCTTGCCCTGCGCACACTGGACGGCAAGCGCCTTGCCGATGGTGAGATGACCCAAATCGCAGAGGGTGACCGGGTCACCAGCCGCCTGATTTTTCGCTTTAAAGATGGTTCAGTCTATGACGACACAACCATATTTTCTCAACAAGGCGCTTTCCGGGTTTTGAGCGATCATCTCGTGCAGCGTGGGCCATCCTTCAAACAACCGATGGAAACCTCGATCGACGCGTCCTCAGGTCAAGTCACCGTCCGATATAAGGATCACAACGGCGAAGAGAAGACTTTGAAGGAGCGGCAGAACCTGCCTCCAGATATCGCGAATGGATTACTGTTTACCCTGGTGAAGCACATCCAGCCAAATGTTCCACGAACTACGGTGTCCATGGTGGCGACGACTCCAAAGCCACGAGTGGTAAAACTTGAGATCCTTCCAGAAGGCGAGAAAGCAATATCAAGTGGTAACACCAAACACGAAACGGCACGCTTTGTTGTAAAGGTAAAAATCGGAGGCGTAGCCGGACTGCTGGCGCCGCTCCTCGGAAAGCAGCCTCCAGACTCGCACGTGTGGGTTCTTACTGGCAACGCACCCGCTTTCGTCAAAATGGAAGGCCCGCTCTACGCCGACGGCCCCGTCTGGCGGATTGAATTAGCAACTCCAGCAGGGTTTTAGTCGCTCACTGAGCCCTGAATTGTGGACCCAGTCCGGATCGCGCCGCGAACGAATACATTTCCGCAACAATAGAGGACAAGAGAAATGAGCGGCAAGAATGAGACAGAGGAGGTGCTTCACAAATCACTAGGCGGGTTGGCCCATCCCTTTGCGCAACCCCAAACTGAGGCTGCCCCACCCTTTGGGTTTTCAAAGGGTGGGCTACCCGACTGCCTCCGCTGGGAAGGTTTGCGGCTCACGCCGCTTCATCTCCGCCGGGCGCTGTTCATTCACCAACACAGGCCCGCGCTCGCCGAGAGCATACCATCGAAAACTGCTCCACGCCCACTGGTCGGGTTCGAGGACGAGTCCCTGCTTCACCGGATTGCGATGAATATACCTCAGCTTCTCAACCTGACCGTGGAGGGAGTCCCGCGGTTGGGCTCGCTGATCAGCAGATGAATGTGCTCGGGCATGACCACGTATCCCACGACGATGAAGCCGTAACGCAGGCGGACTTGTTCGAGGATTTCGAGAAATAAATTCTGCCGGGTCGCGGTTCCCAGCCGCGGGCGCTGATGGTAGCAACTTGAGATGATGAAATGGCAGTGTCCGCTCCCGTAGTGGCGATGCAAGCGTCTGGGCATGCAGGCAGCTTACCCGGAAACGGAAACGTTGGATGTGACGGATGAACATCCGCGCGGGTGTCCATGGTAGCCCACCCTTTGAAAACCGCCCTTCGACTCCGCTCAGGGCAAGCTTCGGGTGGGGCAGCCTCAAATTTGGCGATGCCCAAAACGGTGGGCCAGCCCGCCCAAGAGCTGGACGTAATTCAATCG
>QHZW01000153.1 GCA_003224815.1 Acidobacteriota bacterium | reverse complement strand
CCGGTTAGCAGCGATCAGTTTGGGCGGAGCGGTAGATGACTACCTGAAGTTCATTTGCACCGCCATTCTTCATCGCGATTTCAAATCGCGAGAAGAGATCCTGCAGGCGTATGCTGACGATCACATGCGTCAGATTGTGCGGTCACCCAAACTTCAGAATCGCCAAAAAGCTTGATGTCGCAAAGACGAGAACTGCTATGCTTCGGCAATCGTCCGGTTCCATCCCGCATAGCCGCGCTCAATCGCTTCGGCGGAACTTGCCGATGTTCCGGAAACGCCTCAGGAATAGGTTTCCCCCTTTTGACCTGATTTCCGAACTCTGCATTCTTCGAGATTGCGGAGGGCTACGCACGATGGAGATCTACCGGGGCTTCCGCGCACGGGAAGATCCCCATCCTTGCTCTGTGGCTCGCCGCATTGCCTCCGCTAGCATTCATCCGGTGCCGAACGACAAGACAAACGTCCTCGGAAAACACCACTTTTCATAAAAGGAGGGATGAATACAGTACGCAACGGGGCGATTAGCTTTTCACAATTCTCACGACAGAGCACGGGACGATTCCTCCTTCTTAACGGAAAGTGGACCGCCGGGGATTCTATGTGCCCATTGGATGGGTAGTACGAAGGAAAGTGACAGCACGGAGAACTCGCCGATTCTCGGCGTCGAGTGCGTTTCGGCCCTCATTCTGAGTCTCGGGCAGTCCGGTCGTGACAACATTTCCGTCGCGGGCGATGCGCAATGTCATGGCTGCTGAGCAGCGGTCGCATAGCCAAAAATACTCTATTGCCCTGGATGCCGCTGCTGGCGCATCGTTTTGTAGCTGAAACAGCCTTCCGTCGCCGAGATGACGAAACGAGGCAGAACATGAAGGATTCATACACTTGGAAATCATGGCTATACTCGCGACATTTCAGCTGCCGACCTGCACGGCCAGTAGCTCGGGATTATCGGGATTGTTATTGGTTCGAAGGGCGTTCCTCGGGGATGAACTTTTCCGATGTTGTTGCCAACTATTCATGACCCAGTAACACAACTTGTTGCGCGTTTCTACAACGCCCGTCGCCTATGCAAGTCGTCCAACTCAGCAAGCGAGTACAACGGTTGCCCTTGCTCTCCGTAGCTTGATTGCTGCTTTGAATGTTTTCCTTCAGTGGCGTCGCTCCCTCACTTTTCCACCGTCATGGTCACCTGCACTGGTCTAAGAGGTTGGCGGCATTCTAAACAGCGTTCGTCTAATCGGGATGTAATTAACCCGCAAGAAGGGCACATCGTTTGCGATCCATATGCGGCCATTTGCGGTGCCTTGCGCGTCCTGCAGAGCACCAACATTGTGAACAACGCAATAAGCAGACTGGCACAAATGCTAATTGCGCTCATGAGGGCTCTCTTCGGACAGGGTCGTATTCACGTACTCCCAGTTCAGTGCAGGTTTCGACCCGCTTAATGCAATCGGAGCCGCATACAGTGACAAACATAGAATCAAAAAGCTCCGCAGGACCGCTTCTAGGGCGAAACAGAATGGGTTCCATGAGTGAACCCCTCATTTCTATCGGTTGCGCAAGGGAGACCGTCGGAGAGGACCACGTACTGCTGCCCAGAAGGGCGACGGAGAGAGATGCGAAAAGGACTAGTTAACCCTAGTCCTTCGCCACCGCAATAGCAATCACATTTGAGACGAACCAATTTGTGGTCGCGCGGCCGGCCTCCTGACCATGAGCGCGACAAACGTCCTCCACTTCTCCAGCATTGAGCAACGTTTGAACTGAGTGCTTCTTTACATATATTTCAGCTATCGAAGGCAAGAGCTTAGATATAAGAGCTTTAGATACGAAGCCATCTGGTCGTCTGGAATCGTGGCTAGCAGCACTGGAATTGTCGGCATTGCCAGCCACCGAGAGCACTGTGTCTGTCGTCATGAATTTTCCTGATCGTCTGTCTGCTCGACATTGGTAAGGCACTTCAAACGCGAGAGGCGAAAATCAAGAGATGCCCTCTTGCCTGTAACGTACCCGCCGAGGAAAGAGGGCCTCGCTCATCAGGAATTGATTACCGGGGACAGGCAATGGCAGAAGCAGTGAGCTAATATCTCGCCTAAACCCGATTGCTTGGACGGCGCAGCGCAAAGGCAAGTTGTGTGCGTGTTCCGCGAAATCGCGCTCTCCTCGAAGAGCCAAACTGCACACGATTCCGTGGGGCTCGTGGAGAGACGAATCACTTTATGTCTCGTGAGTTGCGTGTTCTCGGTAAGAACCAGCAGACTCCGCCCGGGCCACCTAAATGACTGATATCGCGATTTTATTGCCAACTAACCTCCTCTTCACCACAGGGAACCCTTGCTGCGCGACTGGTGTCTTTATTTCATTGCGAAAACGCGCACTATTATCGCTGCGTGCAGATGAGAGTACATCCCGTACAGGCGTTGCCAGCACTCGTGTTTGCACTGATTTCCCTAAGTTTTGCCCAAGCAAATCCGACGCCTGAGAATCCAACAAAAGTGGTCCTTAAGGCCTTCGAGATGCACGACATTGTGATGTTGGGTGAGATCCATTGGAATAAACAGGAATGCGAATGGCTTCGATCGTTGATCGCCAACCCTGAGTTCGCCGATCGGGTTGACGACGTCGTGATGGAATTCGGAAACTCGCTCGACCAGAAGTCTGTGGACCGCTATGTCGCAGGCGAAGCAGTTCCGATCGAGAAGGTGCAGCGGGCCTGGCGAAACACACTCGGCCTGCGAGACCCGCCACCGATTTATGGAGACTTCTATAGAGCAGTGCGCGAAGCGAACATGCGCCGCCGTGGCAAGCATCAGATGCGAGTTCTTTGTGGAGACCCTTACATCGATTGGAACAAGGTAAAGACCAAGGAAGACATCGGTCCGTTTCTCGGCCATCGCGACCAGTGTACGCGCAGGTGGTAAAAGACGAAGTGCTCGTCAAACACCATCGTGCATTCCTGATCGCAGGTTCCGGCCATTTTCTGCGTGGGCAGCAACCTTCTGGGTGGGCAAGAGCGCCTTCTTACATTGAGCCTGAGTTGCGACGGGCTGGGGCAAGGACTTTCCTGATCGTGGCTGGAACGAATGCTGTAAAAGGCTATGACGATTTGGATCATCGATTCGATTCCTGGCCTGCGCCCTCCATTGTTTTGTTAAAAGGCAACCGGGCCGGTGAGTTGTCGGCAATGCCTGTCATTTCGGGAGGAACGGCAGAAATCCAGCCTCCGCTGAAGCTGAAAGATGCCGCCGACGCTCTGCTGTATCTTGGCCCTCGGGACAGCCTGATCAGCGTCGAGGCCATACGCGAAGAAGTCGATGGTACCCCTTATGGGAAGGAACTCGTACGGCGAATGCGAATATTAGGGTTCGATTTACCAATTATTCCAGAGGGAAAAGAGAGCCCACAGTTCGAGCGTCCAGAACCTGGCAGTGATTCCCAAACAGTTCCCGCCCCACCGAAAAACATCGATGCGCCGCTGCCGCCAAGACCGCCGAGCCGTTAAGCCGTGCAGCTATGGCCCGAACGCGTAACTCTGCTTTACGCTTTTGTTCGCCTAAAAACGAGGTCAATGAGTGTAATCAGGATTTTTCAATAGTTGACGATCTACAATCTGTTTAAGGGTGTAGAATTCGCACGCATCAAATTAAAATTTGGGAGATGTGGAAATGCGCCTACTGCGTTTGCTTCTAGTTCTAGCTTGTTTCTCAACGTACC
>QHZW01000152.1 GCA_003224815.1 Acidobacteriota bacterium | reverse complement strand
CGCCCTTTCACGCGGTTTCAAATCCAGCAGGAAATACCACTTGAATCAACTAACTTGCATATTATCTAGTGAAGTATTGCTTGCAATCATCTCATCCTCTATATACACGCGAAATCGCCGGCCCAACATTCCGCAGAATGACCCTCGTTGCCGTGCATGCCCTTGATTGCTCCCGCACCTTCGCCGTTGGGAGGCGATCACTCGCTGGTTGCGTACTAGTTTCCTTTCCGGCTTTCTTCCATGCCATACAGTTACCAATCTGAGAGGCCCGCGTCTCCACTGTGCAGAAAGCAGCTGTTTCCCAGTTCCGAAGACAGCCTGTGCGGGATCGATTGTCCCGCGAGCCTCTGAGCGGACATCCACTCTTATTCTGCAACGCCCAGCGCAATCGGTTGAAGGTCCTCGTCTGGGATGCTAGTGGACCCTGGGTCTATGCCAAGAGGTTGGAGAAAGGACGTTTCACCTGGCCGCAGCGATGCGCAGGCAAGGTGGTACTGAGTCGCGAAGAGTTATCTCTATATGTTAGGTGGGATCGATCTGGCCAAAACCAAGCACAAGCGGTGGTATCGGAAAGCTCCACCCGAAGGCCACGCTGTCGCATGAGTCCGAATCCAGTACTTTCATTTTTCCACCCTCGCACGATTTGGATTAGGCAGTCTTCACTTCACTTTCGGCAGCGACGCATTGGCTCCCGCGGGTGCCGCCTTCTTATCGTTCTCGGCCTGCATCTTCCTTAAGTCGCGCCAGCGTTTGTATTGCTCGGCTTTTGCGAGATCCGGGTCTTCGTAACCCTGCAACCAGAAGCGGAACCAGTCCACCGAGCCTCCCTGCGATGCTATGCGCACTGTAGGATTGGTCAGGACGTGCTCGTCAGTATTCAACAGGATCAGATCAACAGGTTTCTTGAGATAGCGAAGCGTAGCATAGGGCTCCCACATGAAAAGTATGTCATCCCGACCCTCCGCATTCACCAGTAGTGGTGTTGTCACTTTATCCAAATTGAAGCCTGGAGATCGTTTCAGCCATTGCTGCAAGCCATCACCAAACGGTGCTGCACCGGTAACCTCGTTTGCCTCACGAGACATTCGCTCCGGCATTTGCATGTATTGAAAATAGTCAAACATTACGCCATCGGTGATTGAAGCGGCTTCCAGATGAAGCGAACCCATTGTGAGTTGTTCCATAATCTGGAATACGGTGCGGCTAAATCCGATCGCACCGATTTTCTGAGCGTCAACCAATCCGTCTTTGATCAGTTGGGTTGCTGCAGACTCGAGGATGGATACGCCACAAGGTCCTTCTTCCATCCCTGTGCACTGATCGAGCTGCGTTCCATCTTCTGCAACCATCTGCAACACCATGATCCCGCTCGCTGCTAGAGCTTGCGCTGCAAATGCGGTCGGAAAAATTCCCGACGGCCTGAATTGGTCCTCGCTGAAGCCGTGGGTCTGAATGACCAACGGGTAGCGCCTGCCAGCGATGTATGGGATGGGTTTATAGAGCCCTCCTTTCCAATGTCGTCCCTCCTTGTCCATCCAGCGGTACACAGTCGCTTGCCCCATTTCGATGTTCTTGAGTTGGGGATTCGGATCCCAAAGCGTTCGCGATTTGCCTTCATTGGAGGCAACGAGCAACGGAGGCTCGTTGAAACTCTCTTTCACTGCGATTTGAAGCCCGTTTTGCGAAACGCTGGAATCGTCCTTGATTTGTTTGACAACCTCCCACCCGCCATCGGCGGATCGCCGGTACTCGTTGTTTCCGCGCGACTCGTCAGGGTTAATGAAGCCAACGTCAACTTGTTGGTTATCGGCCTCAACAAAATGTACGTCGTAGACATAGTGATAGCCTTCCTCTCGATGGACTTCGGTATGTCCATTGACGAGCTCCTCAGTGCGCAGCCGCAGAGTCTCCACACACTCGGCATTCCGTGACCGCAGATTTATTACTGCGACGCAGGGCCGCGATGGCGCACCATCCCGGCCTTTTACGAATGTCCCTGGCAGGACAATCTCTTGTCCGTCACTCGACCAACTGGCCCTGCCTTGCGGCCCCCAAAACCAGCCGGCGTCCTCGGCCAATGGGGCACCGGCCAATGACTGTATGGAGCCGGTCCTCAGGTCGATCTGAACGTATTGCCGCACATTTCGGGCGCCGGCACGAATTCGACCGTAAGGCGTCTTGGGATAAGGTGCCGGGTAAAGTGCTTCCCACGAAGCTGGAACTTCTGGAGCGAGTACCGTTGTCACCACTGTGTGGCCATCAGGGGACAGGGCTAATTCCCCTTCAGGAAAAATCAGAGCGCCATCGTTCTTCACAGCAAAGTGTTTTCCTTTGATAGCGGCCCAAAGACATTTGCGATGTGAGGACTTGATAAATCTGGGGTCGTCAGGAAAGAGCAGCCTGTCAAGTTCAAGTCCTGTCCCTACTATTGCTGGCGCGTCAGGCTCGCTTCTTTTCTTCTCTTGTAGCCTCGTTGATTCCTCCGGCTCTGCGGCACTGTACACGTAATGGTTTCGATCAAGGACATCGAACATCCCAACACCTTCCGGTACAGACGTCAGGATCTCAATCCTCCTCTGTCGAAGGTTTGCCAGTGCCAGTTGTAGCTCGCCATCTGCCGAGCGCTCCAAGAAGGCTATGCCGCTGGAGTCCGCCAACCAACGCCATTTATTGATAATCGTCCCTTCTTTGCTCGTCGATCGCCTTACTACCCAAACCGGCGAAGGCTCCAGCGCTTGCTGATTCTCAAAGAAACGCTGAATTTCTTCACTTCGATATAAGCGCAGCGAGTCCTCAATCCGGTTTAGATCCAGGCGTCCGCGTTCGCTCCAAACAGCAAAGTAGGTCCCATCGGGCGAAAAGCTGAGTTGTGGTTCTCCGCCTCGTGGACCTAAAAAGAGGGTGAGCCCTATGTCATCAGCGACCGTGAAGGGCTTCTTAACTGCATCTTCAGCATGCAGGAGGAGCGAGTACACGCCGAGAATTGTGATCAGAACCACATACAGCTTGCCTCGAACGTAGGACATCCATGATTCCTTTTGGGTTTAAGTTTTGGTTATGAACCCGACGGAGCCGCGGAATTTCCGGCCGGTTTCCTCTCGTTTTCCAAGTACGCCTTTCGCAGGTCTCGCCAGCGTTTGTACTGCTCCGATTTGGCACGATCAGGGTCTTCGTAATCTTGCAGCCAGAAGCGGAACCAGTCCACGGTTCCGCCTTGCGAAAGCATCCGCATGTGTGGATTCGTCAAGTTATGTTCGCTGGTTTTCAACACAATCAAATCTACGGGCTTCTGAAGATAGTGAAGACCGGCGTAAGGTGCCCACATGAGAAGCGCATCCCAGCGACCTTGCGCAACCATCATCAGCGGAGTTGTGATTCGGTCGAGATGAAAACTTGGGGAATTCTTTAGCCACTGCTCCAAGCCTTCGCCGAACGCCGGCCCCCCAATTACAGAATCTCTGACTTGGCCCTGTGGATCGGCCGGATCGTCCACAAGCGCGATGTGCTGAAAATAATCTCCCATGAACTGCGCATTGGCGATGAGTGCTGCCTTGATGTGAATACCGTTGCTCGTGATCAGCTTCATCACATAAAAACTGGGCCAGCTAAACGCAACGACGCCGATCCGCTCCCGATCCGCAATTCCCTCAGAAACCAACTGTTCTATGGCTGACTCGTATGCCGACACAGCGCATGGTCCATCCTCAGTCGTCGCCGAAGGGCAGTCCTCTCCAATTTGCAAGACAATGATTCCTGCGACAGCCATGACGCCGGCAGCATACGACGACGTCAGACGCGATCCGGCGGGTAAGAACTGAGATTCTTTCCAGGTGTAAACGCTGGCTTGGCCCAGGTCGAGTTCTCCTAGCTGCGGATTCGGGTCCCACAGAACTCGCGATGTTCGCTCATTCCTAGCAATCAGCAACGGGGGATCATTGAGTCCCTGTTCTACGGTGATGTCAAGGCCACTGGATTCTCCTTTGAGTTGCGGAGCAAGATTTTGGGCTGCAGGAATTGCTGCGCGGTTTTGGTTTACTTCAAAGCGTTTGCCGCTGATGACTTTCCAGACATGGATCTGCGGTGGACCTGACGCCGGTTGATTCGCGAAAAGCAAGTTCACGAGAGGACGGCCTGTTCCAACGGTTGCTGCCGGTTCATCAACCGCTTTCGGCGGCGGGTTCCGAAGTTCGCTGCTGTAGGAGTAACTGCGTCCATCCTGGACTTCGAATGCAGCGACGTTTTCACCAGCCGGGGTCAGTGATTTGGTCGATTTTGTCCTTACGTCCGCCAGAACCAATTGCCGATGTACATCATCTGTGCGCTGCAGGAAAGCCAGACCGTTTGAGTCAGCAAGCCAGCGCCATTTGTCGATTACAAAGCACGCCTCGCCCAAACGGCTTACTACCCACAGAGGCGTCGGTGGCTGCACAGTCCCGGAACGCTCCAAAAAATTCTTTACGTCCTGGCTCCGATAAATCCGAAGAGTGTCCTCAACACGATTCAGCTCGAGACGACCGCGTTCGCTCCAGACGACAAAGTAATTTCCGTCCGGCGAGAAACTAACTGTGCCTTTTCCCCCGCCAAGATCAAAAAAGTGTGTGAGTCCGATATCGTCAACAACAGTGAAGGGCTTTTTACCTGTCTGGGCGACGGAGGGCAGGACGGAAACCAAAAAAGCAGCGAGAGCCAAGGTCGAGAGGATAGCAATCTCTCGGCTACCTCGAACGATGACTCTGCTGCTCCTGGCTCGTGAGGCGTCCTTCATTGCGAAGTCGAATCAGAAGATCAGCTTCAATGCAAACTGCATGGAGCGGGGTCCTCCCATCTGGAAAAGCGGATTCAAAGTACCAAGGGAACTGGCCAGGGTTGCAGTGGCCTGACCGAATTGCGGGTTCAGGCATCCCGGCGTCCCGTTAAAATTGGAACAATCAGGGCTGATCGTTCCCAAATTAGGATGGTTAAACATGTTGAATGCTTCTGCCCGGAATTGCAGCGTCAGCCTATCGTGAATTGGGAACTCTCTGCGCACCGCAAGGTTCATCTGCCATGCTCCAAAGCCTCTTATGAAGTTACGAGGAGCGTTCCCGTAGCCGGAACTTACATTACTGAAGGCATCAGGATTGATCGCACGGCCTCCTGGGCACGGAAGCGTACTCTGAAAATCGGTAGCATAGATTGCAGCGCACTGCGCTCCATAGACATAAATTGGCTGACCGGGGACGATGCTTAATCCTTCATCATAGATCTTTCCATCAGGCTGGAACTGGCCAGTCCCGAACAGAGTCACTGGAAATGCGGTGCGAGCAATAAAACGGTCGTCCACTCCCCAATGGCCGAGGATTGCGTTCAGAACTGGACTCGTGCCCAGGCTCGGCAGGTCATAGGAGAAAGCGCCGGAGAAGTTGTGCCGGACGTCGAGATCGGAGTTTCCACGCTGGTAGCCGAGTTGGTAGTTTTCTGAGCCGTAATCAATTGCGTGTGCCCAAGTATAGGAAGCGAGTGCAGTCAAGCCTTTACTCAGCCGCCTCTGGGATTGAACCTGCGCCGAATCGTAATCTGACGTCAAGCCGTTTTGGACGATAAAAAAGCAACATGTGTTCGGATTCGTAAACGTCAGATCGATATAAAGGTTTTGCTGCAACAATCTTGACGCGTGTGCCCCAACGTAAGAGAGAGTGAGTGCCTGCGATTTCCCGAGTGCTTGCTCAACAGACGTATTCCATTGAATGGTATACGGTAGCTGCAGGTGCGAGGCAAAACCGTATCCCTCGTACGTCTGAGGCATCGGCGGCCCAATAGTTGGAATCTGTCCGGAGGTTACTGGGAAGGATCCGGCGAAATTGTTGGTAGCCTGAAATCCAGGGCCAAGCTGGAACGCTGAGGAGGCCAACTGCTGTCCGGTATCGAAGAAAACACCACCGCCGCCGCGCAGGACAGTTTCCCACCCCTGGCTTGCGCGTAAGACATAAGCAGCGCCTAAACGAGGCGCGAAGTTATACCAGGCAGTATGCCAAAGCGGCGCTCCCAGCGGCGCCAGTGACCAATTGGTGATCGGGCCCTGAGCGGAAACGGTATAAGGTTTCTGTCCCTGCGTCACGCTCGGCGCAGGGTTGACGTCCCAGCGAAGTCCCATTGACAGGGTTAAACGCGAGGAAAGCTTCCAATCGTCCTGTCCAAATGCTGAAAAATTCTTGTTCAGGGGATAGGAAGAAGCATTGGCGATTGTACTTATGAACGCACTGTTCGATGTAACGGCAGACGGATCAAAGTAATAGTAATTGACATATGTTGGTGAGGGAACGGCAAAAGGCGTGAGTCTTCGAAAGTCAGCGCCAAACTTGAATTGATGACGTCCCGACGATAGGCTCACAGTATCAACCAAGTTCCATTGCCTCTGGGCTCCAGATAAGGGCAACTGCTGAAGCTGAACCTGATAA
>QHZW01000151.1 GCA_003224815.1 Acidobacteriota bacterium | reverse complement strand
CGCAGCGGCGCAAGAACTCAAGACAAAGCCCACACAGCACTCGGTGAAAGAACTTCTAAGCATTGGAATTCAGCCTGATATTTTGCTTTGCCGAACTGATCGATTCCTCTCGAAGGATATCAAGTCAAAGATTGCGCTGTTCTGCAACGTCGAGGAACAGGCCGTGATCACCGCAAAAGACGTTGCCTCCATCTACGAAGTGCCGCTGGTATTCTCGCGTGAAGGCGTGGATTCGCTGGTGCTCAAGTATCTTCACCTCGAGCCTAAAGAGCGCGACCTGAAGCAATGGGAAGAGTTGGTTCACCGGGTTTACAACCCGAAGGACCAGGTGACAATTGCGATTGTCGGCAAGTACGTCGAATATGAAGATTCATACAAGTCGCTGAAAGAGGCGCTGGTTCATGGCGCTTTGGCGCACAACTTAAAGTTAAGCGTGAACTGGGTTGAAGCCGAGGGATTGGAAGCCGGCCAGCAGGCTTGCGAAGAACAGCTTTCCAGTTACGACGGCATTCTGGTTCCGGGCGGATTCGGCAAGCGCGGCATTGAAGGCATGCTGCAGGCGATCCGTTACGCGAGAGAGAACAAAATTCCCTATTTTGGAATTTGCCTGGGCATGCAGACAGCGTGTATCGAGTTTGCGCGCAATGTCTGCGGACTGGCGGAAGCGAACTCGAGCGAATTCGATCCGGCAACGGCACATCGCGTGATCTATAAGTTGCGCGAGTTACGCGGCGTGGAAGAACTCGGCGGAACGATGAGGCTGGGTGCCTGGATCTGCAAGATCGAGCCAGGCACTCTGGCGCACAGGATTTATGGCCAGAGCGAAATCAACGAGAGACACCGGCATCGCTATGAATTTAATCGCGAGTACGAGTCGCTGTTGACGGGTGCGGGACTTCGAATTTCGGGTTCGACCCCGGACGGAACTTATGTCGAGATGGTGGAACTGCCGGATCATCCGCATTTCATCGGATGCCAGTTTCATCCCGAATTCAAATCGAAGCCGCTCGAGCCGCATCCGCTGTTCAGGACGTTTGTTGGTGCAGCCTACGAGCGCAAGCAGAAACGCCTCTCCGATAAAGAGACTGCCGCCGTCGAAATGTTCCATCGGCCCGTGAAAGTGGCAAGCCGGTAGAAGGGCAGGTTTCAACGTTTCGAGTTTCAAAGTTTCGGGCGAATGTGCCCTATTCCGAAACTCTGAAACCTTGAACCCATCCAGTGAGCATTTCATTTCAAATCGAAGGTGTGCGCGTTGGCGGCGGCAATCTCTTCCTGATCGCCGGGCCCTGCGTTATCGAGAGCGAGAAGCACACGCTGTTCATGGCGGAAGTCATTAAGGGCGTGACGCGCTCGCTGAATGTTCCCTTCTTCTTCAAGGCTTCATACGACAAAGCCAATCGCACGTCCATTCGCAGCTTTCGTGGGCCAGGGCTGGCCGAAGGCCTTCGCATCCTTAAAAAAGTAAAAGACGAAGTGCACGTGCCGGTGCTGACAGACGTGCACGAAGCCGCCGACCTTCCCAAAGTCGCTGAAGTCGCCGACGTGCTCCAGATTCCCGCGTTTCTGTGCCGTCAGACTGATCTGGTCGTGGCGGCTGGAATGACTGAGCGCGCGGTAAATATTAAGAAAGGCCAGTTTGTCTCGCCATGGGACATGAAACATGTGGTCGAGAAATGCCGCTCGGCGGGTAACGATCGCGTGTTCGTGACTGAGCGCGGCGCCAGTTTCGGATACAACAATCTTGTGGTGGACATGCGCTCGCTGGCCATCATGCGGAAATTCGCGCCTGTGGTTTTCGACGCCACGCATTCGGTTCAGCTTCCCTCTGCTTCTGGTGACGATGATCATGCCGTGAGCGGCGGCCAGCCTGAGTTCATCCCATTGCTTTCGCGAGCAGCGGTTGCCGCCGGAGTGGATGGCGTGTTCATGGAAGTGCACGACAATCCGAAAGAGGCGAAATCAGATGGGGCAAATGCGCTGCATTCGACCAAACTCCGGGAAGTCTTAAAGGAGCTGTTGGCCGTGCACAAGGCGGTAGGAGAGTCGCACGTGACGGCATAGTGTTTTGCGTTGCACTGCCGCATCTGCGAAACTGAAGCTGCGCAACTGGCGCACGCGGCATCCTTTAATTTGGCAAGTTCGCACGAATTTCTTACTGCCATGACATCCATCGCTCGCGAAGCAGGCGCGCTGCTCATGGAGCACTTCGACCGTCATATCAAGATTGAATACAAGGGCGACGCCGATCTGGTCACGATTGCCGACCGCAAATCGGAGGCGCTGATCCGTGAGCGCATTCGGGCCTTGTGGCCGACGCACGACGTGTTAGGTGAAGAGGAAGGCCTGCGTGATACTGGAAGCGAGTATCGGTGGTACGTTGACCCGCTCGACGGAACCACAAACTTCGCCCACGGATTCCCCGTGTTCTGTGTGTCGATAGCGCTGCAGCACAGGGAGCAAGTGATTGCAGGGCTGTGCTTTGATCCAACGCGCGACGAGCTGTTCGCGGCGGAGCACGACGGCGGGGCTTTTTTGAACGATCAGCCGATCCACGTGTCGAAGATCGACGCGCTCAAGGAATCGCTCGTGGGCACCGGATTTCCGAGTCATAAGCGGCACAAGAATCCGAATATCCACTTCTATCACCAGATTACGTTGCGCACCCACGGCGTAAGGCGCGCCGGATCAGCGGCCCTGGATCTTTGTTACGTTGCTTGCGGGCGCCTCGATGGATTCTGGGAATTCAATCTAAATCCGTGGGACACGGCCGCGGGAGTTTTGATCGCGCAAGAAGCTGGCGGACGAGTGACAAATTTTTCCGGCGGGCAGTTTGAGTTGAATAGCCGGGAGACGCTCGCCAGCAACGGATTTCTTCACGAAGCGTTGCTGCGCGAGTTTCAGGAAATCTTTGCTGGGCGGGGAGTGGAACCATTGCCTGATCCGAGGGAGTATGCAGGTAAAAGATAGTGGTCGGAAAACTCGTGGTCGGCTTTCGGTCGGTCTTCGGCTGCAAGTAGTCGCATGTCTTGTGACCATGTGCTTCCTGGCACTGGTGGCTTTTGCAATCCAGCGTCCTGACGCCGCATACGTCAAAGATTTCGATAAGTGGAAAGCTGAATTGGTGGATGATCTCAAGCAGAACTGGCTTCCGCTTGCAGGATTGTTGTGGCTGAAGCCGGGTGACAACGTTTTTGGTAGCGGACACGACAACCCCATTGTGTTGCCTTCCGGGCCAGCCAAGGCGGGCCGGTTTATACGCCAGGGAGACGCCGTAACGGTGGAGTTCGAGTCGGGAGTTGAAGCCAAGGTCGAAGGCAAAGTCGTGAAGAGCGCGAAGCTGCAGGCGGATGTCAGCGGAAAGCCGACCGAGATCGAGATGGGAAGCTTGCGCATGCATGTGATCAAACGCGGCGAGCGGCTAGGCATACGCGTGAAAGACCTCGACAGCGCGGCGGCACGTAATTACGCCGGGCCGGTGTTCTTCCCGCTCGATATGACGTATCGCGTGACGGGAACGTTTGTGCCTTCGGATGGGAAGAGAACAGTCGATGTTCCGAACGTGCTCGGCGACGTCACGCCAGTGCCTGTCACTGGCGAAGTTCGTTTCAAGCTCAATGGGCAAGACCTGACGCTTACTGCCCTGGGTGGCGATCCAGCGAAAGGTCTGAGTTTTGTAATCGGCGATCTCAGCAGCAAAACTGACACTTACCCGGGCGGAAGATTTCTCGATACGGATGCCGTGGTGAATGCAAAGGTAATTGTCGATTT
>QHZW01000098.1 GCA_003224815.1 Acidobacteriota bacterium | reverse complement strand
GATTCCGTTCGGGAAGGCGAAGGTCGTGCATCCGGGAACAGATTTGACGGTGATCACATATGGCGCAGTGGTGCCGAGGGCATTACAGGCGGTGCAGCGGCTGGACCGCGAGCATGGGATCAAGATCGAGCTGATTGATTTGCGCACGCTGAATCCGTATGACTGGGAGACGATTGCGGCGTCGGTGACGAAGACGAGCCGCGTGGTCGTAGCGTACGAAGATACGCTGAGCTGGGGATATGGCGCGGAGATCGCGGCGCGAATTGCGGATGAATTGTTTGAGCACCTCGATGCGCCCGTGAAGCGAGTGGCGGCGAAGGACACCTTCATCGCATATCAGCCGGTGCTGGAGAGCGCGATTCTGCCGCAGGTACAGGATTTGTATCTGACGATGAAGGAATTGGCGGAGTACTAGGCGAGTGCCGTCCTCAATAATCGTTTAGCAAGTTGCTTGCCGGCACTGCCCTGGCGGGGTTTCCTGTTCCACGACTGAGCGGCTGACACCTTGGAGCGGTCGGAATCGCGGCGTTGAGTTACCTCAATGGATCGGATACTCTTTCGTCCCGCTGGGACTCTTAGCCGATAAATGACTGCGACCCACGGCTTACGCCGTGGGCTGCAGTTTTCCGCCGCTGCCGCGGCTGGACTTTCTTGGCCGGGAGTAAAGTCAGAACACCCACCCTGTGGCAAAAGGCGCGACGCATTAGAGCTTTCGCGTAGTGCACGGGCGAGGACGCCCGCGCCTCCTCAAACATAGGCTCGAAATTTCGGCTTCAAGGTAAGATTCCACAGGATTTGATTTCGACAGAGGAGGACGGAAATGACCAGGTGCCTTACGAAGCGATTCGGGGCTTATGTGATTGGCATTTTTTTCGTAGCTATCAGCTTGCCGGTACTCGGGCAATCGCGGCTTTCTTCCGACGACCAGTCGCGTTTCGACAGTTATTACTCGCGGTGGATGGAAGATCAGCAGAGAAATGACCGCGATGAAACGGCCAGCATGGAACGCCGCATGCGCGACATTTACTATCGCAATAACATTCCCATGAATACGCCGTTCTGGCGCGTGGCTTCGAATGCAAGACAACAGCGCGGGCGGCAACGCTGGAACCTTTCGGGCAGCGATCAGCAGCATTTCGACAGTTATTACACGCGATGGCAGGATTACCGGCAGAGAAATGATCGCGAACAGACGCGAAGCATGGAGTCCCGAATGAAGGACCTGTACCGGCGCTATAACATTCCTGGAAACACGCCTTATTTCTGGGTGGCATCGAACGCGCGGGACGAGGACTGGGACCGCTGGGAACAGAATCGATGGCGCGGGCAGCTGTCTCCCGACGATCAACGCAGATTCGACAGTTATTTCGGCCGCTGGATGCAATACCGCCAAACCAACAATCGTGACGAGACGGCGAGCATGGAAAAAAGAATGTTCGACATTTACGCTACGTACAACATACCGCGGCAGGTGCCGTGGGATGTAGTCGCGTCAGGTGGTCGATAAACTTCGACGGGAACTCAAAGTGCCGACCCTTCGACTACGCTCAGAGCACGCTCCCGTCGAAAAAAGCGCGATCAGGGTGGGGCGCAACTTTACGATTATCGCAGCGCAGGGCGAGAATGCCCGCGCCTCCAAAGTCTGACTTTCCAAAGTCCCTACCGTCGCAAACAACGCGACAAGGGTGGGACACCCACTTTACCTTACGAAAAATCCCTGAGATTGGTCGCGGAGATTCCGCTTTTCCCCCTACTCAACCAACCTTCGGCTGTGGCCCGCAGTCATACCTGCGAACGATGCCAGAAGATTGATGTTTCGGGAGGTTGGTATGAACAGACTACTCGGAATGTTTGCCGTGCTGGTCGCACTTACATTACCGGCAGCAGCACAGGTCCAGCGCATGACGCCGGATGACGAAGCGCGCTTCAACGATTACTACTCACGCTGGATGCAGGACAGGCAGATGAATAATCGCGACGATATGGTCAGCATGGAGCACCATATGCAAGACCTGATGAGCAGGTACGCGATACCATCTGACACGCCCTACGATCAGGTGGCGGCGCAAAACGGCCCGGCGCCTCGTTATGATGACCGTGACCGCGATGATCGAGGCTATGCGGGCCGGTGGCAGGGACAGTTGTCGGAGGACGATCAACATAAATTCAACAAAGAATATGAAAAGTGGCAAGAATCGAATGCGAAGAATGATCGCGACGACATAAACGAACATGCGCGCAAGATGGAAGAAATCATGCAGCGCTACAACATTCCTCCGAATACCCCCTTTGATACGATAGCGACTTCGAACGGGTACGCGCCGCACGTGGATTATCGTCGTTATCAGGGACGGTTCTCGCCGGATGACCAGAAGAAGTTTGATAAGGCGTATGAGAAATGGCAGCAGGACCGGGCCAAGAACGATCGCGATGATCTCGCGAAGGATGAAGGCAAAATGCAGGAAGTGATGGCGAAATACAACGTGCCGCGCGATGTTCCGTACGACGTGCTGGTGTCGGGGAACAGGGGGTACTGAAAACAGCAGTTAGCAGTGGCAGTCAGTTAAATACGCCACCCTGACCAAAGGCGGGTCAGGGTGAGCCACGCCGCTACATGTTTCTTCGAGAACACTTCCTGAAAATTAAAATCAAAATCCCCACCCTGTCGCAAACGGCGCGACAAGGGTGGGGCACCCTCATAAGAGAGCATTGGCAGCACACAGGCGAGGACGTCCGTGCCTTCCTCAATCTCAATCCAAGTATGAACTTCTGAATTCGTCGTACTAAGTTCTGCATTCCACGGGTTATCCCGCGTACACCAACCTTAGTACCGTGCATTGCACTTCGGTTATCTATTGGTCGGTTATCGGGGCACCTTGTGCGTAACTGCCCCTTCTAATCGCGCTATATACATCAACTTCCACAATCTATAGGTGTCGGCTGCATGTCCGGGCGCGTTCTTTTCCAGAAAACAGGCATAAAACACGGCAAAACGCGGATATTTGCCTTGACCTCGTGTACTGAGGGGTTGATATATGCTCAGTCCACTTAATCCGCCGGATGAGTTTGCCGTGCGGACTCTTCTCCCAACGAAGTCCTGCAAAAGTGGGCGTAGCAGGACGAAAACAATCTGTGGAAAGGGATGACTATGGCTGATTCACGCGAAGTGATGAACATTCGCCAGGCGTCGCAATATCTGGGCGTGAGCCCGGACACGCTCTACAAGTACGTTAACGAGCAGAAAATTCCGGCATTCAAGCTGGGCAACCGGTGGCGGTTCAAGAAATCGAGGCTGGACCAGTGGATGGAAGAGCAGTCCAGCGAGATGGAATTGAAGAAGGCGAAGAAAGCGAAGGCAGCGACACAAGCTGCCACCTAAAAGGCGGGCAAACATGTTTGGATTTGGATCGAAATCAATCGTTGGCCTGGACGTAGGCTCTTCGAGCATCAAGGCAGTCGAACTGAAGAAGGGGCGCGGTGGCATTGAAGTCGCGCACCTGGGCCTGGAAGCTCTGGCTCCCGACATCGTCGTGGATTCGATGATTGTGGACTCTGGCACAGTGTCGAGCGCGATCTCAAAGCTGTTCTCGGAGAACGCAATCAAGACGAAAGCCGTAGCCACTGCGGTCAGCGGGCACTCGGTGATCGTGAAGAAGATTTCGCTGCCGGCGATGAGCGATGCCGAACTGGCGGAGACCATCGAGAAAGAGGCCGCGCAACACATTCCGTTCGATTTGGCCGATGTGAACCTCGACTACCAGATCCTTTCTGAAGACGAAGGCCAGCCGCAGATGGACGTTCTGCTGGTTGCCGTCAAGAAGGACAAGATCCTGAATTACACTAACGTACTCTCGATGGCCGGCAAAACTCCAGCTATTGTGGACATCGATGCGCTGGCTCTGCAGAACTGCTACGAGTTCAACTATGAGCCGTCGCCAAATCAGGTTGTGGCATTACTCAACCTGGGCGCGAGCGTGATGAACATCAACATCGTAAAAGGGACGACGCCGTTGTTCCCGCGCGATGTCAGCGTAGGCGGACATCAGTACACCGACTCGCTGCAGAAGGAACTGGACCTGAGCTTCGACGATGCGGAAGCGCTGAAGCTGGGCAAGAAAGTGGGAACGGTGAGTGAAGATGCAAAGACGCCGATCCTGCAGCAGGTAACCGAGATCATCGTGCTGGAAATTCAGAAGACGTTCGACTTCTTCCGTGCGAGCGCAGCGGGAGAGCACATCGAGAAGATCCTGGTAGCAGGCGGTTCGTCGAAGGTGCCGGGGCTGCTCGAAGCGTTGCGGCAGGAGTTCTCGCTGCCGGTGGAGATTTTGAAACCGTTCCAACGGATTGCGCCACCAGCAGAAGGACTGGGGATGGAGTTGATCGAGGGCAATGCTGGCCAGTTAGCGGTGGCGGTTGGTTTGGCCCTGAGGAGCTTTGAAGAACTATGATCCGAATCAATCTGCTAGGCACGCCAAAAGCGAAGAATCGGCGCGGGGGATCGGCAGCAGCACCTGCGATCGAAATGGGCGATGTAGGCTCACCGATGGTTAAGGTGCTGGTGGCGATTGCACTGACGATCGCTATCAACGGATTCACCTGGTTCCGTTTAGACCGTCAGGCGCAGAGCATAGACGCCAAGATGAAAGTCGCGGAACAAACCAATCGCGAACTTTCCGACGTGAAGGCGAAATATCTTGAACGTCAGAAAGAAGCAGACAACTATAAGCGTCGCGTGGACGTAATCGATCAGTTGCGCAAGGGGCAAAACGGGCCCGTGGAGCTTCTGAACACGATTGCCAGCACCGTGAACGGAACGGAGGCGGTCTGGTTTAACACGATGAAGGACCAGGGCGCGAACATCTCCATCGAAGGCATGGCGCTGAGCACAGACGCGGTAGCGAACCTGATCTCGAATCTGCAAAAGACCGGGTATTTCAAGAACATCGAGATCAAAGAAACGTATCAGGACGACAGCGTGAAAGATATGCAGGCGTTCCAGTTCACTCTGACCTGCGAAAAGAAGTCGTAAGGCGGACTCACTATGGCGAATTTAGGGGAAATGTCGGGAGCAAAACAGTGGGGGCTGGCGGTGGGCGCGGCAGTGCTGGTAAGCACAGCCCTGTTCTTCACCTACTTCAAGACGCAGCGTGATGCGAACGAGAAGGCGCAGAAGGCGCTGGATGCGAAGCTGCAAGAAAACGCGCAGCTGGAGCCCTATCGCACCAAGCTGGCGGACATCGACCGGCAGATCGCGAACCTGCAACAGCAGCTCGAGATCGAGCGGCGCATTGTTCCGGATGAAAAGGAAGTTGACGGCTTCATGAAGATGCTGGACGCGGAAGCGGACAAAGCCGGGATTGAAGTACGGCGGTACACAGCCGATCCGGTCAGCAGCAAGGAGTTTTATTCGGAGGTCCCGTTCGAAGTGGAACTGGACGGTCCCTACTACTCGATGCTGGGATTCTTCGATCAGGTTTCGAAGCTGGAACGCATCGTGAACGTTTCGAACCTGCAGGTCGCGACGACCAAGAAGGCCTCTGAAGCGAAGGCTAAGCACACATATAAATATGCGCCGAATGAGAGTGTGGTTGCGACGTGCGTAGCCACAACATTTTTCAGCCATGACGCGCCTGCCCCGGTAGCTACCCCAGCCAAGGGCAAGGCCAAAGGCAGGACATAAATGAAGCGGACTCTAGCGATCTCGTTGTTGTGGGCATCGGGTGTTGGGTTGGCACAGAACCCGGCGGTGGTGCAGAAAAATGTGCAGACCGCAGTGAAAGCGAGTACGGCTGCGCAAACTGCGACCGTGAGCGTAAAGCCGTCGCCGACGACGGTAAAGGTGACTCCGGTCAGTACGGCCAAGGCGACGGTAGTCGCGGCGAAACCGGCAGTCTCAGTTGCCAAGCCGGTAGCCATTCAGGCAAAGCCGGCTGTGGCAGCACCGGCTGCACCTGCGAAGACGGTTGCAATACCGGCGGTGAAGACATCTGCGACGGCGGTGAAGCCAGTTGCGGCAGCACTTCCAGTGAAGGCTCAGACTGCGACTCCGGCAAAGAGCGGTTCGAAAGCTGCGCCAGTGGCGGCAAAAGCTGCGCCAGCGACAGTGAAGGTCAGCGGAGCGAAAGCCGATCCGTTCACGTCAGCGAAGGCAAAGCCAACGGCGACGAAAGAGAACAAGGCCGAAGAGAAGAAGCCGGCAACGGCGGCGAAGTCAGTAGGACAGGCGGGGCGGAGAGATCCTTTTCTCAGCCCGGTCGTAAATCTGGGCGCGGTGGGGTCGGGATGCAGTTCGGGCAAGCGCTGCCTGGCAATTGATGCGATTTCCCTGAGGGGCATTGTGAAGTCCGACAACGGAATGATAGCAGTGGTCGTGAACGCGACAGACAAGGCGTACTTCCTGCGCGAGAACGATCCTGTGTTCAATGGCTATGTAATCAAGATTACGGGTGACTCAGTCGTGTTCAAAGAGACGTTCCATGACAGGTTGGGGAAGCCTTTGACGCGTGACATCACGAAAACTATCAACCGGCCGGTAGCCTAAAGATGAGGCCGGAGAAAAAAGACACGAAACGCGGTTGGAGCAGACCAGAGGCGGGGAGACGGGAAATGCGAAAGCAAATGGTGGGAACAATAGCGGCGTTACTGGCCATCGTATTGGTGGCCGGGGCACAGACTCCAGGCACAGAGACGGCGCGTGCCGCTCTCGAAAAAGTGAACGTAGTGCGTGGAGATGACGGCGTCCGCGTGGAGATGACAACCAAGGGCGCAGTCACGCCGAAGGTGGAGACCTTGTCTTCGCCGGCGCGGATTGTGGTGGACCTGCCAAACACAGTGTCCAGCTCATCTGTGAGCCGGATCCAAGTTGGCAACAGCGGCGTGCAAAGCGTGCGCATCGGGACAGATGCGAGCGCAACCACGCGCGTGGTGGTCGATCTGGAGCGGCCCTGCAAGTACGAACTGGTGCCCGGACCCGCCGATAAGCTGACGCTGAAACTGGATGGCGGCGCAGTTGCGCAGGCCGTCAAGGCCAGCGCTCCAGCTCCCGCAGAGATTGCGAAGGCCAGTGTTTCCGCTGCATCTCCGGCGGCGGCTGAGCCGAAGCAGGAAACACCGACCGCGCAGTCACTCGTGATCGTGGAGCCGACCTATACGCAGAAGAAGGCGGATACGGTTGAGCCTACCGAGCGCGCTACAGGCGCAGCATCGAAGTTTGTTGAGCGTCCGGAAGGAAATCTGTTGCCGGTAGCAAACGGAGCGATGGCACAGGGCAGTGCAGCTTCCACAGGAAGCCAATCCGCACCGAACGCGATTGAGCCGGCAGTGAACCTGGCCGCGGAACAAAAAACTCGTTCGCAGCAGGCATCATCTGGTCCGAAATATACGGGTGAGCCAGTCTCCGTGAACCTAAAGGATGTTGACCTGAAAGATTTCTTTCGGCTAATCCACGAGATTAGCGGATTGAACGTAGTGCTGGATCCCGATGTGCGCGGCAACCTGACGATCGTCTTGGATGACGTGCCGTGGGACCAGGCGCTGGACATCGTTTTGAAGAACAACATGCTGTCAAGGCAGCTGGATGGAAACGTTCTACGCATTGCAACCGTCGACACCCTGCGGAAAGAAGCTGAGGGCCGGCGTGCACAGCGTGAAGCTGAGGCGTTGTCGGTGGACAAAGTTTCGGTCACGCGCTTCCTGAGCTACGCGCACTCGAAGGACGTTATTCCGATGCTCAAGAAATTCCTGAGCTCACGCGGTGATGCAATTGCCGATGACCGTACCAATGCGGTGATCATCAACGACATTCCTTCAACGATTCCTCCGATTGACCGCCTGCTGACGCAGCTTGACCGCAAGACGCAGGAAGTCGAAATCGAAGCACGGGTGGTTGCTGCGACGCGCAGCTTTGCCCGTGATATCGGCACGCAGCTTGGATTTGGATTTGGCAACGCCGGTTCCGCTGTAGGCGGAGCCAGCGCAGCGGGAACTTCCCCAATCAGTGCATTCGGCACACCGGGCGCGCTGTATCCAATTATCGGGAGCAGCGCACCAACTGCGGGCCAGGGAGTAAAAATCCCGCTGTTTTCAAATCTTGGAGCAGTTGGCCCGACCAGCGGCTTGAGCTTCGTGACGGCCAGCAACAGCGTACGCCTTGACGCTGTGCTGACCATGGCAGAAAAACGCGGCTTGCTTAAGATACTGTCGCGTCCGCGGGTGGTAACGCAGAACAACATTCAGGCAGTGGTGAAACAGGGCGTACGCGTTCCGGTTGTTACCCAATCGCAGCTGAATGGACCGTCAACAGTGACCTATGTGGACGCGTTCCTGCGCTTGACCGTGACTCCACAGATCACAGTGGAAAACACCATCTTTCTGAACGTGGACGTGGAAAACACGACTCCAGACTTCGCCCAGCAGGTGCAGAACAACCCGACGCTGATCACGCAGCAGGCGACAACTCAGGTTCTGGTGACGGATGGCGGCACGATTGTTATCGGCGGTGTTATCCAGACTACCAACTCGATAACCGTGCAGCAGGTGCCACTGCTGGGCAGTATTCCCTGGCTTGGCAATCTGTTCAAGCGCCAGGCTGTGGACAGCTCAAACCAGGAGTTGATCTTCTTCATCACGCCGCGAATCGTGCAATCGTAGTCTCGCGGGTAAGTTAGCAGCAAAGCAGCCGCCGACCCCTGAAGTCCTGGGCCGGCGGATTGTTTTTGGAGTGCTGATTCCGCCAAGGTCAGGAGTGTTGTAACGGCTATCCGACATGAACAAGTCTCTCAGTGCACCAATCGCTATCGTGACCGCGTGGATGCTTTCAGTCAGTATCACCGTCACTCATGCGCAGCAAATTGACAATGACAAGCCGCTCGGAGATGTCGCGCGTGAACAAAGGGCGATTCACAAGCGACAGCAAAACGGATTAACTTTGCAACTGACTACGGCACCCAAAACGGGCTCCGGCCCCGGAATGCCGTCCCGCTCCGATGCCAAAGACTCGCAACCGTCAGTGCTGGTGCCAACATCCGGACAGGAACAGCCGGTTCCGGGACCAATATCACAGGCTGAGGCTGGCCAGTCATCCGAACATGTGGGGGAAGGGCGGGAAGGCCATCCAGCTTCATCTTTGGACGGGTCGAAAAATTCGGACACAGACGCCATGATTGTGAAGGCGGGGACTGAAATCAAAGTGGACGTCGATGAGCAGAAGGTCATTGTGCCGGTCCGGGCCAGATTTGCCACTGCGATTCCTGCTTTGTCAAAAGTGACCGTGAAGTCGAGTCGCCAGTATACGAATGCCGACTACCCCGGTGGCAATTTCCAGTACACGGATTATGTCGATTACGCGAGGATCACGGGCGTGACAGTTGAAGGCACGACATACGAGGTGCAAACTAACTCGGTGCCGCTGTTAAAGGGAAATGCCAGCCATGAGGTGACTTTCACATTGACGTCGCCTGTTGCTATCTCGCGCTAATTCCCGGAACCGCAGCCTTCAACGGCGCGATCGCACCGCCAAACAATGAAGCACCCACTCACCGGAGTTGGTGCCCTTCTTTTATTGAAATCCTTATCAGGCAGTCCGTTTTTCTGCCTTGTTGCTGGCGACTTGCACAACTGAGAGCGGCAACTTGATGGTGCGGGACACTGAATCCCTGTTTTCTGCGACTTCTATCGCAATGCCACCTTCCCGGTGCGGGAAAGGGTCTGAAACCAACTCTAGTTCCTGGCCATATAGACGTACACGATTGGGGCGGGCATAACCGAGGCTGATCAACTTACGGCAGGTATCTCGATCCTTGGACTGTTCAATCGGGATAGTCATAAGTCCTCTGGGATGCCGCGGGAGCGGCGTGTGCAGCTATAGTCTAGCGGAAAATTGGGAATTCGGAATTTGCGAGGTAAATGAGAGGTTCAGGCTGAGTAGGGATAGGGAAGAGACATTTGTACACGGGCGAGGACGCCCATTCGAACCCCCGTGTCGTCGGTCGCTCAGGGCAGGCTCCGTGCCTCCAAATCAGGACCTTAACCGCAGAGAACGTCGACAAAAGCGTACAGAGTGGGGGCCCGGTTGCGTACGGGCGAGGACGCCCGCGCCTCCAAAGTCGAGCGCTTTTATTTGGGACGGGGAACAATTCCCGACAACGTTTGGGAGCTTAATGAAGGGTGACATAGAATCAGGCAGCGAGGATCAAAACGAAATTGTGACTGGATTGCTGATGGACCACAAAGGGCGGATGAAACGCGCGCAGGAGGCGTTTGACGGTGCGCGGCTAGATGCGTTGATTGTTACCCATCTTCCTAGTGTGAGATATCTTTGCGGGTTCACGGGAAGTGCAGGGATATTGGTCATCAACAGCCGGGAATCAGTGTTTTTCACGGACGGCCGATACACGGAACAGTCCCGGGAGGAGGTCAAGGCGGCAAGGATCAGGATCGAGAAGGGGAAATCAGTACAGGCAGGGTTGAGTAACTGGATTAACGGGACGCGCGGACTGCGCAGAATCGGGATCGAGGCGGCACATTTAAGCGTCGCCGACAGAGATGGATTTGCGAAGTTTCTTCCGCGGGGAGCGAAACTGGTGAAAGCTCCGTCAATAGTCGAGCAGATGCGAATGATCAAGGACGCGAGTGAGGTGAAGCTGATCCGAAACGCGTGCCATCTGGGAGTGAAACTATTTGATCGCATCAGAAAGGTTGTTCGACAGGGTATTCGCGAATCGCAAGTGGCGGGAGCAATCGAATACGAAGCAAGGAAATTGGGAGCCGAACAGATGGCATTTTCGACCATCATTGCTGGCGGATCACGATCGGCGCTGCCGCATGGCAGAGCGTCGTGGGCCAGGCTGCCGGCCCGAGGATTCGTGGTGTGTGATTTCGGTGTTATACTCGCCGGCTATTGTTCGGACATGACACGTACGTTGCATCTGGGGCGTCCTGGGGTAGAAGCACGCGCGGCCTACGAAGCCGTCAAAGAGGCGCAGCAGGCAGCTATAAATGCGTTAAGGCCTGGTAGTACGTTGGGCGAGGTTGACCGCGCAGCCCGTAAGCTCCTGTATAATAGACGGTTAGGTAAGCAATTCACACATTCAACCGGCCATGGATTGGGGCTTGAGATCCACGAAGCGCCCCGGGTTGCGGCTGGACAGAACGAGATACTGCGTTCTGGGATGGTGATAACCATTGAACCTGGAGTTTACTTGCCTGGGAAATTCGGAGTGCGCATCGAAGACACGGTTGTGGTCACCGAGAACGGATGCGAAATCCTGACGCCCTGCTCCAAAGAGATGATCACGATCTGAACCGATAACCCGACAGTAGAAATCCGGCCGAATTCGTGAGACATTTACCTGCCGCAAACGCATGAACCAAAAAGAACTTAAAGAACTGATCGAGTTTCTGATCGAGAAGGACATCACCGAGTTTGAGTTGGAGCGTGGTGATGTTAAGGTCCGGATCAGGCGCGGCACGGAGGCTGCTGCTGCTCCGGCAGACCGCATTATTGCGGTGCATTCGGCTGGCATCGCACCCCCCCAGGTTTCTGCAGATGTTCACGCAGCTGCGCCTCCCGCGCCCGCTGTTCCCGCGGCAACTCCTGCAGCCGAGAAGCCTGAAGAAGGTTTGCACATGGTGCATTCGCCAATTGTGGGGACCTATTATGAGTCGCCTTCGCCGGGATCGCCGCCGTTTGTTAAGCCAGGAGATTTGGTCGAGGCAGGGCAGATTCTGTGCATCGTTGAAGCCATGAAACTAATGAACGAAATTGAGGCCGACGTGGCCGGCGAAATTGTAAAGATGCTGGTCAAGAACGGGGCGCCCATCGAATATGGGCAGGAGCTGTTTGCGATCAGGCCGAAAAAGTAACGGTCCGGGCGAGGATGTCCGAGCCTCCAGAAACGGGTAGGAATGTGAACTACGGAAGGGCTGCAGTTGCTGCGCTGGTCGCGACACTCGTTTACTACATGGCAGGTTTCTTTACGGAAGGATGGTTGTTCCGTGGAGAATTCGCTCCCTACACCGCGGTGTACCGCTCTTCTGATACGGTTATGCGCTACATGCCGTTGGGAATGGTTCTTTCGTTCATTGGCATATTCGTGGTAGCGATGATTTATGCGAGGCTGTGCTCCGGAAGGAACGGGCTGCTTGAGGGAACGAGGCTGGGTGCGCTCATTGGAATATTTGTTGCATGCGTTTTTGTGGGTACCAATTACGTAGTCCTGAATATCGGCGGGAAATTGGCGCTGGAGCAGGCCGCGGGGGCGTTTGTGCAGTGGGTGCTCGTGGGCATTGTGATTGGACTGATATACCGGCCTTTGTCAGCCGCGAGCTGAGTTTGCCGGACTGGATCTGCGACAGACCGAGTCGCGTGAAGCTGACACACAATTCATGTTCAAAAAAGTTCTGATTGCCAATCGCGGTGAAATCGCCTTACGGGTGATCTGCGCCTGCAAGGAACTGGGAATCCGCGCCGTCGCAATTTACAGCGAGGCCGACCGCAACTCACTGCACGTGCGTTTCGCCGACGAAGCGATCTGCATCGGGCCGCCGCAATTGTCGCAAAGCTACCTGAACATTCCTGCGGTAATCAGCGCAGCGGAAATCGCGAACGTGGACGCGATCCACCCGGGATACGGATTGCTTTCTGAGAACGCGAACTTCGCCGAAGTGTGCGAAACCTGCAACATAAAGTTCATTGGGCCGCCACCGGAGATTACGCGGCTCATGGGGGAGAAGGAAAAGGCGCGCGCGGCGATGAAGAAGGCGGGCGTGCCGATTCTGCCGGGCTCGGAAGGTGTGCTGGGAAGCGAAGGCGAG
>QHZW01000097.1 GCA_003224815.1 Acidobacteriota bacterium | reverse complement strand
GCAACGGCACCGGCGAGATAGACCGTGGTCAACAATACAAAAATGTATGCCTGCAACAACGCAACGCCAATATGGAGTCCGAGAAAAATTACCGGAATGGCGATCGGGATCAGCGAAAAGAAAACCAGAGTGACCATGTCTCCGGCGAACATGTTGGCGTAAAGACGGATGGTCAGAGACATGAGTCGAGCGAGATGGCTGATGATCTCGAGCGGCAACATCAGCGGAGAAAGCCACCACATCGGCCCAAGAAAATGCTTCAGATAACCGGCGCCGCTGGCTCGGAATCCCTGGAACTGGTAATAGACGAAAGCGCAGATTGCGCAACCCAGCGGAACGACCGGCGAAGCAGTCGGCGATTCCAGCCCAGGCACAACCCCAAACAGATTTCCAATCAGGATGAACAAGCCGAGCGTCAATAGAAACGGGGTGAAACGCTCGCTGTGTGGGCCGATAACATCTCTACTCTGACCCTCGACGAAGCCATTCAGTCCCTCGAACATGTGCTGCAAACCGCCAGGGCTTTCGACCGAAAGCCGGGATCTCAAGATGAGGAAGAAGACAAGCAGCAGTCCAACAACCAGCACTTCCATCGAAACGGCGTTGGTGATGGGCGCGTTCGGATAGGTGGGCTCAACGTGCAGCGCGCGCAACAGCGCAGTCACCGGGCCGCCAAGGGCATGGTTCAGAAGGCGAGTGAATAAGAGTTCTTCAGGCATGAGAAGCAGTTGTCAGTGGCTTAGTCGTCAGTGGTAAAAAAACAAGCTGCTGGTCAAAGATCAGTGACCGCTGAGCACTTTATATGTCTCGTAACCCGCCTCGCACAACATTGCCGCCACGGGCAGGAACAGGCCCGCAAACAATCCGTAGAGGCTCTCGCGGGAAACAGTAAGTATAGCAAAGGCAACAAAGGCCATCAAAAGGTAACGCAGAATGAAACGGTGTATGACGCCGCGGCTGGAGGCGGGGGTTCCGGACTGAATGGTGAGATCGGCCAAGCCGGCGACGACTTTTTTGAGCCAATGAAAATTCAGGTAGGCAATTGTGCCGCCGAGAGCGAAGCCGAGGGCGATGCGCCATCCGAAGAATGGGAACGCGGTCAGGAATGCAGCGAGGCCAAGCACAAGCATGAATTTGCGGATACGGTCGAGGGCGCCGGAATAGAAGTCGCTCTGTTCGGTATCCGGTTCGGCGGAATTCACTAAGAGATTCTAACTGTGGCGAGGTTCCTGACGTCGAGCTTCGCTCGACCGCACGGCGAGGGCGCCCGTGCCCACATGGTTCTTGCCAACTACGAGTTTTTCGATGCCGCGCGGATGAGCTGTACAAATCCGGCGGCAATGCCGAGCAGCAGGCCGACGATATAAAGCCACGTCGTGTGCAGCCATTTATCGAGGCCGACCCCGATCAGCCAGCCAATGACTGTGGCGGCGGGGAAAACGATCGCAAGCTCGGCGTAGTTGGACATCTGCACCCAATTGATTTTGTCGGGTTGACCGTCGGATTTGTTTGCGGGAGGTGATGACTGGTCATCGGCGTGATGCGGTGAGCCGAGCCTACGCGGCTGCTGGTCGGGAGACATGCTTACTGCCTCCCTGCGGCGGATTCGCGGCCAGCCTGATGGCTCTCAATCAGTTCGCGAATGCGGATGGCGTCGCGTTTGCGGTGTCCGTGACTGGTAATGGGATCGGCGCCGCCGGTTGAGTCGATGCGGATTTGCGACCAGATGATGCCTGTGGTAATTCCGACCGAGGCCACCTGAGAGATGGCGATGCTCTCCTCGTTTGTGCCGAAAAGGCGCGGCTTCACGCGACTGACATGCAGCGGGGTGACCACGATGCGAATGGGAAAAAAAAGATTGCCGCGTGTCCAGCGGCTGGCGGTGAAGGTCTCACCGGGAGAACTTACGGTTGATGCAGCGCTCATGTCTTAGCTCCAGCAGAATGATACATTCGGCGGACAAATTGAATGATCGAAGATCGATAGGCCGCGATCGCAAATTGAGCCGCAATGATTCAGTGATCCGGTGATTCAATCGCTCAATCCTCTATAATCTCAGCTTACTTTTCAAACATAAAGGCCCATCTTGTCACTCGACGACAACATATATCAATTACGGCTGGAGAAGCTCAAGCAGATTGAAGCGCTCGGACAGCGTACTTATCCGACGAAGTACGAGTTCACGCATACGATTCCGCAGATTCTCGCGGAATACACCGAAAAAACTGCCGAGCAACTCGATGCGGATCGCGTAAATGTGCGCGTCGCGGGGCGCATTATGGCGATCCGGTTGATGGGCAAGGCGGGGTTCGCGCACTTGCAGCAGGATGGGCAGCGTCTGCAGATTTATGTGAAGAAGGACGCGGTCGGCGAAAAGGGATTTGAGCTGTATAAGCTGCTCGATCTAGGCGATCACGTTGGCGTCAGCGGATATCTCTTTCGGACGCGCACTGGCGAACTCACCGTGCACGTGGAAGAGATCACGTTCTTGTCTAAGGACCTGCTGCCGCTTCCGGAAAAGTGGCACGGATTGACCGATGTCGAACTACGGTATCGGCAACGGTATGTCGATCTGTTCATGAATCCCGAGGTACGCGAAGTTTTTCTGAAGCGCGCGAAGCTGATTCAGTCCATGCGGAATTTTCTCGGCGGACGCGGTTTCGTTGAAGTCGAAACGCCGATGATGCAGCCCATCGCGGGAGGCGCGGTCGCACGGCCGTTTGTGACGCATCACAACACGCTGGACATCGATCTTTATTTGCGGATTGCGCCGGAGCTGTATCTGAAGCGGCTCACGGTTGGCGGGTTCGACCGCGTGTACGAGATTAATCGCAACTTCCGGAATGAGGGGATTTCGACGCGGCACAATCCCGAGTTCACGATGCTCGAGTTTTATCAGGCATACACCGATTACCGCGGCGTGATGGATTTGACGCAGCAACTCATCATCCAAGCTGCAAAAGATGTGACCGGCGGAACGAAAACAAAATGGGGCGAGCAGGAGATTGACTGGTCTGAAAACGGTTGGCGGCGTCTGACGATGCGCGAAGCCATTATTGAATACTGGCCGGAATCTGCGGGAGCGAAGCCAACATTTGCAGATTTCGCCACTCACGATTCCACCGCAACGCTGGTGAAGCGGTTCAATTCAGGGCACGCGCACATGCCCTACGATCCGAACGAGCCGACCGGGAAGACGATCGCGAGCCTGTTTGAAGCGGTTGCAGAGGAACACCTGACACAGCCGACGATCATTTACGAATTCCCTACGGCGGTGTCGCCGCTCTCGAAGCAAAAGGCCAACGAACCGGACTGGACCGAGCGCTGGGAGATTTATATCGGGCAGATGGAGATCTCAAACGGCTTCAGCGAACTGAACGATCCTGAGGATCAGCGGCGGCGCTTTGAGCAGCAATTGAGCGAAAAGGCGCGTGGCGAGGAAGCGCACGAAATGGATGAGGATTATATCCGTGCGCTATCGTACGGCATGCCTCCGGCGGGGGGTGTGGGCGTGGGAATTGACCGATTGACGATGTTGTTGACGAACTCCTCGTCGATACGAGATGTGATTCTGTTTCCGCTGTTGAGGCCGGAGAAGAAAGCGGATTGAGGGGATAATTTAACCGATAAATCGCCCGCTTGTTTAGCGCATTGTCAAGGTGATAAAATGTCACCCTTATGGGAACAAAAGCCACGCGCGCCAAGCTTTCTACGACGGTCGCACACGAAAATCTCCAATACCTCACCGCGTTAGTTCGCTCCGGGAAAGCGGGCAGTCTGGCGGAGGCCGTGGATGAAGCCGTCGAGCATTTGCGGCGAAGCGAAAACCGCCGCCAGCTGGCAGCGGCAACCACTGAATACTATGCATCGTTAATGCCGGAAGCCCTGAATGAAGAATCGGATATTTCCAACTCGCTTCGACGATCAGCGGAAAAGGTAGATTTTGACCGCGAGCTTTAACCCTAGTCCCCAGCCACGGCGCGGTGAGATATGGCGGGCAAACACTGGCGGCAAAAGACACGCGTTAGTTATCGTATCGATTGATCCTCGCAACTTGAGCGAGCGGAGCAGTTCTGTCCTAGCCGTTCCTTTTGGCAGCCATGGCGCCCCCGGTCCCACGGTGGTGAGAATGGAACCCGGTGAAACCGGCTTACCTGAACCATCATTTTTAAAGGCCCATTTCATTTCGGTGGTAGCGAAGACAGACTTGGTCGATCGCCTGCCGAGGAAACTTTCCAGTCAACAGATGCGCCAGCTGCTGTTATGCATTAATCGCGCAATCGATCCGGATGCTTCGTACGAGTAGCGTTGCTCCCGCCGGACAGCCGAGGGCGGCTGTCCCCACAAGTTTTTACTGCACTTCTACTGACACCAGATCGCCATCCAGTTTGCCGCCGGGGCGATAGTTAACGCCCGCGGCAATGCCCTTCCAGTCGCAGGAGAATTTACCGCTGCCAAGGACGGCGACCGAGTTGTAGTTGGCGGCGCGCAGTTTGAGCGTCCGCTTACCTTCGGAAACTACCACTACTGCTTCCGGCTCCTGAGAGCAATCGACTGACATCACTTTGCCTTTCAGGAATTTGATGGGGCGCTTGTCGATCTGAGGGGCGGCCGGCGTGGCCTTTGTGTTGGAAGCGGAATCGTCGTCGGAGGAGTCGTCGTCTGTGTCGGTCGACTTTTTCCCGGAAGCTGAGTTCGCGTCGGATTTAGATGGAGATATAGGAGCGTTCGCGCTCTTGAGGTCTTTTGCTGAGTCGTCCTGCGGAGGAATCCCGAATTTTTTCATGAACGGCAAATCGTTCAGATTCTTTTTGGCGATCTTCGCAATTTGCGGATCCTGGCTGGTCTTGAGGTGCTCCAGAATGGAGGTGGCATCGTCCCATTTTTTCGCGGCCATGTAGGCCTCGGCATAGCGAAGCTGGTACGACTCGTCTCGAGGGTTGAGGCGTACGGCGAAGCGCATGGCCTCGAGTGCGGCGTTGGCGCCTCCGCCCTGAAGACGCGCCCATCCGAGAATATTGTAGGCTTCGGCAAAGTCGGGATATTCGGTGAGCACAATGTGAAGGCTTTCCATCGTGTTCGCGAGGCCCTGAATTCGGGCGCCCTTTTCCCCGGAATGGTACGCGGCGAGGGCGAGATCGAAGCGGGACCAGGGCTCGTTCGGCTGAAAGTGGAGAGCGGTGTTCAGTTCCCGAAAAGCCTCATTGGTTTCATTCTTCTGCACATGCGCGAAGGCCAGGGCACGATGCGCGACCAGGGTATCGGTCTTGGGATCGTCAACCAAGCTCTCAAGCTGAGTTACCGCCTGTTGACGCCGTTCGGGAATTCGCAACTGCATTTCAGCAACCAGCGCCTGGGCTTCGGGAATCGGAACCTGCCGGGTGCTGTCGCCAACCTCTTCCACTGTGAACGGCAGCGGCGATTCGGTCACCGGCTCTGCAGCCGGTGGTGGGCCTCCGCGTTTGACTTCCTCGAGGGTGGCGGCCAGCGGCTTCAATGAGTGGAAGTAATCTTTCACCGCCTGATCAAGTTGTGCAGGTGTCATGCCGAAGGCCTGCTGGACGGCCTGCGCCACTGGCAGGTTTTGGCTTTGAACCAAGGCAAAGTATGTGCCCATCTCTGAAAACTTGTCTTTGGCAAGCAGATAATGCACGAGCATCCACGACTGGGCATAGAAGAGGGTGTGGTGGGTGCCTTCCTGTCCGTTCACCACGCGGTTTTTCATGCCCAGCAGGTCGGGAAGGCTGAGCCAAACCGGGCTATTGAGAATTTCCGTCAGAGATTTCAAGCCGGCAGTGGTGTTGGTTCCGGCAGCTATCTGGACCAGCGGAGCACTTGCCTGCGAGATGATGAGCTCAGGGTCGCTGCCGAGTTCAGTTTTCTTCGGCGTGAAGTAAAGCGAGGCGAAGTATTCGGCGAAACCTTCGTCGAACCAGGGCTGCGTGGGTGGGTAGTTGTAGTTCAGGAAATAATGCGCCAGCGGATGCTCGACTGCGCGCCAGCAATCAGGAACGGAAGCGTTCAGCACAATGTAGTCGCGATCTTCGCCCCAAAGAAAAAAGCCCTGCGCGACTGCTGGGTCGGTGCTTGCTGTTGGCGCGAGTTGGGCATAAGTCGCTGGGTTGCCGATCGCGACGATTTCCATCGGCTTGGCCATAACCAGTTTCTGCCGGCCCATCAGGTCGCCGAAAACGGCGCGCATTTGCTCGAAACGGGCGACAATTTCGTGGCCCTTTTTCTGGCCAGCATCGGTAAGCACGAGAAAGTGGTCAGAGCTGATGCGTAGCCAGTGCGGCTGGTCGTCGGCGGGGGCCGCTGGAGCAAACCCCGAGCAGATGACGGCCAAAGCAGTAATAGGCTGGAAAATCTTGGGATAGCAGGGCATGGCTGGCTGCTTTTCTCGAATGCTAACACGCATCTTTGGTGGAGTGAGTGGCGGCTCGGAAGGATCAAACGCAGGGCTTTGCACGTGATAAGGGTTTCACGTATTATGTGTATATGAATATCACGCTTTCGTTGGACGAGAAACTAGTCAAAGAGCTGCGAAAGCTTGCGGTCGATCGAGATACGACTCTGACCGGCTTGGTTCGCGATTACCTCGAAAAGGTGGCCGCCGAGAATACAACCTCGGGCCGCAAGCGGCGCGAAATCGAGGCGCTCCGGCGCACGTTCGAACAGTTCCATCGCAAACTTGGGCCTAGGACCTGGAAACGCGAAGATCTTTATGAACGTTCCTGACTTTCTCGACACCAATATTTTCGTCTATGCACATGACGATACCGACCTGAGAAAGCAGCGAATTGCTCAAGATCTGGTGACGCGCGCCGTCCAAGGCGAATTTGTGGCCTCCACTCAAACCCTGGCCGAATTTGCCACGACTCTATTGCGCAAATTCTTACCACCATTCACCCCTGACGAGGTCATCGCAATTCTCGATGTGCTTTCGCCAATCAAGATCACTATGCCCGATCACGGTGTGATTCGCCGAGCAGTCGAAGCCAACCGAGCGTACGGTATACATTTTTATGACGGAATGATCATCGCCGCCGCGGAACGCGCAGGCTCTGGCAGAATCTGGTCGGAGGACTTGAACACGGGGCAGAAATATTTCGGCGTAGTGGTTGAGAATCCGTTCTAGAAATTTCCAACTAGTGAAGCGGTTTCAGCGCGTCGGGTATGTAACCGCCGCCTTGAGCACTCCCGGCAGCACGTCTCCACGGAAATATTGGCTCTTTGAACCCCTCATGTCAGGCATGGCGGCATAAGGCTTGCTGTAGTCGTTGTTGGCATTCCAGAAGAGGAATCCGACGCCGCCTTTGTTCTTGGCGGTGAGGACCTGAACTTCAATGTATTTGGGCGAATAGGTCTTGGTGCGCCAGGCAAAGGCCTGAAGCCAGGGTCGAATGATGACTCCGCTGCCCTGAGTGATTTTTTCGAAGCGATCCATAGATTCGCCAATGAAATGCTCAGGCTCGTCCCCGGGCCGGGCGATGCCGTCCATGCCGAAGAAGTGCGAGGGGTAGATCATAGGCGAGAGCACGTCGCAGTTTTTGGCCATGCGGACGATGTCCTGACCGGTATGTGACAGGTCAACCGGACGCTGCCAGGCCATGATGCCAAATACATCGAGCGAGAGCAGCACGCCTTTAGGGTGAAGATCGGTATAGGCGCGGCGAAGGAAGTCGGCGATCACGTCAGAACGCTGCCATTCCGGACGCGATTTCATGAACGAGAAGCTTGCGTCCTTCTGCTCGCCTTCGGCGGGGAAGCGAACATAGTCGAATTGGACTTCGTCGGCGCCGGCTGCCGCTGCAGCTTCGGCCAGAGCAATGTTGTATTCCTGAACTTCTGCACGGGATGGGTCGGTCCAGACCAGCTTGCCGTTCTCGCGCCAGGACTGACCGGACTTCCTCGATTTCACTGCCAATTCAGGATGCGCCAGCACCAGCCGCTCGTCGCGGAAGATGGCGATGCGAGCAATCGCGTGCATACCCTGCGAGTGCAGAAAACGCGTGTACTTGGGCAGGTCGTGAATATAAACCTTGTGGCTGCCAATGAGCGGGTGCTCGAAGGGAATATTGACGGCACCGTCAGAGTCTTTGATGTCGAAGACCACGGCGTTACCGCCGGCTTCGCGCCAGCGCTGAACAATCTTGATGCCGCGATCGCTTCCCGCCATCAGGCCAGTCAGGTAAATGGCACGAACTTCAAAGTCTTTGGCGACGGGAATAGCTTTCTCGGCGACCGGCGCGTCCAGAATTCCGGGGATGGTCAACTCCTCTCCAGTTTTTAGGAACGTGCCTTTTAGATTTCCGTTGGCACCTCGGATAGCTTCCGCCAATTGGCTGGAGGTGAGATAAGAACTCTGTGAAAGATAGTGGCGGGATACAGAAATTACTGTATCTCCGCGATGAGTTTCGTATATGGCTGTACCGGGCGCGGGAATTTTCGGCGCCAGCCGGGACTGAGAAACAGGAGCGCTTGCCGCGACCAGCTTCGCTTGTTGCGGCGAAGCGGCGTCAACGCTATGAAAAGTAATGAGGCCGAGTACACAAACCGTTGCCGCGGCGACAACAAACAGTTTCAAGCCGTGCTGACGCAAGTTTTTCTCCAGAGACATCGTTCTTTTCGATGCTACTAATGAGGAATTCAGGTCGCCAGTTACGGGTGGCCACGGACGTTGGGGAAGCGCAGCTTTGGAGATCGGCTTTGTGCATCAAAAACTTGAGCAAGACGGATTGGGTCGTTATGAGGTCGGAGAAATCTTGGGGCATGGCTGCGCGATCTTTCTTCATCCTGCGCAAAACATTTCCCTTTACACGATCTCACTTGGTAATGTAAGTGACTCCCTCGAGTCACCCCGAGCATCTAAGTCGTGTAGAAGAGATGCTTTGAAAGGCACGACCAGGGTTGGCGAAACGCTTGCTCTGAAGAGAGGCGAAGCTGGTTACAAGGAAGTGACAAAATTTGTCACTCTCGGAAACACCGCTGAGCCCCCAGGTTACGGGCCCAACAAAGGAGAGCAGGGCCAAAGATTATGAAGACAATTACCAGCACGGTTCTTGATCCGACACGCCGGAGTTCCGATGCCCGGGATTTCGAAACTGGGCTACGCCGCAAGATTGTTGGGCAGGACGCGGCGGTGGAAAAGGTCGTAGAGATTTATCAAATGTTCCTGGCGGGATTGAATCCTCCAGGACGGCCCGTAGGGAATCTGCTTTTTCTGGGGCCAACCGGGTCCGGCAAGACCCGCGTGGTTGAGGCGCTGGCGGAATCGCTGTTCGGCGACGCGCGCGCGTGCATCAAAATAGATTGCGCCGAGTTTCAGCACTCCCACGAAATCGCAAAACTTATCGGCTCGCCTCCGGGATACCTGGGTCATCGCGAAACCCATCCCCTGCTCACGCAGGAGGCACTCAATCAGTGGCACACGGACAAGCTCAAGCTTTCGATTCTACTGTTTGATGAAATTGAGAAGGCGTCAGACGCGCTCTGGCAGCTTTTGCTCGGCATCCTCGACAAGGCTACGCTCACACTCGGCGATAACCGCCGGGTAGACCTCTCGCAATGCATCATTATTATGACCTCGAACCTGGGGGCAGGAGAGATGTGCAACCTGGTCGAGGGTGGATTCGGATTTGCACCGAAGCCGAATGTCATCGACGAAGGCTTCGACGACAGAATCGACCGCACTGCGGTTGAAGCTGCGCGACGGAAGTTTACACCGGAGTTCATGAACCGGATCGACAAAGTTGTAGTGTTCAAGACGCTGCGGCCAGACCACCTGGAACAGATCCTGGAGATCGAACTTGGCATGGTACAGCAGCGGGTGCTGATGGCGTCGGCGGCTAACCAGTTCGTGTTCTCATGCACGTCGAAGGTGAAGGGCTACCTTCTAAGCGAAGGGACGGACGCGCGGTACGGGGCACGTCACCTGAAACGCGCAATCGAACGCCATCTGGTGTTTCCGCTGGCGAACCTGGTTGCAACCGGACAGATCAGGCTCGGCGACTTCGTTCGCGTCGATCTGAATGCAGAGGGTCAACTGACGTTCGTGAAGGAAGCCGAAGGCGCGATGGTGCCAATGCTGATGGAACGCTACGGAGCGGCCGCGGCCGTCCCGATGGCGAGCCGGGCTGCGCGCACGATTGCAAAGCCAAAAGAGTTTACTGCCACACCTGGTAACGAGACGAAGTAAGTCTCTTTGGAATAAGGAAAAGCCTGGCGAACCTGCCGGGCTTTTTTGTTTTAAGCGAATCGCCTTTTGAATCCTCACTTTGAGCACTGGTTTGAAGCTGCGTTTGAATCCGCTGGCGACGCGCAGCTCCTGATATACTGACGACTGTCGAGAGGACGAACGCAGCAACTTGCTTGCGGCATTTCAACTCGACAAGCGACCGGCCCGAAGCCCACACCGGCGCGCAGTTTCCCGTCCAACCTAAGAGGGCGCGTAGCTCAATTGGCAGAGCAACTGACTCTTAATCAGTAGGTTGTAGGTTCGATTCCTACCGCGCTCACCATTTTCAATCACTTAGGAGCACCCCTACTGAGCCGAAAATGCGATTGTGTCCTTTTTGTGTCCTTAATTCACTGGACGCGGAGACTGGCGACCGCCGTCACCTCGTCAATGTCCTGGTGCTGGTACTTCATGGTCGTGCTCACGGCCGTGTGTCCCATTACGTTCATGACCGCAAACAAGTTTTTGGTTGCGCGATACATCTCCGTTCCGAAGCCGTGCCGCGCGCAGTAGAGGACCAGATCCTTCGGCAACCCCACCGACTCTCTGGCCTTTTCAAATTGCTTGTTGACGGTGGTTAGGTGACCGCACTTGGCGCGTTTGGAGGGAAAAACCCAGCCCTCTTTCTGACCCTCGTGGCGTGCCAGGAGAGCTTGCCGCACTCTGGGACTGATCGGCACAAATCTCCGTCCCTTCGGCGATTTGCTCTCGTAAACGAAGTATCGGTCGTTTGCCCAATCCAGGTGCTCCCAGCGCATCCGGAACACCTCCTTCTGGTTGCGCATTCCGGAATCACGCATGATCATCACCACGTCGCGAAGCGGCTGTTTGCAGAAAGGCAAAAGCTTCGCTTCAATGTGAGCGTCGATAATGCGCTGCCGCGCTTGCTCCTGCATGAGCTTAATCTTCGGAGCTGCTTTGATCACGTTCCACTCCTCAGCTTTTCCGAGCATCCGCCGCAGGGTGCGGAGAGCATTGTTATGGTTTCCGGGACCGCCGGGGAACGTCAGTCGGTCAGCGTCATCTCTCGTGATCGCACTGATCCGCATCGCCGCCACTTCCGTCCCTTCGAGCAGTCTCCAGCCGTTCGTGTAATAGTCTTTGGTTTTTTGCTGGAGCTTGGTATTGCCTTGGATCCATTCAAAAAACCGGGTCTTGAAATCACGCAACACCGGGCTACGCCTTCTGAGAAGTACTTCTCCTTTTTCTTGAGCTTGCGCGAGGAGCAGAGATTCCACTCGTCGCGCCGCCGCCTCATTCCTTTTCTTCGTTGATCCACGGTAGCGTTTACCGTCGACCCAGAAATGGTAGTGGTAAACCCCACCTCGCCTGTGAAGAGCCATTGCTATTACCCTCCATGCGCCCGCACGGACGGATTTCGCTTGTTGGCCCTGACGTAAAGTTCTACGTCGACAAGATCATACTTGATCCGTCCACCGAGTTTCACGTAGGGCGGGCCCACCTCGGCGCAGCGCCAATACCGAAGCGTGCTCTCGGGCACTCCCCAGATGGCTGACAACTCCCTCGTGCTTACTAGCCTGCGGGACTTGAACTCTGGATCGTTGATCTGAAGGTCGGCGAGCTGGCCATCGGCTGGGGCTGGCTCGTGCTTAAGGACAACAATATTTCCCATTTTTTCACCTCATGATCGGAGTGGCTGGTTTCCGCCGAAGAGGCAACATCCGGGGGGAGTCTCACCTCAGATCGAGAGCCCGTCAAATATCTCCGACTCCGACCGGCTCGGCCAAGAAGCGCGGTTATCTTTGCGACTGGTATTTA
>QHZW01000150.1:11645-15388 GCA_003224815.1 Acidobacteriota bacterium | reverse complement strand
TGGGCGCACATTGTCCGCGATCTGTGCTCGCGAACCGACGGCCTCGCCACCATCGGCGATTTCATCACCGTGGACATCAATCCCATGACCATGGGCGAGCCGCATCCGCACAATCCCGGGCAGGAGGAAATCTGGACTGCGCTCGACGGCGACAGTCTGGCTTTCATTGGCACCGAGTTGCGCGTTCAGCATCCCGGCATGGCCTACATGATTCGTCCCGACCAGTCGATGACGCACTCCAATATCAATCCGAGTGACGCGCCGGTGAAGTTTCTTTGGTTCTCGAGCAATTCAATTAAGAAGTAGCTCAGACAACATGCGCTTCCTGCGTAACGCACCTGAGCCAGCCGAAAACTGCTCAATTCCGGCTTAATTTTAATGATGATGATGACAACTTTTCCGCGCTGATGCGTCCTGCCTTTTCTTTTCTCCCGCGCGGATCTTCGCGCAGCAGTCCGTACTCTGCGTCTCGCCGACGATGAATGGCTTCTCAAGGCGTTTACGAAAACGAATTGCTTTCGCAATTCGAACGCAAGACCGGCATTCATGTACACGTCATTTTCAAGAATGATCGCGGCATCATGAGCGATCTCGATCACTCCACCGGTGCCAGTGATTCAGCGATGCACACACCATGGCCCCATCTGCCGCGTGGAAGAGCGGCCCTTCAGGGCCGCGTAAGCTGAAGATATGAGGGGCTTGACCAAAAAATCAGGGGATGCGATTTCTCGCATCCCCTGGTCCCTTGCCGAGGGATAACGTGGGGGAGAACGGACTAGAATACGAACTTCGCGCTGATCTGCCCGATACGACCCTGTGCCGCCGTTGTGGCGTCACCAAATTGGCTGCTGTTGGCGTTACCTACAATGCCGCTAGTCAGGAAGTTCGTGTGGTTGAAGATATTGAACATCTCAAATCGTACGTTGAGGGCTGTGCTTTCAGTTATCTTGGTATCTTTCTCTAGTCCCGCATCCGTGGTAATTGCTCTGGGTCCGTAGAAAGAGTACTGCTTTGCGGTGCCCGTTACGCCGCAGGCTTCATAGGCTGTTGCACCACCGCAACTCACGATGTTTCGATTGAATGCCGTAGGATCGAAGTAGTAGTTACTGGGAGTTTGATTCGAACCGAGAACCTGAAGTTCATGCGGATCAAACTTCTGAATTGATCCGATCTGGTTCGGATAGTCCAGTCCGATGTTGGTGAGTGACCAATCACCGCCGCTTCTTAAGCTGATCGGAGTCCCTGAATTAAAGCGGCTGATGCCGGTTATATGCCATCCCGTCGTGATCCGGCGCGAGCCGAACGCATGAGCAAAAGGAATATCCCAGTTGTAACTGAGCACCAGGTTGTGCCGCATGTCGAAGGTTGAGGGTCCGTATGCGCGCGAAGGGTCGCGCGGATCATATTTCGCCGAGTAGTTGTCCAGCGAGTGCGCGTAGGTATAGCTGGCCAGGAAGGTCAAATCCCTGGCTCTACGTTCTGCCGAAATCTGCAGTGAGTTGTAGTTCGAGTTTGCCGAGTTCTTCAGGTAAGTCGCCGAAGCGAACGCCACAACCGGGCCCCCTGCAGAATTGTGATAGTTGGGACTGATTGCCTGATTGTTGATTAGACCCGTAAGCGTCCCATAGTAATTTTGCGCGCCAACCGTATAGACGTTGCCTTCGCCACTCGGCCCACAGCCTGCGCTGGCGAGAGATTGGCACAGCGCTCCGTCACCCCAGAGTATGTCTTCGCCACGTTGGATGTGATGACCCTGCGTGCCAACATACGCCACCGTCAGGACAGTTGATTTATCGAGCTGGCGTTGGATTGAAACATTGTAGTGCTCGGCCATCTGCGTCTTGTTGTGATTGTAATAACCGGGAAGATAAAGGGGCATCAGCGATCCGAAAAGGAAATTGGGAAATGGACCGCTTCCGCTGGGGAATGTAAATGGAAAGTGCTGCCCCTGGCTTACTCCAGTTGCTCGCGTTATGTACGGGTTTGCGAATTCGGTCGGAGCCGGCGAAGCCCAGTACAAACCCCAGGGTGCATCGCCGATGATGCCGAAGTTTCCGTTATCTGCTGCGCCCAAGTAATAGACACCGTAGGCCGCGCGAATGCTGGTCTTGTTCTCGCCCCAAATTCCGCCGGTAGGTGCCCAGGCGAGGCCGATGCGAGGTCCAAAGTTGTTGTACGGCGTCGGTGAAATCGTGCTCGAAACTCCTGGATCTCCCGGCACGACGTTCCCGGGAGGCGAATCGGGGAATTTAACGGATTGCACTCCTGGCTCCGCCGTCGTCAGTCGGCCATAGACGTCGCTCCATGGTCGTGCAACATCCCAGCGTAGGCCGAGGTTGAAGGTGAGGTTCGATTTTGCCTTCCATGTGTCGGAGACAAAAAGAGCGCCGTAACGGGTGCGGTTATCGAGAAGTTGGACAGAACACTGCACGAATCCTCCCGGAGCTCCAATGAAATAATCGGAGAGATCCGTGCCTGTTTCATTGCCGCTGAATTGAAAGTATCCATTAGGCCCGCATTCATTTCGGACGTTCAGCTGGTAGTAGCGGAAATCACCCCCAAAACTGAGTGAGTGCGCGCCAATGATCTTACTGAATGTGTCTCCCACTCCGTAGGTTGTGTCGGGCTGATAAAGGTTCAGCCAATTGTTGCCAACCGCAAATGTGTTGAAAAACATGGATGGAAGTGAAGATGGGTATCCGGGCGTCCCGGTGTTGACCAGACCGCCTGTCGTAGGGTCGGTGTTGAACCCGAACTGGTCGTAACCGGAGATTTTAGAACTCGCAGAGGGCTGCGCCGTCCGGGTAGCAGTGCGGAAAATCTGAACACGCGCCACGTTCACCGAAGTCGAACCAATGGTTTTCGTGTTACTCATCGTGAACAGCTGATTGCGCGATGGTACTGCAACTGGAAACCCTGGCACATCCGTGATGCCCATGTACGCTTGCTGATAGATCGGGTCCGTAGCGGTTGCATCGTCGTAGTGGTAGTAAAACGACCAGTCGCCGGTCAGGTGATTGATGAAATCGATCCGCTGCGCCATATTTGTATCGATTAGCTGCCCACTATGGCTTGCATCAGAGTATTGGCCGCCCGGCAAATTCGATTGTGGTATGAAGTTCAGGGTTGCTGCACTGATTGGATCGATATACGCGGACAGATCGTGGCCAGGTACGCCTCCTGTAATCACAGGAGTGCCGAGCTGGTTATACGGTGTCCCCGCGGTAACTGTACCGCCACCGGGATTGCGGCTCGTCAATGCTTGCGCCCAGGCGGCGCCTTGAACCGACCCTGTGAGCGCGGTATCGGGAAAGATGCCAGTGCGCTCATCGCCGGTCGTAACTTGCAGAACGCCGGTGCTGGAACCCGCCACTTGGCGGGTCTGTTGTATATCCGTAAAGAAGAAAAGTTTGTCCTTCAAGATTGGACCACCAACAACGCCTCCGAACTGGTGCCGCTTCAATGCAGCCTTAGTGGGATCGAAGTAGCTGGTCGCATCCAAACCCTGGTTGCGATAAAACTCAAACAAATCTCCATGGAAGCGGTTGGTTCCTGACTTGGTCACCGTATTCATAACCGATCCTGTGAACTTGCCATACTCAGCGCTGAAACTGTTAGTGAGCAGGCGAAACTCCGCAATCGAGTCAGCGTTTGGAATCAAGCCGGCACCCATGTTTTTGGTCTCGTTGACCTCGGCGCCATTCACCAGGAATGCGTTGGCCCACTCAGGTTGACCGTCCGTT
>QHZW01000150.1:0-11588 GCA_003224815.1 Acidobacteriota bacterium | reverse complement strand
AGATCGGCCGTTCAGCGGCATCGCCAAAATCTGCTGGGATTCTACCGTAGTGCCGAGCGCCGTACTCACTGTTTGCACCTGCACCGCGTTGGCTTCCACCGATACGATCTCCTGCGCGCCGCCGACAACCATCGTCAGGTCATAGCGCAACTGATCGTTGACCTTGAGATCGATGTCTTTCAGTGTCGCCTCGCGGAATCCACTTGCGCTGGCTACGATCTGATAGTGTCCGGGGGCTAGGGCCAGAAATGTATACGCACCGTCGCTGTCAGTGGCGGCCTCACGTTTCTTGTTGGTGGCGACCTCAGTGACCATCACATGCGCGCCCGCCAGCACCGCGCCCGAGCTGTCGCGCACATAGCCTTGAATAGAGCCGGTGACATCTGCCATCAGGTTGACAGTGCCTAAGAGAACCAGCAGACAAACGCTTAGAAAATAGTACGCACGACACTGCATATGCGCCCCCTCGATGTTCACAATTTGTGCGACGATATCACTTCTGTTTCAGCCAACAAGCGAAATAGTGCGAAACCTGCTACTCGGAAAATGCGTACTTTCAACCGCTTCGTTTCAGGGATCGAAGCCATGTTCGGCATAACCTTCAGCCCACTCCAATAGCTATTCGGTCGGAGAGCGTTCGAGCCAAACGCGTGACGCTCGGCAGGCATTTGTCATATAATACAACCATACAACGACTGTCAAGCGCAGAATTCGTTCCACCATGTCATTCCGAGCAGAGTTAAGTCATCCGCACGCGAATGATTTAGCGCACTCCACAAGCTGCTTTCGCCGCAAGATGCCAAAATAATTGTGCTTGGACCGTGAGCTGAGGTGAGGTTAGCGCGGACCCGCCGCGTACTTGAATCCAAAATAGACCGGCACTCCGATCAGCACGATGATCACGCCCGGAATGGTCGTTGCAGTGCGATAGACAAACAGCACCATCAAAATCACCGTTGCGCAAACCAGATAAAACGCCGGCATGAACGGATACCCGAACGCCCGGTACGGCCGCTCGGCATTGGGCCTCGTATTGCGCAACCGAAAGATGCCCGCAATGGTGAGGATGTAAAAAATCAACGCGGCTGAAATAATGTAATCAAGCAGATTGCTGTAGAGATTGCCATACTTTCCCGTCGCAGGGTTGTACGTCCTGATACTCAGCAGCACCACCGCCCATATCCCCTGCATCATCAGCCCCTGGCTCGGAACGTTAGCTCCATTCAAAACTCCCGCCCGCTTGAAAAACACTCCGTCGAGCGCCATTGCGTAATACGCACGCGCTCCCGAAAGGATCATTCCATTCATGCATCCGAACGCTGCGATCATGATTGCAACCGCAATGAGCGCGGAACCGGCCGACGGGAAAATCGCCTGCATCATCGCTGAAGCGACCCGGTCTGACGGAGCATGCTGCACCTCGTTGAAGGGCAGCACTACTACATACGCAAAATTCGCCAGAATATAGAGAACGATGACGATAGCAGTTCCCAGCGCCAGCGAGAGTGGTATGTTTCGCGCCGGATTTCGTACTTCTCCCGCCGTGAAAGTGATGTTGTTCCACGCATCCGCCGCGTACAGCGCGCCAATCTGCGCGACGCAAAGTCCGACCAGCAGTGCTAGCCACACATGTTCCCCGGTTGCGGCTCCTGCAACTGTCCACGCATGTCCAAAGTTTGCTTTCACCACCGCTGCTCGCCAGCCGATCAGGATTCCAATCCCAATCACCGCCAGCAGCGATCCAATTTTCATCGACGTAAAAACGTTCTGCACGCCCTTACCGTATTTCAGGCCTTTCATGTTCGTCCACGTCACGAACGCAATCACGCTAACCGCCGTCAGCTGCGCCGTCGAGAGCGACAATGCATAGCCCGGCAGAATGTGTATGGGCTGGACGATGTAATTAGTTTCTGAAATCTTCGGCCACAGCACGCCCAGATACCGTGAGAATCCAACCGATGACGCTGCGATTGTCCCGGTCTGAATCACCAGAAACAACGTCCATCCGTAAAGGAATCCCCATAGTGGCGAATATGCCTCACGGAGATAAACATATTGTCCGCCCGCTTGCGGCATCATGGCCGCGAGTTCGCCGTAAGACAATGCTGCGGCCACTGTGAGCACCCCGGCCACAGCCCAGCTAAGCATCAGCCAGCCGCTGCTTCCTACTTCGCGCGCCATCTCGCCTGCAACAATGAATATCCCCGACCCGATCATCGATCCCGCCACAATCATGGTCGAATCGAATAATCCCAGTGATCGGTTCAGGTGCTGGCTCGACGTCAGCTTTGTATTTGCTTCAGGAAGCTGCGACGGTGCACTTTGCGGGGTGCTCAACGTGGGTTCCTTGGGAAGGTGATTTGGAAGAATTGTGATCGCGACGAAGTAAGCGTCGCCTACATCCGAGCCAGTCCGATTTGCGCGACGACTTCCTTAAAATCATCGCGGCGCCGGAACGAATCAAAGCGCGGATCCTGTGGCAGCGTAAAGAGCTTCATATTTCGCTCGTGGCACGCGCGGTTCAGCCATGCAATCATCCGGTTCGGCTCTCCCAACGCCGCATAGGTTGCAGCAATGTCGTACGAAGGCCCTTCATGGCCATCACACAATGATTTCCTCTGGCCAGGCGGATCGCCGTATCAAATTCCTTCAGCGCGTCCTTCAAACCGCCTTTCTGTTCCAAGGCCTGCGCCAGGTACATGTGTGCCCAAACAAAATCTGGGGCCAGCTCCAGCGCGCTGCGGTAATGCCGGATCGCTTCATCGAACTGTCGAGCCAGATACGAAGTCACACCTGCCCACACCAGCGTGATAATCGACACCGGATCAATCTCCAGCGCGTTCATGATGGCGATGTGCGCCGCATCATGCTGCCCGCGTGCCGCCAGCAAATTTGAATACCAGTGGTATCCCAGCGCATAGCTGGGATTGCATTGGATCGTGCGCCGATATTCGTGCTCAGCGCCCTGCCAGTCGCGGTCGAAGTGCAGCATCACATCGGCGAGTGAAGCGTGCGCCTCCGCGAGATCCGGGTTCAGTTCCACTGCTCTGACTGCGGCTTTTCTCGCAGCGGGCATGATCTGCGAAGCTGGCAGAATTTCATAAAACGACAGCAGCGTCAGCGAGTCCGCCAGCCCGGAGTAGGGAAGTGCGAATCCGGGATCCTCGTGAATGGCTGTCTTAAAAAATTGCACAGCTTTCTTCAGACCTTCTTCGTTGCGTTGCTCCCAGAAATATCTTCCTTTTAAATATGCCTCGCGCGCCTTCATCTCCTGACGCCTGCGCTCAGGCGCAACATTTCGCGGACGGTACACCATCTTCAACCACAAGCATTGCGAAATTTGCTGCGCAATCTGCTGCGGTGCGGTATCCCAATCTTTTCGGTCGGCTCTGTAGATGTGGGACCATTCCGCCTTTTTTGTAGGGACACATACCAGTTCCGCCGAAATCTTCAGCGCAGCGCCATCCTGCTCCGCAGTCCATCTCAGCGCGTACCCAGCTTCGGATTCAGAAACCGTCGTGCTCGCCGGTTCTTCGGCGGAAGCTGGCTCCTGCATAAGGACGGCAAGCCTTTCCGGATTCAACCGCTCTAGTTCCACCGCCGTCTTAGCCGCCACCATCTTGCACAATTCATCCCAGGCCGCGTCGCTACGCAAGTTCTTCAGAGGAAGCACGCGAATAACTATGCGCTCTCCAGTGCTGGCGGTTGCAGACTCGGATTCATTCAGCGAACTGCGGTGTCTCGAAACCTCGCGCCGCCAACGATCGACCTCCGACCGGAACGCATACACGCTGCCCAGTTGCTGATGAAAATGCCGGTGGACTGGCAGGCCTTCCTTCTTCTCCCAGAGTTGGACCGTGCGCACTTCGCGCCGCAGGTACGTGGCAATTTCCTTCCACGAATCCAGCCGGTCGCCGGCGGTCCACGCCGGAAGAATTGAGTTCAGGCTCGCATTGATGTTTGTGCTCATGCTTCGCCGCAGACTACACCCCAGCAACGCAGGGAATCAATACATTCTTCAAATGGCCGGTGTTTTAGGGCACAAAACATGTTTTCGTACTATTTCGCTTGCCGCTCAGCCCGGCCTCAGTTAGCTCTAAATGTCGCTGTCGCGCGCGCTGGGTTGTTAGTGCGTTCGAATTTCAACTCTTTCTGATGCGAAGCGTTGCCCGATTGTGTTCGCGCAGCTGAGGTACCTATGTCCGATCTCAAATCCCAGCTCCCTGCCTGGTTCGATTACACCGATAGCTACGAATTCATGGAACGCGTTCGCGCCGGCATGCCTCCACTCATCATTTGCGTCGCATGTAACGGAGGCATTCAGGGCAAGGAAGCCAACGAATTCATTCCGGAGTCCGCCGACGAGATCGCAGAGTCCGTTCAGTCGGCTTACGAAGCCGGCGCAGCCATGGTGCACATCCATGCCCGCAATCCCCGCAACCTAACCGACGGTGCCCGCGATACGGAAACATGGCGCGAGGTTCTGAGCAAAGTCCGCCAGAGCAGTCCTGACATCATCATCAATGCCACGACAGGCGCTGGGCCCGGCATGAGCATGGAGGAGCGCAAGTCGTCGTTGGCCGCCGGCCCGGAACTGGCGTCCCTCAATCTTGCTCCTGACATGAGTCAGTTCAAGTTGAAAGAACGGCGCCCGCCGCTTCCTTTTCCTCGCCCTGCGCTCGAAATCGATGAATGCATTCCATTCACCTACGGCCAAATTCGCGACTTCGCCACGGAAATGAAAGGCCGCGCGATCAAGCCTGAACTCGAGCTTTATCATCCCGGATGCGCCTGGGTGCTCCGCGATTTGATCGAACACAATTTGCTGGAGAAGCCCTACTGGATCCAAACCGTCATGGGTTATCAGACCAGCAGTTTCCCCACCGTTGAAAATGTATTGCAGATTCTGAAGGAAGTTCCGAAAGATTCGCTGTGGCTGTGCTCCGCCATCGGTCAATTTCAGCTTCCGCTTACTACACTCGCGACTTTAATGGGTGGTCACGTCCGCGTCGGCCTTGAAGACAACGTGTATTATTCGCGGGGTCGCAAAGCCAACAGTAACGCGGAACTCGTTGCCCGTGCGGTTCGCATTGCTCATGAACTGAATCGGCCGGTTGCCACTCCTGCCGAGGCCCGGCAAATGCTTGGTCTTAGCAGCAGGCCAACCCAGTACCAAGCCGCCGCTGAGTGCGCAGCTCCTTAGGCGATCTTCTGCTACTGTGAATTGACGTTATGCTAGCCTCCGTTCTCATTCTTTATCTCGTCACCTCCGCTGCCGCCGGTAGAGCGCCGGCCTTGCCTCGTTGATCAGATGGTTTCGCGCGGTGCCGATCTCAGCGATGACGAAATTGAAGTCGTCGTTGACTATCTTGCGAAGAACTTCGCTCTGAAAGGTGCACCGGCAGTTCCTGCCGAAAAACACTTTATTTCACAGCAGGATATTGAAAGTATCAATGTGAACCAGGCCAGTGCGAACGAACTGGCTGCCGTTCTGAATCTCTCGTTGGAGCAGAGCCGCGCGCTCGTTGCCTATCGCGATGCGCATGGCATTTTCAAAAACTGGCACGAGCTTGCGAGTGTCGCCGGCGTTCACGCCAGAGACATAGAAGCTCAAAAGGACAAGCTCCGGTTCTGAGTCGTCCGCAACGTGCAGCCTCGATCTAAGTTTTCGATGAACGGTCATAGCACGCTCGCTGATTCTTGATGAGCGCCTCCCCCACGCCCGGACAGCAAGCTTCCCTCCGTCCCACTCACGCCCGTCATGTTGTGCTCGCGCTTGTTGTCGCTGCTTACGTGCTCACCTACATGGACCGCGTGAACCTGGCGTCCGCCGTGCCGGTCATCCAACATGATCTCGGCTTCTCCATGATTACCATCGGATGGATCTTCGCCGCCTTTCGTTGGGGCTACGCATTTTTTCAAATTCCCGGCGGCTGGCTCGGCGATCGCATCGGTGGTCGGCGGGCGCTCTCAATAGTTGTTGTTTGGTGGTCCGCCTTTACTTCGCTGACTGCGTTCACCTGGAGCGCGGCTTCGATGGGACTCTGTCGCTTCCTTTTCGGAGTCGGTGAAGCCGGAGCTTTCCCCATAGCCACTCGTTCGCTTTCCGGTTGGATGCTCACCACTGAACGCGGCTTCGCGCAAGGTGTTACGCATGCCGCCTCCCGCGTCGGTGCGGCTCTGACACCGCCAATCGTTGTGCTGCTGATGGTCCGCTTCGGATGGCGCACTCCGTTTTTTCTCTTCGGGCTTTTCGGCCTCGCCTGGGCCGCCGCCTGGTGCTGGTACTACCGCGACACTCCCGCTGAGCACCGTCACATCAATTCTGCTGAGCGTGCCTTGATCCAGAATTCGATCGGCGATCGCGCTGCCCACGCCCAAGCGGTTCCGTGGCGTCGCATCCTTCGCAGTCCTTCTCTATGGACTTTGTCGCTGATGTATTTCTGCTACGGCTACAGCATCGACATATATCTCGACTGGTTTCCGAAATACCTGACCGAGCACCACGGCTTCAATCTCACGCAAATGGGGATTTACGCCAGTCTGCCCTTGCTCGCTGGGGCAGCCGGGGATCTGCTCGGCGGATCGGTTTCCGATCGCTGCGCTCGCCGCTTCGGAAATCTAAAGGCTGCGCGTTCCGCAGTCGCACTTGCCGGGTTCGTCCTCGCGGCAATTTTTATTGTTCCCGCTACCTATACACACAGTTCGACCGCCTCAGTCCTATATTCTTGCGTCGCCGTTTTCGGTCTCGAAGTTACAGTCGGCGTCGCGTGGGCCATTCCGCTCGACATCGGTGGCGAATTTGCGGGCTCCATCGCTTCTGTGATGAACACCTTTGGAAATCTCGGAAGTGCCGTCTCGCCCGTCCTTCTTGCTTATTTCGTCGGACTGTATGGCTGGAACATGCCCTTCCTCGTTTGTTCGGGGCTGTGTGTCATCGGGGCAATTCTTTGTCTGGGGCTTGACGCCAATAGTAAGATCGCCTGATCGCGCCATTGAAGCCCGCTGTGCGCTACGAATCTTTACTCGACAGATTTCACCATAGTGCTATCATATGACGATTGGGCCTTTGCCGCCCCTCCCATGAAGATCAATCCTGACAAATGTGTAGCTTGCGGCAACTGTGTTTACGTCTGTCCCATGGGCGCCATCTATGTCGACCCTATTTTGAAGCGGGCCACGATCGACCACAACGAGTGTGTCGAATGCTATGCCTGTTTCAACGGTCTCAGCACCGAGCACCTCAATCCGACCTTTGTCCGCACGATCCGAAGACTTTTCCAGATGGCGCGTCTGCGCTTCGATCCAGAGCCCGACGTTTGTCCGACGGCGGCTTTCGAACCAGATGAACTCGTCTGGCCACGCGTGGTCCGCCGAGCATTTTCCGATCCTCGCGCCACCCACGAATCGACCGGCGTGCAAGGGCGTGGCACGGAAGAGGTCAAGACTAACGACGTAACGGATCGCGTGAAGCGCGGCGAAGTCGGATTTACCATCGAGTTCGGCCGGCCTGGCATAGGCGCCTGGTTCCGCGACATCCAGGTCATGACCCAGGCCCTCGCCATTGCGAAGGTTCCTTTTGAGAAGAAAAATAAAGTTACTGTTGATCGCGTAGAGGAGATCATCCACCTGGTTCAAGAAGTTGAAAAGCAGATCGACACCGTCGTGGCCCTCGGCGTGAGCACGCGCTGCGATCAGGACGGCGAGGAGAACGTAGTGGCTCCTATTTTGGAACGGCTCGGCTACAAGCTTGAGCGGGCGAAAACGAATACCGGGCTCGGTCGTGTTACCAACGGAAAAGAAGCCGCTTACAAGGTCGAACTGGCAACATCGTAAGCGGGGTGAAGTACATCTTCCGCTGTTCGTGGAAGCTAGAATAGTTTCTCTACGACCTCTACGTACTCTGCGCTTGTCTTGGTGTAGGCAGGAATGAACTCCGCGGATCCCGCTCCCGTCCTCGATCTCATTGAAGCCTTTCGCCGCTCGAAAGTGATGTTTGCCGCTGTTTCGCTCGGCGTTTTCGATTTCCTCGAGAACATTCCCAGCGACCACTTCAGCCTCGCCGCCGCGCTTGGACTCAAACCCGAGCCTCTTCAATGCCTGCTCGACGTTTGCGTAAATCTGCAGCTTCTTCGCCGTAATCTGAATGTCTACGAAAACGAACCTGTCGCCAGCACTTATCTCTGCCGCTCCAGTGAGCAGTCCCTCACCGGTTACATCCTTTATTCCAACGACGTCCTGTTTCGGCTCTGGCATCATCTCGAGGATTCCGTTCGCGAGGGTACTCCACGTTGGCAGCAAGTGTTTGGCGCCGATGGACCCATCTTCGATCAGTTTTTCCGCACTCAGGAAGCCAAGGAAATCTTCCTGCACGGCATGCATGGCTTTGGCCTGCTCAGTTCGCCAAGGGTTGTCCAGGCGTTCGATCTATCTCGCTTCCGTCACATGGTTGATCTCGGCGGTGGTACTGGACACCTCGCGGTCGCCGCCTGCGAGCTCTATCCCGAGCTTCTCGCCACCGTCTTCGACCTTCCGCAGACATGTGAGATCGCCGAAGCTTACATTCGCAAATCGGATCTCGCTTCCAGTCGTGTGGGAATTGCAGCCGGCAACTTCTTCACCGATGATCTCCCGCAGGCCGATCTGTTTGCCCTCGGACGCATTCTCCACGACTGGTCCGAAAAAAAAATACACAGTCTGCTCGCCCGGATTTTTACGCGGCTTCCCGATGGCGGCGGCATCCTGATTGCCGAGAAGCTGCTCAATGAAGACAAGAGCGGCCCGACGTCGGCCCAGCTTCAATCTCTGAATATGTTGGTTTGCACTGAGGGAAGGGAACGCACCTTGGTCGAATATCGAAAACTGCTCGAGGATAATGGCTTCGCTAATGTCGCAGGTAAATTTACCGGGGCGCCGCTGGATGCCATCTTCGCGCTAAAGCCCTGATCCGAAGGTCCAACAGCAGACACAGTCAAATTTTCCAATGATGCTATGATATCCACACCATTGACCACGGGACTCATCTCTCGGTTGCTCTGGAGGGTAGCCGCCTGATTCGTAAGCAGACCATAACCACCCAGGTAATCAACTACATTCTTGACCTTATCAAGAAAGGACAGTTCAAGCCTGGCGAGCGCCTACCCACCGAAAAACAACTGACCGAGGAGCTTTCGGTCAGCCGCACGTGCGTCCGCGAAGCCATCAAATCCCTCGAATCTCTGAAGCTCATCAGCGTCAAACCCAAGATCGGCGCCGTCGTTCTCGAGCCCAATCATGCCACGCTTATTAACGCCGACTATCTCTCGACCTCCGCTTTCATGCAGCAGGCGGAGTCTTTGATCGAATTTCGTAAGGTCCTCGAATTAGGTCTTGTAAGTCTTGCCGCAGAGAAGGCAACCGACTCCGATTGGGAAACCATGCGCGAAATTCTCGCCGAGCAAGAAGACGCTCTCCGCATGGACCGCAGCACTCGCCAGGGTAGCGCTCACTTTTACCAGCGCATCGGAGATGCCAACATCCGCTTCCATAAAGCTGTCGCTGCGGCCACGCGAAATCCTCTTGCCATTATGGTGCTCGAAGCCATCTCTGCGCCTTTGAGAGAGGTCAGTCGCCGCACCAACGAAATGCCCGGAGTTCCCGAAGCCGGGCTTCGCCAGCACTGGGCCATTTACCGCGCCATTCGAGAGGGTAATCCAGAAAAAGCGCGACGTGCTATGCAGATGCACCTTGCCGCCGCCGAGCGCAACGCCCACATCCTCGAAGAAGAGGAGCACCCCAGGCCGCTTCCCCATACGGCATCGTCGGCCAATCGAAAGCACGTTGCCACAGTTCAGCGCTGATCGTCGAATTCGACTACTTCGAATCCACCTTGATCACTGTGTAAGTGAACGTCTTTCCGGCTGCGATCTTCAGCTGATGGGGGATCTTCACTGGAATGTGTACGATATCGCCGGCCGTGAGTTGCGAAATCGTTCCACCATCAATTGACGTTCCGCGAATCTCATGGGGCTTCACCGTTTTTGGTTCAACGATCTTCCCTCCGAGCACCAGCGTGGCTTCGCCCGATTCGACAATCCAGATATCCACCTGCGCCTCGTGCATCTCGGCGCTGCCATCGCCTTCGCGGTGCGAAATGCCGATCATGTGATTGTCATAATTTCCCAGCTGCTGAAACGCGAATTTCTGCTCGTCGATTTTTCCCGTCAGTTCCTGGCCGGACTTCTGAATTGCGTCGCTCTTCCACAATCCAAATCCTTCCGGATCAGCCGCGCGCGAGATTGTTGCCAAACCAAGCAGCACCACCGCAATCAATGCAGTCTTCATGGGGTCCTCGCCTTTTGAATTTTGAATAGCGCCAAAGCCAATAATCGTATAATAATACCTGTATGCGTGTCGCAAAGCGCACTCAAAACGTCAGTGCCGCTCTCATCCTGTATTTATTTTCGTTCGCCGCTCTCTTAGCCCACCCCGAGGAAAAAAAAGCTGATGCACAAACTAAAGCCGATGCCGGCCAGGCTTGGGTCGGCGCTCGCATCATCGATGGCACTGGCCGGACCGCAATCGAAAACGCGACGCTGTTCATCCGCAATGGCCGCATCGTAGCCGTGGGCACAAAGGTGAAGCTTCCGCGCGGAGTGCGAAAAATCGACGCCAGCGGCAAGACCATCATTCCCGGCCTCATCAACGCCCATGGCCACGTCAACGATCCTTCGCAACTCGGCATTTATCTACGTGACGGCATCACAACAGTTCAAAGCCTCGGCGGCGCAAAAGAATTCGAAATCCGCGAGCAGATTGCAAAATCTTCTCCCGACGGTTTTCCGCATTTTTATGTCGCTGGTTTGATTCAGGATTCAACTGCCATCCCCGGTGCTGTCGCTGTGACCAGCCCCGAGCAGGCCCGCCAAAGCGTTGATGAACTCATCCGTAACAAGCCGGACTTCGTCAAAGTCCGCGTCGACGATTTCCGCGGTGCGCGCAACAAAATGCCGCCGGACGTTTATCAGGCTGCAATTAACGAAGCCCACAAAAACGGATTTCGCACTGCCGCCCATATTGTTTATCTCGACGACGCCAAAGGCGTGCTCCGCGCCGGAGTCGATTACATCGCTCACAGCGTTCGCGATCGGGACGTCGATCAGGAGTTCATTGATCTCATGAAGAAGCGCGATGTTTCTTACTGTCCAACTCTCACCCGCGAGGTCGCGGTCTTCACTTACTCAGAAACTCCTTCCTTTTTCAGCGATCCATTTTTTCTCAAGGAAGCTGACCCCGCCGAGATTGCAAAATTAGAGGACCCGAAAAAGCAGGAAGCCGTTCGGAACGACGCCTCTGCCCAGTGGTATAAAGACCATCTATCAATCGCGATGGCGAATCTCAAAAAGGTCTCCGATGCCGGCGTCAATATCGCCATGGGCACAGACAGTGGTGGCGGCCCCGGACGTTTTCAAGGCTACTTCGAGCACCTCGAGCTTGAATATGAGGTGAAGGCGGGGCTCACGCCGATGCAGGCGTTAGTGACTGCCACCAGCGCAGCCGCCAGGACTCTCAACATCAGCAAAGATGCAGGCACACTGGAAAAAGGGAAG
>QHZW01000149.1 GCA_003224815.1 Acidobacteriota bacterium | reverse complement strand
ACTGCGCACCCAGGCAGGCTGCTGGTCGCGACCTCGTCCGCGAGTTTGTGGACGCTGCACGAGCAGAGGGCCTGCGGGTCGGCTTTTACTACTCGCTTATGGATTGGCACCATCCCGATGGAGCGCGGTGCGCAACCGACGAGGCAGCGCGGCAGCGATTTGTCGCCTATACCCATGGACTGATTCGTGAGCTCATGACCAACTACGGAAAAATTGACGTCCTATGGTACGACGTAGATTGGCCGCTCACGCCGGAACAATGGGAATCACAAAAAATGAACGACATGGTGTTTCAGCTGCAGCCAGATATCATCGTAAACAATCGCAACGGATTGCCCGGAGACTTCTCCACACCTGAGCAGGAGATCCGTGCAGCGGATAAGGGGCGCGCATGGGAAACCTGCATGACGCTCAATGACAGTTGGGGATACCACAAAGCCGACGATGGATGGAAAACGCCGAAGACAATCGTGAACAATCTGATCACCTGCGCTCGCGGGGGTGGCAACTACCTGCTGAATATTGGCCCTAAGCCGGACGGCTCGATACCGCAGGAATCGATAGAAATCTTGCAGGCCGTCGGCAAGTGGACTTCTCGGAACGGTGCCGCTATCTACGGAACTGATCGCAATAATTTTGATTGGCATGTGTACGCCAACTTCACGCAACGTGGGAACACGGCGTACGCACATATAACCAACTGGCCTGGGGATACCCCCTCGGAGCAGTGGCTCACGTTCTATCAGCCGCCCTCTGTGATCTCACTTGGTGGTTGGAGAACAAAGGTGAAGTCTGTTCGCCTTTTAATTGGGAACAAACCGCTGACGTTCACACAAGATGACTTATCCTTGCGTATCAATGGGCTTCCGGCGATTGCTCCGGATCAGCCTGCAACCGTGATTGCGATCGAGTGTGACGGCGAACCAGAGATGAGCCACGAATACGTGAGAAAAAATCGACCACGCTTCAAAGTAGGAGTGAGCTAGAAAACACCGCGGTTGAACTCCTACAAGCGAGATGGTTCTTTGATCGTGAGTATCTGATCCTCATGCACGGATTCGAGATGCTGCACAATTCCGCTCGGCCATGTGATCTCGACGAGATGGATTTTCTTCGAAGATCCCAACCCGAAGTGGGCACGCTTGTCGCTGGCTGAAATGTAGCTTCCTGCCGTGCTCACAAAACGTGTTTGCTGGCCGGCGTCCGACAGCAGACGAATTTTGGCGCCGATTGCATCACGGTTGCTGGAGGTTCCGATCAGGTTGAGCGTGATCCAATGATTTCCGTCATCTCTCTGGTTGCGCAGTATGATCGCGTGTCCATCATTGCAGTTAATCGCGATATCCACGAAACCGTCGTTGTCGAGATCACCGAATGCGGCGCCGCGGGCTGCAATCGGTGTCGTAAAAACGGAGCCACTCCCGTGCGATATGTTGGAGAATCGGCCTTGCTCATTCTTCAGCAGCAGGGGAGGTTCGAGATGGCGAAGAGTCGGTTCAGTAAGTTCGATATTATCCATCACGTGGCCCTGCGCTATGAAAAGGTCAAGCCACCCGTCGTTGTCGTAGTCAATCCATTTGGTACCCCAACCGGAATGCGACATGCTCAAAGCTCCCAAACCAATTGAATCAGTGACATCGTCAAATGTTCCTTTGTCGTTGCGAAACAATTTGTATTTTTGATTTGCAAGGGAATTCACAAATACCGAAGGCCAACCGCTATTTCGGTAGTCACCGAAGTCAGCACCCATGCCGGCAAAGGCGTGGCCATTCTGGTCGTAGGCCAGTCCGGAGAGCAGGGCGATCTCAGAGAACGTGCCATCGCGGTTATTGCGGAACAGTTGCTCCGCGACGGAGTCATTAGCGACAAAGATGTCAGGCCAGCCGTCACCGTCAAAATCGTCGATTGCGATCCCCAAACCTTTAGCCGGCGAGCCCGCAATACCGCACTTCTTAGATACATCCGTGAAAGTCCCGTCGCGGTTATTGTGAAACACGAGATGAGTGATCGCCTGAAATTGATCGGGATGGCAATACGAGCGATAGCCGGGACGGTGTTCCCCGCAGAAAACGTCCAGATTGAAATCCCACTGCACATAGCGAGTAATGATCAGATCAAGCCAGCCGTCGCGGTCATAATCGACGAAGCAGGCGCCGGTGCACCATGCACTGCCGCGGACCCCCGACTTGTCGGTGATGTCGGTAAAAGTTCCATCTCCGTTGTTATGGTAAAGAATGTTTCCGCCAAGGTTCGTCACCAGAAGATCAACGTTGCCGTCGTTATCGTAATCACCGCTGGCGACCCCCATGCCGTACAGGTGCCCCTGTAGGCCGGCCTTTTCAGTCATGTCCGTAAACGTGCCGTCGCGGTTGTTGCGGTAGAGCCGATTCCAGTAACGTGGATCGGACTTATCGGGAGACGCTCCACGCGGCATCGGATCCTCGAGCCGGGCGCCATTCACGAAAAACAGGTCGAGCCAGCCATCATTGTCGTAATCAAACATGGCCACGCCGGCGCCCATGGATTCAGGAAGATATTTTTGACTGGTACAACTGGCTTCGTGCTTGAAACGAATACCAGACTTCGCGGTCACATCTTCGAAGGTATTTTGCGCGGCAAGCAGTGCGGGTGCAGTGCCAAACATTCTCGCGACGGGAATCGCAGCCAGCGAACTGAGAAACGAGCGGCGATTGACCTTCGAAGGCAAGCTATCGCTGCTCTCCGCGAACAGGAGGAGGTGTTTTGCGAGTCAGCTCCGCATATTTTTTTGCAAGATCCGCATTTCCTAACCGCTCGTACACCTGGGTGAGAAGAGTATAAATTTGCAAATCGATGATGCCCCCCTGCTGCGTACACGCCGCTGCTTTTTCGGAATCCGACCGAGCCTGCTGATAATTCTGCATTCTCAGAACAAGCTTTGCGCGCTCGTACCACACTGCTCGAATTTGAGGAGTCAATTCGACGGCGCGATCAAAGTGGCTCTTGCTGGCAGTGAAGTCATTGCGCTTGGCGAGAAAACGGCCGTAGTTGTAATCGAGAAAAGCGTCGTAATAGCGCCCAGGCTGATTTACCTGCAGCCCTTTTCGATAAGCCCCATCCGCACCTTCTAGCTCTCCAATCGGCTCCAGGTTAAGGGCCAGATAATCCCATGCTCTCGCGTCGCTTGGATTCAATGTCGTGGCTTTGTGAAAATACTGCGCAGCCTCGGGCGCGGCCTTGGCGTTGTCATGAATCACGCCCAGCTGGAATTGAACTTCGGGATCATCTGGATCAAGCTTGACTGCCTTTTCTAGGAGTGCCTGTCCCTCGGAAGATTGCTCTTTCATGACCAGAACCTGCCCTCGTAACGCCAAAGCTGCCGGATCATTTGGATTCTTATCCACGGCCGCTGCCGATAGTGCATCAGCTCGCATGTAATCGTGCTGCTCCAGAAAGAAGCGTCCAAAGTAGGCAAGCCCACGTGAGTCATTCGAATCAGTGTCGGTGTAACGATAGAAAAGTTCCACGGCCTCGTCTACGCTTCCTTTGGCCTGCGCGAGGCGTGCTTGGTCCAGAACAATTTCCGGGCACTCAGGATGGGAAGCGCTCAGTGTGCGGAGAATGGTCTCGGCATCATCAACCGCGTTGCGGGTCAAAGCCGTTGAAGCCTTCGCTAATTGCCCTTCCGCGCCTGTGCATGGCCCGGCGAAGGCTGGCCATGTGGTGCACACGGCCATTGCCAACAATAGAAATGCGGTTCTCATACGTCATTCTTCACTCAGGGTCAAGATTTGGTCTGACTTCACGTTATGGAGCACCTGCACGGCGCCACTGGGCCACTTCACTTCAATTTCTTTAATGACAATGTCCGCCCCCAACCCGAAGTGAACGCGAGGATCGTTCGAGCTCGCGTAACTACCCGCAGTCGTGACGTGATTGTACTTTACCGACGAGGTGTTGTACAGCAGTTCTGCCGAGCTTCCAATGGCGGAAACCACAATGTCAATTTTCCCATCGTTGTTCAGATCGCCGAAAGCACACCCGCGGTGGGCTGCAAGAAGCTGCGTGGCGTGACCTGCGTCACCGCTAACATCTTGAAATGTTCCATCATGCATGTTGCGAAACACTGCATTCGGTTGCCGGTAGTGTTGCTGTTTGTCCAGGTCGGCATTCTCGCTCACATGCGAGTTGGCCGTGAATAGGTCTTTGTAGCCATCGTTGTCGAAGTCCTGGATGCCTGCACCCCAGCCGCTCATCTTGAAGCTGCGGAATCCAATGCCCGCCCGGTAACTTTCATAGCTGAAAAATCCATTGCCTTCGTTACGGAAGAGCGGATATGTTTCCCCGCCGAGAGCCGTGACAATGAGGCTCGGTCTGCCATCATTGTTCCAATCACGAAAGTCAACGCCCATGCTGGAAACCGGTACGCCGTTATCAGTGTAGGCGACGAACGATTCAATCCCAACTTCGTCGAATCCGCGCCCGCCGCGGTTCTTGAAAAGAAAATTCCTGTCATTGTCGTTCGCGACGAAAATGTCCATCCAACCGTCATCGTTGTAGTCTGCGACAGCGACGCCCATGCCTTTGCCGATATGCCCGGAGATGCCCATGGCTTCTGAAACATCGGTGAAGGTGCCGTTGCCGTTATTGTGGTAAAGAATATTCGGCTCGCCTTTGTAGAGAGTCGGAGAGCAGGACATTCGCTGCCCGGATGGACCGCACACGCGAGACGTAGCAAACGACCAGTCGAGATAATTAGTGAGGAACAGATCGAGTTTGCCGTCGTTGTCGTAATCGAG
>QHZW01000187.1 GCA_003224815.1 Acidobacteriota bacterium | reverse complement strand
GAAAACTGGCCTGAGCATGGTCAAAAGGGACGGAGATTTTGATGTCCTGTCTCCTGGACCCGTATCGGCAGACCTCCTGCATCTAATCCCGCGTGCGAAACTTCGAAATCCTATTCGACAATGCCGAGCCCTCCAGCTTCGAAGACCCTGCCTACCAACGCTACGGAACCCTCAGCTTCCCCGCTCTCCCACCCGAGCGTCCGTGGATTTACTCAAACTTTGTGCAGTCGCTCGACGGCATCGCATCGTTCAAAGGACGCCACGCCACCGGCGGCGATATCTCCCAACTGCCGGATGACCGCTGGCTCATGGATTTCCTTCGCGCGCACTCCGACGCCGTCCTGCTCGGCATCAACACGCTGGTTGAAGAGACGCAGCTTTCCGGAAATCGTGGTCCGATTTATGCCATCGAAGACCTGGCAATCCGCCGCCTCCGCGAAAAACTCGGACACAAAAACGAAAAGAATATTTTCGTCACCGGCGCAGCGGCTCTCAATCTGAGCGACTTCCGAGTTTTCGATCCCGGCCCGTTTGAAACTTTCATCATCACTACCCCCACCGGCGCGCGCCGGCTTGCCGCGAAAAGTTCGCATCCACACGTGAAAGTCATCATCTCGGGCGGAGGAGATTTCGTTGACCTCGCGCACGCCATGCGCGCACTTCGCCAGCATCACGGAATCGAGCGGCTGCTATGCGAAGGCGGCCCGACGTTATACGGATACATGTCTCGCGCCAACCTGATTGACGAAAAATTCATTACGATTTCTCCGATGGAGATCGGCCTCTTCATCCCGCCCGAGCAGGAGCCCGCCGACTCCGAAAGAAGCAACCCGCCCAAACAGCGTCCCACGACCTTCATGGCTCCCGGCTTCATCAAGGATAACGCTCCCTGGTGGCAATGGCTCAGCTGCCGCCGCATCGGCGACCACCAATTCAACCGCTACCGCAGACGGCGATGAGCCTTTCGGATCCGCTCAATGCGCGGTCACGGTAACTGCTGCCATTGCGTGCCCAATATATTTGTCATTTGCTACAACCGCTATGCGATGTGTTCCTGCGCTGAGCGTGAACTTCTTCGCCAGTTGATCTCCCCACTTTACGTACTGTCTCTTTCCGTCAATCCATACCTGCAATTGATTCACGCCGGCGGGCGAATTGCCGGAAGCCTTCACCAACAGCGGCGAAGTAACCGTCGCCCCATTCGAGGTCCCGCAGATCTTCGCAGCCAATTTTGCTGAGTTCGGCGGAGCACAATTCTTGTAACCTCCCGTCTGAATTCCGATGCCCAGTTGGTTCGTCTCCCAATCAATGACGGCATAGTCGGCGCGAGAATCGCCATTCATGTCGCGGAATGAGGCAGCGCTGATCCAAGTACCCGGGAGAGTTCCCTGAGTTCCGAGCGTGTCATTGCCAGGTCCCAGGACATACTCGTACCCACCGTGAGCTCCAAGCACTGGGTAAATGCCACTGGCGAACTGGTTGTAGTGAAGCAGGTCCTGGTTGAGATCGCCATTGATATCAGCCGACACGATCACTCCCGCCTGAGCTGTGAACTGCGTGTGGGTCGTGAGCGTGAAATTAGTCCCGCCGTTGTTCTTGTACATCCAGACGATGTTCACATTTCCCTGGCCGCAAGCTCCCCTATCGGGATCCGGACTGCACGTATCGCCCGACAACAGCGCCAAATCCAGGCGTCCGTCATTGTTGAAATCCGCAACCGCGACGGCATCCATTGGATCAGTCGTTGATGGCTTAAGATACGTCGGGCCTGAGAAGGTTCCATTTCCGCGCCCCCACAGAATCACTCCCACACTGCCGCGTACAAAGACGACGTCCAGATTGCCGTCACCGTTGATGTCAGCAGACTGCAGGTTGTAGGAAGACTCTGCCAGCTGAATGGACTGTGATTTCCCAAAATGCAACCCGGTGCCGTCACCGAGTCCAATGTTCAGCGTGCAATTAGCGCCACGAGGAAATCCGCCTTGGGGCTGATCGCAGCCGATCTCAGCCAGATCAATTTTGCCGTCGTGATTAAAGTCTCCCAGGGTGAACGGGCCGGAGTAGGTCCCGCCGAGGCCAACTTTGGCCGCGTACTGGAAGGTCCCATCGCCATTGTTGAGGAACACATTTATCGTGTCATAAAATACGTCCAGCATCATCAAATCGAGCCAGCCATCGCCATTAATGTCCGCCGTCTTCAATTCGCCTAAGACGTCTTGGCCAAATTTGTAGGGCACGTCGGGGCCGAGGTTTCCGCCGCCTGTTCCCAACTTAACAATCACACCGCCCCGGAGCTGCCATCATCGCAGCAGGAATAGCTATAGGCCACGTCAGGAATCCCGTTTCGCGGTTGAGGTCCGCGAGCACAATCCCGGTCGTGGCTTCGAAACCAGGGTAATCCACGATATCGTTGAAGGGCCACGGTCCGGTCGAATACCATTTCGAGTTAAAGCCGACTGTTCCACCAGCCATGGCATTACCACACAGCAGAAAAAGAAGAGAAATTAATACGGCCGGTACGCGCATTTTCAACCTCGGGAGGGAACACATCCTGCCGATTATAAGCTGCTTCAACTCTGCCTATTGCTCTCAGAAAACGTTAGTAGGACTAAGCGATACGGAGCGGTGGGCGCCCACGATTTTGTGGGAGTCCCAAGTTTCTGCGGCTGATTACCAGAGGCTGGCCCAGCCTTTCTCAGTGAGTTCCTGAATCTCCTACGACGCAAGCTGCCCGATCCTCTTCCCTGGCTTTAGAAAGGGTGGGAATCCACTTCGGTCTGACTTGTCTTTCTGAGAGGATTGAGCCAGTTCGTGCATGACCTTATCGTAGCTCGTGAGATCCCCCTTTGAAAATCGCAAAAGGCCTGCCCTGAGCACAGTCGAAGCGGTGGGGCGCAGTCTCGTTGTGGTAAATCCGAGAGATCAAAAGCGTCGGAGAGCAAGTCAAAGGCGTCGGCTAAGAGTGTCCGACCCTTCGACTGCGCTCAGGGCAGACTTCGACACGAGCACCTTTGCCGCGCCGTAGTACCTCGGTAACTTGCCGCTTCCGCTCTAACATCCCAACATCTCTATGTTCGCCTGACGAAGGCGGTCGGACACTCGCGATCCCCACCTGAGTGCTCACATGATTCCACTTGCACATTAAGGAGAAAGACAAATGAAAAAGAAGATTTTGATTGCGGGGTTCGCATGTTTCTCGATGATTGCGGTTGCGCAATCGAGCGGAAATAAGGACCAGTCTGCGAGCACAACGAAAGACGTGAAGCCACGGGATGTTGCCACCGGACAGGCCAGCGGCAAGACTGTGAACAAGCCCGCCGGGAGCCCGGCAGTGCTGAATTCAAGCGACCAAGTTACGGCTCCGCGCGACATGGCCACTGGACAGGCCAGCGGCAAACGGCAATACCAGCCGATGATCATCAGAAAAGTGACGGAGGATGATCCGAACCCTGCGCGTGAGGCGCAGAGCCCCAAAGCAACGGGCAAGACCACGGCGCAGGACGACTGGCATACCGCAACCAAGACCAGCAATACGAGTGTCTCGCCGGCCGATGTGAATCAGAATGGCGCGGCCGTCCGGGAAAGCCCATCTTTGCCCAGCAAAGGACAAACGCGGGTTGCGACAGGTGATGTAAATGGCGATGGCAAGGCTGATGCGGCCATCAACAACAGTCACTGGAATATCAAAAACGGAAAAGATGTTGCGACAGGGCAGGCCTCTGGAAAGAGCACGGCTGCCAAAGAGGTCGGCACGGCACCGAAGAAATGACGCTGAGTTGAAATGGGTGGTTTAGGCCCTGCCGACAAAGGCGGGGCCTTTTTCTTTCGCTTACGTCCGTGTTTTCGCTCCAAAGTGTCCTCAGTTGCAGGGGTGCCGGGCGGGTGGCCCACTCGAGCCACGAGTTTGGCTTGAGTGGGGATGTTCA
>QHZW01000186.1:3982-10391 GCA_003224815.1 Acidobacteriota bacterium | reverse complement strand
CTCTCAACATTTGGCACGACAACCGTCGAGGCGAAATCAGGATACGGGCTGTCGCTAGATGCGGAATTGAAATCGCTGGAAGCGATCAACGCAGGCGCGCGCCAATGGCCGGGAACCGTGGTACCGACGCTTCTTGGCGCTCACGCGGTGCCGACAGAATTTCGCGATCATCCGGAGCAGTATGTCGATCTGGTTTGCGAGCAGATGATCCCGCAGGCTGCCAAACGAAAATTGGCAACATTTCTCGACGTATTTTGCGACCGCGGAGCATTCAGCGAAGAAGACACAGTGAGGATCGCGATGGCGGCGCAGAAATCCGGACTTCGGGTTCGATTCCATATCTCGCAGCTTACGCGGACACCGCTCGATCGCATTCTGAAGTTGAATCCGATATCGCTCGATCACCTTGACCACCTCAGTGATGCCGATATCAATCTGCTGGCGAGTTTCCCGACTGTCGCAACGCTGGTTCCGGGTGCCAACTTCTTTCTGGGTCTTGGAAGTTATCCGCCTGCCCGCAAATTGATCGATTCGGGCGGCGCCGTTACGCTTGCGACCGATTACAATCCTGGATCGTCTCCGACGAGCAGCATGCCTTTCGTGATGTCTCTTGCATGCACGCAAATGAAAATGACACCCGCAGAGGCGATCACGGCGGCCACCGTCAACGGTGCGTATGCGCTGGGCCTGGAACGGCATAAGGGCACGATTGAGCCGGGCAGGGACGCCGATCTCGCGGTATTTGATTGCTCCGATTATCGCGAAATCGCATATTGGGTGGCCGGAAACCACTGTTCGCACACGATCCTGAATGGCGAACTGCAACAGAATGGGCAAACGAAGTGAGCTGCGCACCGTCTAACTGCGTAAGGGCTTTCAGTTGGACGCGCGTATCTCAGAGGTTCTGAACCCGGATTCGACAAATCTCTTGATCGCAGTCTCGTTGGAGAAGAAATGACACGGACTTGTCTTACAACTGCTGCAATATTTCTGCTGATTTCGCTGGCCAATGCTCAACGCCTGCCGTCCACCACAACCCCCGACAAATACAAGCTGACTTTTTCGCCGGACCTTGCGAAGAACATTTTCACCGGCGAAGAGATCATTACTGTCCAGACGTCCCAACCTAGGTCTGAAATTGTTCTGAATGCGGTGGATATCGATTTCCAAGAGGTGACAGTCAGCAGCGGGAACTCCACTCAGAAAGCGAAGGTCACGCTCGACAAAGAAAATGAGCAGGCAAAGCTGACGACGGATCGGCCCATCTCCGCAGGAGGCGTGACTATTCAAATCAAATACACGGGAGTACTCAATAGTGAATTGCGCGGCTTTTACGCAGGCAAACAGGATGACGGCCGTAAGTACGCGGCCACTCAGCTTGAGGCTACCGACGCCCGGCGCGCGTTCCCATCATTCGACGAGCCGGCGTTCAAGGCGACTTTCGATATCACGATCGTTGCGGACAAAGGCACGACGGTCATTTCGAATACCAAGGCGGTCTCTGATGTGGATGCCCCGGAGGGGAAGCATGTCGTCCACTTTGCGACTACGCCGAAGATGTCGTGCTATTTGGTCGCGTTCGTGATTGGCAATTTTGAATACATCGAAGGTTCAGCGGACGGCATTCCTATCCGCGTCTACACCAGTCCGGGCAAGAAGGACTTGGCGACATTTGCGTTGACTTCGGCTGAACAATCGATTGGCTATTTCGACAAATATTTCGGGATCAAATATCCCTACGGCAAGCTCGACATGATCGGCCTTTCCGACTTTGGGCCTGGCGCAATGGAGAACACCGCCTGCATCACCTATCGCGAAGCATTTCTAATGCTCGACGAGCAGCATGCTGCAGTCGAAACGAAGAAGTTCATTGCGTCGGTGATCGCGCATGAGATCGCCCACCAGTGGTTTGGCGACCTAGTCACCATGAAGTGGTGGGACGATGTTTGGCTGAACGAAGGCTTCGCCAGTTGGATGTCGAGCAAACCCATGGAAGCCTGGAAGCCGGAATGGCACGTCGAACTTAATGATGTGCGCGATACCACGCAGGCGTTAAACCTTGATTCGCTCGAGAATACCCATCCTATTCATCAGGAAGCTCGCACCCCCGCCGAAATTCTTGAATTAGCCGACACCATCACCTACGACAAGACGGCATCGGTTCTGCGAATGCTTGAGGCGTACTTGGGCGAAGAAACCTTTCGCCGCGGGGTGAATGAATATTTGCGCCAACATGCATATGGCAACGCGGCCGCCGCTGATTTTTGGGGTGCTTTGGCCAAAGTCTCAAAAAAGCCGGTTGACCAAATTATGGCGACGTTTGTCGAGCAGCCCGGCGCTCCAATTGTCTTTGTCAGCGCGCAATGCAAGGGGTCCTCAGAGAGCGTTTCGCTGGAACAGCAGAGATACGTCTACGACCGTGCGAAGTTTGAGGCTGGGAACAATCAGATATGGCAAATTCCGGTATGTCTGAAAATCGGCCCGCAGAGTAACGCGAAGAAATGCGGACTCCTTTCCAAGAAACAGCAAGAGATCACTTTTCCGGTTTGCTCGACATGGATCGATCCCAATGTGGGTGCGCAGGGTTTTTACAGGTCGGGGTACGACGCTACGGCCGTGCATTCGCTCGCCAAGAATGCAGAAACTGCCTTGTCGCCGGCAGAACGACTCATGTTGCTTTCGGATGTCTGGGCTTCGGTGCGGGTAGATCGGGAAAAGATCGGCGACTATTTGCTCGTTGCTCAAGGCCTGCAGTTGGACCGCACTCCCCAGGTAATCGCGTTGCTGGTGAACCAACTGCAATATATCGGAAGGTATCTGGTTACAGACCCGGACCAGCAAGCGTTCCGCAACTGGGTGCGCCTGCGGGGCGATCTGTTGTACGCACTGGGTGCAACTGCGCATGATCCTGTAACCGTGGAGCTAGCTCGCAAGCTGACAGCTCAGGAGCTCAACAATCCGTCTTCAGTGGATCCGGAACTCGCGGAAAATGCCTTCTCGATTGCGGCTGCGAACGGAGATGATGCTTTTTACAACAAGGTACTCAATGCGTTGAAAGACGCCAAAACTCCGGAACAAAAAAACTTATATCGTCAAGCGCTAGTGTCATTCGAAGATCCCAAACTATTACAACGAACTCTGGACTACGCGGTTACCGATGCGCGCCTGCAAGATGCCGATCTGATCATTGGAAGAGTGATGCAAAATCCACACGGAGCAAAATTGACGTGGGATTTTGTCCGCTCGCGTTGGGGCCAGACCGAGAAGATGAACGGAGCATTTGGGGGGAGCAGTGTGGCTGGGCTGGTTGCCAGCACGGGCAATTTTTGCGATGTGGGCATGCGCGATCAAGTAAAAGAATTTTTCGTGTCGCATCCAGTTCCCACCGCCGAGCGCACGCTCAAGCAGGCGCTGGAACGAATCGACTATTGCATCGACGTGAAAGAGCGACAGAGCCCTGAGTTGGCGTCGTGGTTGCAAAGCCAGGGCGGCAAAGCGGGGAAATAGGATATCTGCGATAGTGTTCTCAGTTAAGTCACCGTTGGGATATGTTTGAAGAAATCCCGCCTCTGGCAAACTGAGGAAGGTATGGTCCTCGCTTTTCCAACAGTGGTGTCTTATTGCCGCAGTTTCATCATTTCTTTGCTCTTTACTGTGGCTCCGCAATTTCCAACTCAGCGAAATATCTCCAAAATTGCGCGTTGGATTGTCACGGGAGGAAAGGCAGAAAAAGATAACAGTAGGTAGAAGGACCGTTTACGTCATGAGTGCGTTCATGCTGGCCTCAAGGTTCGTATTTGCCTGGATGGCAAATTCAAAGTGAGACATTACCTGATTTCGCGGCGTTGAGCGAAACGGAATTCGGCTGTTATAATCGGCGTGTTTCGCACGCAGTCAGCAATTCAACAGCCCGCAGCTGAATTCCAATCCAAGGGCATGTTCGGCGATGCGCGCGTTTCGGCGGGCAATCCGCTCCTCACAAAATGGCCAGGTAGCTCAGGTGGTAGAGCGCAGCCCTGAAAAGGCTGGCGTCGGCGGTTCAACTCCGTCCCTGGCCACCATGTTTCAAAGCACTTAGCCAAATTCTCTCGGTGGTTCCAGTCCGCTCTCAGTCCGCATTCCTAGACACGCCGAAGACGGTCGCTGTAGCCGCATCGTGTTGAAGGACTTAGATCGAACAGATTCTTCCTCAGTCCGCTTTCAGTCCGCTTTTATGCGCCCCGCGTGGCTGAGGAGCCAGACGGAACCGGAGAGCACAATAATAAGGTGAATGAGTTGTCCCATGCGGGGGCATAGTTCAGCTGGTTAGAACGCCTGCCTATCACACAGGAGGCCGCGGGTTCGAGTCCCGTCGCTCCCGCCAATTCTTCGACCGGAACGCCTCTAGTCCTTTGTCCAAAACGCTTCAGGACAGCATTACTTCCGCATTGTCGCTAGCCTTGATCGGAAACGCCTCGGCACAAAAATTTCCAGGCAGACGAGCTGGCCCCGAGGCGTTTTCGATGAGGAGGCAAGTAGGAAGCCGCTGGCGTTCGCGGCGGACGCGGTTAGCTATGGGTTTTGAATGGCGTTTTCCTTGACAATCGGACACTCAAGGTTAGTTTCTGTGCCGGGTAGTCTACGTTTGCCATGCCAGTTAATCATACTGCGCTTCGAGTTGAGCGACAAGACTTATTCGAAGACCAAGTTCGAGCCAGCAACACGCGTAGCGTCCGCCGCGCCAGCGGCTTAGTACTTGCCGACGACTCGGGATCTAAAAGCGGAGGTCTCTCCGACATCTTCTGTATTGCGCTCAGCTCAGTTCTTGGGCGAGTCCGATGAGAAGCCTTTCAGGCCCGCGGATATAGCAGAGCCGATACGCGGTTTTATGCTGGACTACTTCGCCTACGAGCTGCGCGCATGTGGAGCCTTTCAAGCGTCTCGTCGATGTCGTCCACGGCGAACATGACGCGGAGGTATCCTAGAGCGTTCACCGGGGCGTTGCGGTGATCCGCGACGACAGGTGGCGTGAGGAAGCGAGAGAGCTCCAACCGGCGTGGCCATCCGGCGTGCGCGGTGGATGAGGACTGCTACTTTCCCTTAACCATGGAGCAGTGGGTCGCAGCCGTTTTCCATGTCCCCGAATCATTGATCCAGGTGTCGCTGCATATTACGGTTCGCGCTCGATGAGTGCCTCTGAGTTCAGCGTCGTAGGTAAATGTGTAATGTGAAACCGCAGTGTTCGACCCGAATGTGGCGACCTGCACTTCGCTGATGTTGCCGCTTTTCCACTTGTTAGTTTTATTCTCCAGATCCTTAATGAAGTCGTCCTTTGTTTCCCAATCTCCCCAACTATTCCCAGCGACAAATCCATCTGCCAAGTGTTGTTGCGCCCACGACGCATCGTTTTTCATTTGGGCATCCCTGGACTGCTGCTGCAGCTCCTTGATCTGCTGGGCGGTGTCGCCCTGAGCATGAAGGTTGACGGACAAAGCGACACAACCGAGCGCGACAATAACGACTAAAGCAGTTCCTCTGGTTGTCATTTTTGGATTCCTTTCAGAGTTGTTCGGTTGATTACATTTCGATCGATGACTGATGACTTGCAACGCACTGCCACTGTCCATTCGGCATCTTCACCCATGTATCAGTAAAGCGCTCATGAGTATCGAGAGGCTTTCGTGACGAATCAGTGCCCTTCGCCTTGAAGTCCCCCGTAGCGATCGCGGCACGGCCAAATGCTGTTACCTTCACATCGTCGTAAGCGACAGCTTCGTATTTGGTCGCTTTCGCTGCAGCAAGCGACTCGGCCTTGCCGGTGACTTTCCCATCGCGTGCCGTATTTACGAACTTGTCGGCCAGCAGAGGGGCGACCAGGTCAGGGTTATTTGTCTTCTGCGATTGAAGCCATTGCTGTTCCAGTGCCGCTACAGCTTTCTCGGTCCCGCTCCCAGCAGTACTGTCTTGCGACAATGCGGCGCTCCCCAATGAGAGCAACCCGACTAAACACCACATCCACGTTCTCTTCATAAACATTCCTCACTTGTTGAGAATTAAAAAATCCGTGGGCTCCATTACAGGCAAGACAAAAGCCTTGGCCACGACAGCGCACCCCTCGCTCGGCGGGTCAGGTTGCAGCCGCTCTAGGTCGCGGGAGGGGTGTATGTTCCCATGCAGTCGAAGGCGGTGGAGTGGTCGGGATTGGCTTTTGCTTTACAGGTGCCGTTCGCTTTGCCGCCCTTCATTTTCCCCCCGCCTTCGATAAGGGACCATTTGTTGGTCCCCGACTCGAATGCTCCGTCCTTCGTGGTGCCGGAGAATTCGTACTTATAGAGGTTCTTATCACCGTTCTCCATGCTTTCGATGAATTCACCGTGACCGGTTACGTGATCGCCTCTGGCATCGAGAAACTCGGTGCCCATGCCGGATT
>QHZW01000186.1:0-3976 GCA_003224815.1 Acidobacteriota bacterium | reverse complement strand
CTGCCCTGAAGGTTTGTCGCACTTCCACTGGACGTTCGTTTTCCCCTGAGCCAGCGCGAGACTCGACACCATGCACGTAAAGCATAGAACTAGACAGATTTTCTTCATTCGTCCCTCCTGTTGCTGGACAATCGCCGCCGGTGGCAACCATAGGCTTGGCAGCCATGGCTGAACTGTTCACAATTGCTCACTCTCACAATTTTGAAGTGGAAATTGCGTACGAATAAGGCCTCGGCGGGAAGGAACCGATTCCAGAAACTCCTGGATCACGAGCAAACCTTACTTACCGATCAGGTAAGGGTTGCCTTGACAATCGGGAGTTGACGCTACTGTGGTTTGCGCTTCAGCGGCTTGCCAATCGCGAGCAGGAAGATGGCACTCTTGTCTTTCGCATGCGGCGAAAAGAAGTTAATTACATCATCGTCGAAGAAGGTCAGCCCGGTCGCACCCAGGTGCTGGGCATACGCAGCCAGGTAGATCCTGCCGCCGATGATGCCTGCCTCCAGTTGGACGGCCCGATAGCCGCGGTTCCCGTATCGCTCCAGAATGCGTTTCAAATCGGCGAGAAAGAAGATGGCCACGCAGCCGTCCGCCGGCAGCTCCTGCTCCAGACCAAGATGATGCGCGTGGGCGCGGAATTCCCCTTCCTGCAAAAGTTCTAGTGTGCTCTGCTCACGCCCGAAAAAGTAAGCGCCCGGTTTGAGGCCCTCCACCGAATGCACGATCAGATAGAGATCATTAAGCTGTGCGCCAGGAGGCTCAAGGAAGTCGGCGGGAAGACCTCGGGTGGCGTAATCGAGAATGGTAGCAAGTTGTGCTAGGGTGATGGATGCCCTCTTATCGAAGGTCCGAGTAGAGCCGCGACGCAAGATCACCTGCTCAATCGTGTCCTTAGGTAGTTCTTCTTCTGGCCGGCGCGGGAGGCGAACTGCCTTGCCCTCCAGAGCGGAAGATGAAAGAACTGGTGGCTTGCCGCGCCATTGATTTACTTCCTCCACAGACTCAAGCGAAGACGCATGGTGCATCTCAAGCATGGCGGGATATTCGACCTCGTGCTGTGAAAGCGGGATTGACTCCAGGTCAAGCGCCGGAACCTCTTTCGGTGCCGGTAGCGAACTCTCCGATGTGCGCCCGATCGGTACAAGGCACAAGGAAACCTCACGCCGCACATCCAGGTCGAGCAGGTGGTTCACCTCGGCGTCCACGAACCCGAGCACGATTTCGGCCGGCAACCCCGAAGCCGCAGACACGGCCAGCATATTTGCCAGCAGGGTGCCGTTGTCCCAACCGAAGTGGCGATAGGTGCGCGCCTGGTACTTCCAGGCATTCCGCCAGTACGTTCCGGTGCAGATAATCGTCGCGGGCGCGTGAGCCACTGCGGGTTCCATAGCCGTCGCCTGAGCCAGGTTTCCGCGAAAATCACCTTTTCGCAGGAGCCTTAGCGATACATCGGCCGCATTGAAGTGATACACGCCCGCATCCAGGCCCGGTAGATCGCTACTCACGACGTACAGTTCGATCTCGTAGAGAGCCCCGGTGCAAGCTGCGGCGCGAAAGTAGATTTCTCCACCTGGATATGCACGCTGTTTGGTAATCCCTGCCGAGAAATACAGGAGGCGTGCCAGATCCTGAACACCAGGGACGGAATCAGCCCGCAACGAAGGCACCGCTTCTGAGATTGCGGACAGCACGGCCATCCCTGTTTGCGGCACGTCCCGCGGCAATGGAAGAGGCTCTATCTTCGGATAGATTTTGAACGGCAGAGGCCGATTCGCCCAGTCCAGGAAGTGAGGATGGCTACGAATACTCCAGTAGGAGTGCTTTGTGCCCTCGTGATACTTCCAAGCTGCCTGGACCTCGCGGTTGTTCATCGGCTGCCACGCCAGACTAGCACCTGCCGCGACCACGGGTGCAATTAGCTTCGCGACCGCAGATCTCTTGCCCGGATCACCCTAGTGTTTTATCGGAAGCGCGCTTCGAGACTGACTGGTTGTGGAGACGATGCGGTGGCGCGCTTTCGATAAAAGCGTTAGAAGGAAGCCGCTTGCGTTTGCGGTGGACGCGGTCTATGGGTATTCAATCGATTTGGAGCTGGAAGTCTTTGAAAAAAGAACCTTGCGCTAAAAGCTTTGTTGTCGATGTTCGTCAATGTACTGCTCCTCGCATTCACGCCGGTGATGGTACGCCACGGGTGTTCTTCTTTCAAGCGAAAATACGCTTGCAGCTATACACGCGGCAGCGTTCGCAGCGCAAGCGGCTTCGTTCTGACGGGCAAACAGGAAAGTAATCCGATTGACCGTCTAATCTGCCGTCAGTCGTTCCTTGAATACTTCGAAAGCTGACGACAGAATTCAATCGCTCACAACAGGCGTCGTTATGATCCGTTTAACCGTTCCGTGCTGCAAGTTAGCCGACGCTAGGCGAGCATCGGCGCTGGTCACAGAATGGTCACAAAACTGGGGCCACTCGAGTTAAGAGAAGAACAGAGCTGAAATGGAATTGACTCGAAGGAGACGGCGATGAATGGGACAAAGGTAAGAGCAAAGTAGTCTTCGAGGCTTCGCATTAGAATGGTTACGCGCCGAAAACGTATGCGCACATCGTTGGGCTCGGTGCTCGGTGGTTGAAGAACATAACCGTGCGGGGTGATTCATAACCGTACCGCTGGCAGGAGCGTTGGGAAGTCGCTGTATGGGTGCGGGCATTAGGCGGTCCGGCATTGTGGCCAGCGGTGAAGAGCACGGACAGATGTCAACCAACCGGCGGAGACCATTCAAATGAAAGCTCAATTGGTAACGGATGATGGGCGCGTCGTTCTGGAAGAAGAGTGCGGTTGTGCGGCAAGTAATGGTTTTTTCAAAACCTGCGAACGGCACGATGATATTAAGACCCTTAGCGAAATGAAAGCATATCTCGGGTTGCGGAAAAATCTATTGAAGGCAGCGGCGGAAGCGCAAGAGCGATTCAACCAGGGATCACCGGAGCGATACAACAAAAGGGCGCGCCTGCGCGAGATGAAGAAAACACAACAGGAAGCGCCGAAAACGAGTGAGGTGCCGACTGAGAATCAATCCGGAAAACGGGGAAAATAAAACCGCACCGGAGGCGAGGGCCACGTCAGGGCTCTAGATCAAAATGGTAGTTTGCGCGATTCGAACGTTTTCAACAGCGGCAGTTTTAAACGGAGGTTCCAGTGGGCCGGGGGAGGATGATGCAAACGTATGAGACGGCGCATGCGCATGCCAGTGTGACTTCCGGCGAGGCCCTTACACTAGTGCGTTGAGAAGCGCGTAATTCGCTTTTGTGCCGGCGTCTTCGAGAGACTTGAGCCGTGATGATAGGGCGTCCGATTCTTGGATTAACTTCTCAGCTCGGGCGATCAAAATGACAGTGTTCGTACTCAGTTCATCGATCTTGTGGCGCAACAGGCTGATGTCGTCTAAATATTGTGACCTGGCGACAACGCCCACACTGGTTACCAGCAGACCGGTCTCCAATGCGAATCAGATTGCACAAGAGACCGACGCCACGGCGGCACGACGGAGGGATGTGTAAAGGGACTCCCAGAGTCTAGCACCCGAAACCCCGACTCGCACAACGGAATGCCTGAAGCATGGACGTTTCGATTTCTCCTACCACGTATCCCATCAGCAAGGGTTTGGACGCACGCCTGCCGCAGCGTGGATATTCGAGGTTTTTGCCATTAACCCGCTTGTATTCCCCGCGGGCGCAATCGGGGCACCGCAATACCGACACGAGATTACGAGCGAAGCGTGACTTTTTCCAGGTCGAAGCTGAGCCCCCGCTTACGTTTGCGGTTAGCCCTGCCCCTCCGAATACCCCAACGTAACCACAGCGTCACCAATGAGAAATCGCCGTAGCGTTGATTGAGCTGGTTCGGAGCGCCTGATTGGAATAGTTGGACAGAGTAGCGGGAACGAACCATGCAGACAGCGTGATGCATGCTGGCAACAAA
>QHZW01000185.1 GCA_003224815.1 Acidobacteriota bacterium | reverse complement strand
AGCACGCGCACGTATCATCCAGTCCAGTTTTTCCCGGAAGACAATCAGAAGGCTGGCAAGCAGCGTTTCGATGGGCTGGTCGGCGGATGGTGGCCAGCGGTGCGCAAGATCCTCCCCGCTTCAGAGAGCGCCCATGATGAAGTGATTGTCTTCGGCGATGTTGAAGCCCGCGACAAGTTCATCGTACAGACATGGCATCGTACCGTGACCGTTGCCAAGGGAAAGATATTAAAAGTTGCTTACGGGCACAGCTATCCCGCGTTTGCTCCGGCGCGCGTTGATCCGCTGCCGGAAGAGTTCTACCGTGCTCTGTTAGTGTTTGCCGGATATTGAGAGGACCAGGTGCGTGACTTCACGCCTGCTTCACTTCCGCAGAATGTCTGGATCGACATGTCGAAGCATGCGTTTGCGAAAGAGGTGATGGTCCGTCCCAGTGGCGTCTATCCCAAATATGGAGCGGTCGATCGCGACTACTATGGCTCGGAATACGACGGCTTCCAGGATGTTTTCACCAGCTCGGTGTATTCGAATCTCGAGTGGGGCCGGTTTGAAACTGCCCGCGCCGTTATCGACAACTACTTTACGGAGTTCGTCGACTCGAAAGGCATGATTAACATGCGCGGCCCCGAGACGGCGCAATTCGGCATGACGCTGTCATTGCTTGCTCGCTATCTCAATTACACGCAGAATTGTGATCTGCTGGAGATGCATCGGTCGAAGATCGAGGCAACGGCTACGATACTTTGCCAGCTTCACGATGAGAGCCTGCAGTTGTCCAAAGATGATCCTGGCTACGGCATCATTCACGGGTGGAGCGAATCGGATTCCTGTCTCATGCCGAAGCCACAGCTCTGGTGGCTGCCCTACTTCGCCAACAATGCTTTTGCTGCACGAGGTCTCCGTGATCTCAGCAGCGTCTGGAGAGCAATTGCTCGTCATGATCCGCAAGCCAGCCAACAAGCCGTCGGCTGGGAGGCACGGAGCAATATTTTACGAGATGCCGCTATCGCCAGCATCGAGAAAAATATCCGGCGCGACATGTCTCCGCCTTACATTGGCACATACCCGGGAACGACTCGCACCTTCTGGGAATCAATGCAAAACGAGCACCCCAGCCCGCAGCAGTGGCCGCATCGCGCTTATGCGGAGTTGCTGCAAGCCGACGTATTACCGGCGGGGATGACCAACCTGATCATCGACTGCATGCGCGCTTACGGCGCCACCACGCTCGGAGTTGTCGCCAACGTCGAGCCACCGCATCCTGAAGGTCGCGATATCCTGGGTTTCATCTCCTATGGCTATGCGCAAGCGCTTCTGCGCCAGGACCGCATTGAAGAATTCTTGCTGTTCCTGTACTCGCATCGTTATCACGTTTACACGCGCGGCAGTTGGACAGCGGGAGAAGTGGCCGGCATCGATGGCGACAACGCTCTCTTTTGTATTCCGGCGCAACTGACAATTCCGCTGCTCGTTAGATGGATGCTGGTTTTGGAAGATTCGGACGAAGACAAGTTGTACCTCGCCAAAGGACTTCCTCGAGACTGGGTCATCTCCGGAAAAGAAATAAAGATTGAACGAGCACCTACGCGCTGGGGAAGAGTGAGCATGACGATGGCAGCGAGCCCACGTACTAAGAATGTGAAAGCGATCGTCGATTAGAGCGACCCGGGTCGCCGAAAGAATTGCAGGTGAAATTTCGGTTGCCGAAGCAGAATCGTCTGCACAAAGCAACCACGAATGGCCGGCCAGCCGTGATCGGCGGCTTGCATAACGACAGCGTGATAATCCAAACGCACAGTGAACGGCATTTTGAGATTGCGGTCGAGTACACATGATGCGGCTTGTGCAGCGCTCAACGCGATATCATTGAACTATCGCGTAAGTGACGTCGCTGAGTAAAATCCAATACATAATGTCGCGTTTTAAGGCATTGCTTTTTCTATTCGCCCTAGTGGCTTTACAGTCGGGAATCGGTCAAAGCGCCCAGGGCACTGATGCAGTGCGCTCCATAGAAGCTGCGCTTAATGCGCGCGACTTCAATCATGCCTTGCAGCTCACTCAAGGGCAGCTCCAGCGATCTCCGAAGGATTTCACACTCTGGACATTGAAAGGAATCGCGCTCTCGAGATTGGGCCGAGACAAAGAGGCGCTAAGCGCATACAACACTGCATTGCGCATTTCACCGGACTATCTCGCCGCCCTCGAAGGTGCTGCTGAACTGGAATACAACGCAGGCAGCAATCGTGCTGTGCCTTTGCTGAATCGAATCGCGAAGTTCCGTCCTCAAGACCGCACCAGCCACGCTATGTTGGGCGTCCTTGCGTACAAGCAGCGTGACTGTGCGTCTGCGGTCAAACATTTCCGAGCCAGCCAGCAACTGATCGAAGTACAACCCGTGGCCCTTGCGCAATTCGGTTCTTGCTTGATGGAGTTGCAGCAAGCCGGAGATGCCATCCCAGTCTTTGAACAGATTCAAAAGCTGCAGCCTGAGGATCCGCATGCGCGTTATAACCTCGCAGTCGCGCAATTGAGTGCTCATCGTGCAAAGGACGCAATTGCTACTCTTCAGCCTCTGCTGCAGACCGATCCTCCCGATCCTGACGTGCTTGATCTCGCTTCTTCCGCGTACGAAGAAACCGGAGATACTCCGCAAGCAGTCACCCTTCTTCGCGAGGCGATTGTGCGAGATCCGAAAAAGCCGCGGTACTACGTTGATTTTGCGGCAATCTCATTCAACCATGAGTCCTTTCAGGTCGGCGTTGACGTGATCAGCGCCGGATTGAAGCAGCTCCCGGAGGCACCGTCTCTCTACGTGGCGCGAGGAATTCTCTATATTCAGCTTGGACAGTTTGAAAAAGGAGAAAGCGATTTCACCACCGCGACCCAACTCGATCCCGGGCAAACGTCGAGTGCAGTGGCTGAGGGGCTGGCGCTCGTTCAGCAGAGCAACCTGGATCAAGCTTTGACGACGGTGCGTTCGCAACTGAAGTCGCATCCTAAAGACGCATTTCTGCAGTACATGCAAGCTCAAATCTTGTTCCAGCAGGGTGCCGACCCCGAAACGCCGCAATTCAAGGAAGCGGTGACTGCTGCCGTCCGTTCAACCCAACTCAATCCTGACTTCGTTCTAGCTCGCGATTTACTTGGAAATTTGTATTTGAAGTCAGGAGAAATTGACAAATCCATTGAACAGTCACGCCGCGGTTTGCAGGCGAGTCCTTCCGATCAGGAAGCCCTATATCACCTGATTCAGGCGCTGCGACACAGCGGTAAAGATAGAAAAGGAGAGCTACCGGCACTGGTGAAACGCCTTGCAGTGCTTCGCCAGGAATCGCGCAACACTGAGGCGGCTGGCGCCCGTTACAGGCTTTATGAATCCAAAAGTTCGGATAACGACGCCGGACCGAGATAGCAACTACAAAAATAATTGCCACAGAAGAGATTACCCATTCTCTTCACGGCTGCGCGTCGCCTTCAACAAGTTTGTAGCGATTGCGCTGCTTCTGCTCTTTTGAGGAATCCTGCCGAAGCACTGCCAGTCGCTTCAGTAACTCCGGAACTTGCGCTGTTTGCCCGGATTTTCTTAGCGCCTGAATCAAGCGATATAAAGAAGTCTGGTTCTTGGGATCAATTTGCAGCGCTTTTCTGCATTGCTCCGCGGCTTCCGCGTTTTTTCCTGATTGCAAGTAGAGCTTTGCCAGGACAGCGCGGGCAGCAGCGAGTGTGGGTCGCAGCGCGACCGCCCTTTTGGCCGATTGCAGC
>QHZW01000184.1 GCA_003224815.1 Acidobacteriota bacterium | reverse complement strand
GCAAACGACAATTTTCAAATAGCGGCATGAAGGCCATATCCGGTGGTCCATTTCTATTTTGAGGAACTCGCAGCACTTTAGCTGGAAGTTGCACGTGGACAATTTCGTTCCTCACCGCATACAACACCAACTCGACAGTAGAATGAAGCTGGAGCTTAAGCATGATATTGCTTCGATGCGTTTCTACAGTTTTCAATGTCACGCCTAGCAGCACGGCGATTTCCTTGGAAGTCTCACCCTCACCCACGAGTTGCACAACCTCGCGTTCCCGAGGCGACAATGTGGGCGGCATGGCCGCAGCTAAACCAGTGCGACGGCGCTGCTGGTAAAAGGTCGGGATCAGATCGCACACTCGCGAGCTGAACGTGGATCTGTACCGTTGCGTGGCCTCTATGGCTGCCGTGAGGTCACGGGTTTCGTCAGATTTAAAAATCCACCCGCAAACCCCCGCTTGCAAACAGTCCCGGATCACTTGCTCGGACTCCACGTTGGTGACGACCAGTATTCTCTGGCCCGGATTGTGTCTCAGGATCTGCCGCGCCGCGTCAAGACCGTTTAGTTTCGGCAGGCAAATGTCCAAAATAAGAAGATCTGGTTTTAACTGCCGGCATTTTTCCACCGCTTCGCGTCCGTCAGCCACCTCTCCGCAGACCTCCCAGCTCTCGTGGGATCCGATCAGTGAACACAGCCCCATACGAAAAACTGGATGATCGTCGGCAAGCAATATGCGAAACGCAGTCATAGAACCTCCCCTTGAAGAACCTGGTAGCTGGTGTCGTGCAAAATGGTGATGGAAAGCTTCTCGTATTCAGTGTTCCTAAGATCCCAACGGAAACAAGTACACACTGCCTACATTCCCAAGATCGTTAAACTGGATCGAGCTGCCAGACACCGTACTCGGCTGAAATACCACTGCCGGGACAATTCATGAAACCAGGCAGTTTGTGCATGAAATCAACTCCGATGACGTTAATAAATATCAGCAGTTATTGGCGCTTGCGTGGAATACTGAAACGCGACGCTTAGTCCATCACCACCCGGAGTGAAATTCGCCCCCGAAAAGGTATAGGTCCAAGTCTGAGCCTGAGGGACAGTAATTAGGCCACAAAGAGCAGGCAGATCACAGGAAACGCAGGCGGCGCAGAGTCATTTCCCCTCCCCTTAGGACAATGAATTATTGATCGATAAGTGTCCTCGAGAAAAAACTTGCTTCCGCTGAATGCAAGCGCAATTGACATGCCAAGCTGAATGGGCGGCATGCGCTAAACACAGGCAGCCTTGCAGGATTGGTACTTGGAAAGTGTGCACTTATCTGCGACTAATGTGTACTCAGCTAGGCGAAACTAGCTAACTGTCGGGAACCGGCGTCATCACTCATTGATTCCAAGATGAGTGCCAATCACCAAACAAAGACAAGGTGAACAGTTCCTTGATGCCCTGCGAATGAGAACTGCCACCATTCGACAAGTTCCCCGGCTAACCGAGGTGCCGCACACCAAAACTGTTCCGAATGGCGGATTAATACCACGTGGCCTTTCGCCGGAATCCATTCGGCAACGTCGTCGAGGTATTCGAGGAAAGCGTCTACATTAGGGGCATATTCCTCGTCACCATACCAGCCCTTCGGCATCCGGAGAGCAATTGCGAACGCTTTGAATATCTCCTCGCGTGATGAGAGCAGCGCACCATCAATCTCTAGAACCGCAATGTTTTGCTGATGAAGTTCTGCTAGCACTCCTTCAATGTTGCCCGGTTCGCAAAAGTGAATGTGCTGCGGTCTTGTAGTCAGGTCGAAAAACAACTGGTCCTTCATGCAAAAGAAGGATAATTGTTGTTATGAGGTCAAGTCTTGGCTGTCACAACTACGCCTTGCCGACAGGTACAACTGCGTCTGTCTTCGTGACCTTCGACCCGCCCATCACGGGAACCGACCGTGCTGGCTTCCCGAGTTCGACTTCGAGCCTGTTCATTGCCTCGACTGACTTCTCGTCAACCCGCTTGATGTAACTTGCACGGGTGACTTTCACGTCGCTATGCCGCAGGATTTCGCTGATGGTCAAATCGTCAACGTGTAGTGCACGCAGATTCATTGCCAGCCTTTCCAGAACTCGCCCACGATAAGGCTGCCGTTTTCCCATCTACTTCACCCGTTCCAGCGTGATTGAAGTCGAATCGAAATCGCCGGTCAAATTAAAATTAAGGCCGTGATTCATCACGTATGCGCCGCTGAGGACATCCGCTTTGTCGATCAACTTGTCATCAATCGATATAACGCGATAGTTCGCGTTCGGGTCCAATCCGCGCAGAGAAATCGTCGGCGCTGGTCGCAAAAATTGCTGTGACCGAAGAAAAGCGAACAGCACAGATTGCCGCCCATCGCGCGACACATATTGGCTGGCAGTGAGTTCTCCCTCATGCGGCGAGGCCAGCCGGTACAGGTCGCCTTCCTGGACTGTGGCCCGGATTGTTTTGTAGTAGGCCGCCATCTTTGAGGCGAGTGCGAAGTCCTCGTCGGACCAGCGGTTTAGATTCGCCCCGATACCCATCGAACCCATCATTGCTGCGAGGAAGCGGAACTTGAGCGGGGTGCTGCGCCCATTCATGTTGGGCACGTCGGTTACCCAATCCATCATTAATTTCGGCGCGTAAGCGTGTGTGAATCCGTCTTGGATGGTGAGCCGATCGAACGCATCTGTGTTATCAGACGTCCAAGCTTGTTCGACTCGCTTCAATATGCCGAGGTCAATACGGCCACCGCCGCCCGAGCACGACTCGATCTCGAGCTTCGGATACTTAGCGCGCAACTGGTCAATGATGTCATAGAGGTTCAGAACATAATTCACCCACAGTTTGCGTTCGTCAGCGGGTGCGACTGCAGGCCATCCGGGCTCGCTGAAATGGCGGTTCATGTCCCACTTCAGAAAGTCAATATCGTTCTCGCGGAGCAGTTTGACCAGAGTGGCTAGAAGGTACTCCTTTACGTCGTCTCGAGCGAGATTGAGAACCAGTTGGTTGCGGCCCTCCGTACGCGGCCGCCCGGAGAAGTTGATTACCCAATCGGGATGTTTGCGGTAAAGGTTGCTGTTGGGATTAACCATCTCGGGTTCGACCCACAATCCGAATTTCATCCCCTTGCTCTTGACGTACTGAATCAATGGGCCGAGACCATTCGGGAATTTCTGCGGATTGACGTACCAGTCTCCAAGTCCGGCATGGTCATCATTGCGCTGGCCGAACCAGCCATCATCCATCACGAAAAGTTCAACGCCGATGCGAGCTGCCTTGTCGGCTAATGCCTTCTGTCCCGCCTCGTCAACATTGAACTCGGTTGCTTCCCAGGAGTTATACAGGATAGGGCGCAAGTGCCCGGCCGACCGTGCCGGCAGAATTGCCTCGCGTTCGAAACTGTGCATCAGGCGCGACGCGTCTCCGAAGCCAAGCTCGGTATATCCGCCGTAAAACAGAGGCGTATTGAGACTCTCGCCCGGCTTCAGCGGATAAGAGAAATCGAAATCGTTGAATCCGCCGACTACGCGGACCTGATCGTAAGGGGTGTCTTCAATGACGAGTTTCCAGTTGCCGCTCCACCCCAGGGCGCCGAACCACACCTTCCCATGCTCTTCGTCTGCTGCGCCTCCTGCATCGATGGCGAACCACGGATTCGCCTGCCCGCTGGTGTTACCTCGACGGCTTTCCAGTATTTTCTTGCCCGGGTCAATGGGTTCTTGCGCGAGACGAGTTTCTCCAGCCCAATACCCGTGCAGATATGACAAGCGGTAATGCTGTCCTGACGGCAAATGCCACACTCCCGACTGTGCACTCTCAACGACGATCGGCTCTTTCGTGCGATTGTCGACGCGCACTGATTTCTCAATCACGTCGAAAGCGGTAAACACTCGATACCGCAACGTGACGAATACGCCGTAGCTGATGTCTTTGAGGGTGATCTCAAGAATGTCGGAGCCAATTTTCTGGGAATCAAATTTCAGAACGAGATCACGATTTCCATCCGGAAAGGTGACCTTGAGACAGGGTTCGCCATATCGCATGCCGCCCCACGCCGGATACTCCTCCGCAGTCCGCCCCTCGCGAGTCTCGAATCCGTACGCTGAGGCAAGATGCGCCGGAGCGAAGTCGTTCTCAGCAGCTATTCGCTTCCCCCAGTACACGTGTTGCATTTCGTTTTGCTCGTTGATCCCGAGCACGTATGAGGTATCGCGCGTCGAGAGAAACCACAGTTTTCGCGCAGAATCGAAGCGAACAGTCTGGGCGCTGGCCGCGAAGGTGACTGTGACACTCACTAAGATGAAAAGGGCGGATCGGACACATTTCATGTTTAACCTGTTTGCTGAAAGTTTAGAACCATCACCAGAAGCTCATTTCCGACGTTATCCCGCACGGACTTCGAGTCTCAGTTCCCACGCCTTCTTTTCTCCAGGCCGCAATACATCGCATTCACTCATATCTATTGCTTCCCGAAGTGAATCCGATCGGGCTGTACAGGGCTCTAGTGCGACGGTGAAATGGCCACAATCAGGGGAAGGCCAGCCACCCTGGCAAATCCATATGCCCAAGTGCGGGACGAGGGCGGGATCAAAGCGAAGGACGAGCGCCTCCCCGGTATGTGGATAGGTGAGAGCGCACTCTCCCTTGGGCAATCTAGAGGTAAAGAGCTTGTCCGCGGTACGTGCGTTGACGGTAGTCAACGTCGAAAGATCAACTGCAGTACCATCTTTTGTGTGCGCCACGGGCCAGCCGCAGCTGTCGCCACATTTGCCTAATCGCTCCTCACGAGACCAGCCTACTGATACGCGAGAAACATCGTTCGGAAGAACTATCCGGCAACCCGGCTCGACGGCGAGCAGAGGATGAGCAGACCACAAAAATGCAAATTCACTTGATCCAGCGCTTTCAATTTCATATCGCAGAACGATTGCATTGTTTTCTAATCGCACGCGTTTCCGAAATGCGTAAGGCAAACTCCTCCCCTGCGCTTCGAAGCAGAGTTCGCCATCGCTGGTGTGGCATTGCCATGCGGTTGACCACAAGTCACCGTGATCAGCCCCATACTTGGCTGGACGGTATGGCCGGTCACTCGGCTGAAGGAGAAACTCCCTGTCAGTTGATGTGCTCTTCAGAGAAGTCATTTTCGCGCCCAATTCCGGCAAGAAGCTGGCCACCAGACAATCATTGGCAAGCTGAACAAGTCTGAATCCAGCCGACGACAGGATCTCCGCTCTGGTCTCGACCATACGCGGCAACGTACACGGCTTGAGTTTGTACGTCAACAAAACTGTTCGAGCGGACATGGAGCGCGCGAAGCGGGGCCTTTGAGCGGAATGCAGCATACACACATTCAGAGTTGTGAAGTTCCGCCCGGATTATGCAGAAACGTTTTTCAAACCTGCGCATTTTTTGCTTGACAAGCTAGTATTAAAAGACTAATCGTGTACGTGCACGTACAGCGTGTACGTACACCGTTCCGGAGGGGGCAATGTTACAGAACACTGCTTTTACGCTACGAAGTGCTATGTCGGTCGCGCTGTTAGCTGTGGGCCTGCTATCCGGTTCTGCAATTGCACAAGTCGACGCCGGAGCGATCAGGGGCACAGTGATTGATCCAACCGGTGCGGTCCTCGCGAATGCCAAGGTCACTCTCGTGAGCGATGCCAGTGGTCTCAGCACATCCGCCGTCACGGGTTCTGATGGAACCTACACTTTCGGCCCTGTCAAGATCGGGACATATAGCGTCAATGTCGAGGCCGCCGGATTTCGCAAAGCCACGACCCACGTTGCAGTTAACGTTCAGGAACAGGCGCGCGCTGACTTTCGGTTGGTAACCGGCTCAATCACCGAGACAGTCGAAGTTACGGCAGCTGCTCCCCAGCTTCGCAGGCGTAACCAGCCTGAGTCCAACGCGCGGTTTAGACGCGACAGGCAGCTTCGTGGCGAACGGCCTGACGACAGTTCACAACAATTACATCCTCGACGGAATTGATAACAACAACGACACGGTTGATTTTCTGAATGGCGCCGCCTACGCCAACCTTCCTCCGCCGGATGCTATTCAGGAGTTCAAAGTTCAAACCAGCAATTTCAGCGCCGAGTTTGGACGTGCTGGCGGGGCCGTGGTGAATGCAGCCGTGAAATCAGGCACAAATAACTTCCACGGCAGCGCCTGGGAGTTCTTGCGCAATGACCTTTTCGATGCAACCGCCTTGGATCAATGGTTCACTCCGGCGGATCAAAAAGAAAAGGGCGAACTCCGCCGGAATCAGTTCGGAGTGGCGGCAGGTGGACCGATTATTAAGAACAAATTGTTCATTTTCGGTGACTATGAGGGGACGCGCATTCGCCAAGGCGTAGAGAAAAATCCTTCTGTTCCCACCAGTGCGGAGGCTGCGAGTGGGTTTTTGGATTACCGGGACAGATTTGCATCGACGACTTCGACAAGTACAGATTTGCTGGGGCGAAGCTTTAACAATGCGACAGTTTTCGACCCTGCAACAACGCGACCGGTTACAAGTGGCCAAGCTGATCCCACCACGGGGCTGACTGCCACCGCAACCGGTTTCGTGCGTGATCCCTTTTACACCGGCGGCAGCATCGCCGGAATGACTGATTTCACCACTGCTGCGCAACAGAACCTGATGAATCAGTTGCCTTCTACTCGCATTGACCCCAACGCACTCGCGTTGTTGCAACTCTATCCTGCGGCTGGCATTACTGATATTTCCAGCCCTAAGTATTTTGTGAATAACTATTTTGTGAACCGCAGTCAACCTGATGACAATAATCACTTCGATGTTCGCGCCGATGAAAACTTTAGCGAGCGCGATCAGCTGTTCGGGCGTGTTAGCTACAGCCGTAGACACGCGAATTTTCCCGGTGACTTCACGGGGCTCGGAGACAATACTGGTTTCGCCGGAGGTGATTTTACTGACCGGTCGATGAATATTGCGGTCAGCGAAACTCACGCATTTTCCTCGACTCTGATCAACGAAGCCCGATTTGGGTATAGCCGCCTTCGTACGGCGTCGGTGCCTCCAAGCTCACTGGTCAATGACGTTCCCGCCCAATTTGGCATTCAGGGCATTCCACAAACCGACGGAAACGGAGGCTTGCCAACAATTGGCATTCGTGGTTTGACTTCACTTGGCGCGGGCGCGTTTGCAAGTCCCAACCGTCGCAGTAGTGACACGATTCAATTCACGGAGAATCTGACCAAAGTCCACGGTGGGCATAGCTTCAAGGGAGGTTTTGAATATCAGAGGCTCCATTTCCCGTGGATTGACCCAGCCTGGTCCCGCGGCGAGTTCGATTTTGGAGGATATACAGGCATGGCGCCCGGAGTTGGCGGTGCGAGCACCGACGGCGCGGGGGCTGCAGATATTCTGCTCACCCCAACCGCGGCAACTGTTGCAAATGGGATCAACAATGTAGGTGGAGCGAACACCGTTTTTGCCTCCAATATCACTCAACCGGACGACCTGCGCCACTATTGGGGCGCCTACTTCCAGGATGACTGGAAGGCAAGTTCGAAGCTGACGCTGAATATGGGGTTGCGCTGGGAAATTTTCGGAGGCTTGGGCGAGGGAAGCGGGAAGCAGGCCGGACTAACGCTGCCTAAGGGCGGAAGTCCCGAGTATCTGATCCTGTCACAGCAGAAGAGCGCACCCCTATCGCCTGCGTTCGCCCCTCTTCTGCAGGCTGATGGCATCGGGCTGACATACTTAAACAGTTCAAGCATCTTTACCACGCCACTCACAAACTTTGCGCCAAGAGTGGGATTGGCGTATCAGCTCTCGTCAAAACTCGTTGCTCGCGCCGCCTACGGAATTTTTTATGGGGGGTTCGAGAACCTCGGCGGGGCGCCGGATCCAGGCTACGACTATCCATTTACTGTGAATCTCAGTTTTTCTGCGCCTAACGGCAACATTCTTCCAGTGACCTATCCGAATGGGCAATCGGCGACCCTTGAGAACGGACTCTCGGCAGCGAATCCGGATCCTGCGAGTCCGAATTTCAGCCCGAATGGTCTTAGCTTGGTCGGCTTCCAACGGCCATGGAAAACAGCTTACACGCAGGAATGGAATGGGTCGGTTCAGTACCAGTTATCAGACAGCCAGACGATCACGGTTGCATACACTGGGAACAACACCCACCACTTGCTCAATGGAGAGAAGCGAAACATCCCCAACTTGATTCTTCCGCCAGGGACCGACAAGACACCTTATCTCCCATTTCCTGATTTTGGGGAGAACAGTGATTATCTGACTTCAAGCGGAGCAGCCTACTACAACGGTCTTCAAATCACGTTTGAGCGCAGATTTAAGCAAGGGCTAAACGTATTGGTGAATTACACCCGTTCCGAGTGCAAAGATGATTTTAAGAATATTCTCGGCATTTCGGAGAACCAGTTCAACCGTGCGCCAACACTCGCTGGCTTTGGCATAACCAGGGACTACACGTTCTGTGGCAACGATGTTCCCAATATCTTCCATGCCAGCGGAGTGTGGCAGTTGCCGATCGGCAGAGACAAGGCGCTTGGAAAAGGAATGTCGGGAGCGCTCGATGCATTCGTCGGCGGATGGAGTGCCCAATGGATTGTGACATCGCAAGACGGGTTCCCGTTCACAGTCAAAAGCGGAGCAAACGGCTGTCCCGTTA
>QHZW01000183.1 GCA_003224815.1 Acidobacteriota bacterium | reverse complement strand
TGGTTGTCATCCGTAAAGTGCTTTTCGATCACGCGTGCTCCCAGAGCCACTGCTCCCAAAACAGTCGCGTGGCCAGGTGTGTGATCGGAAAGACCAAGCACGACGTTCGGGAACATACTGCGGTAGGTCTCGAGCACTCTCAAATGGATATGCCGGAAATTCTCCCGGCTTGCTGTGTAGTTTGTGTTGCACTGCATCAAGACCAGTTGATCGTTGATCTTTGTGATTTCCTCTACCGCGCGCGTAACGTCCACAAGTTCTGAGGCTCCGGTCGCGAGTAGAACGGGTTTGCCTTTAGACGCCACCCTCCGCAACATTTCCGGCCAGGTGATGTCTCCTGATCCGATTTTGAAAAGCTCGACGAATCGATCTAGCATCTCGACGGCTTCGAGATCATAGGGAGAGGAAAAATAGTCTACTCCGCAAGCGTCGCATTCCTGCTTGAGCGCCGGAGTCCAATCCCAGGCGACACTCGCGTCCTGATAGACTTCGAAGACGCTCTTCTTCCACTTTGATTGATGAGAAAGCTGTCCGCCCAGAGAGCGAAAACCACGGTCGCTCACGATTTTGGAAGCACGAAAATTCTGAAATTTGGCGGCGTTGGCTCCAGACTGTGCGCAGAGGCGGATCAAGAGTTTGGCGCGTTCCAGGTCGCCGTCATGGTTCGCCGCAATATCAGCAACAAAATACGTGGGGTGATCGAGGCCGACCGTGCGTTTACCCAATTTCAATGTCATCCCAGAGGCAACGTCTGGCATAGCACGGCCAAGCGCCAGCGAAACCTTTTCCGTTTGGAGCGATGTATCACCGGGGCGGACGGCGCGAAGATTGGCATCTTCCATTGAACTCGGGGTGATTTGAGTCGGATTGAATCCAAAGGCCGTAGCAAGACGCGTGGCGAACTCATACTTGCTGATTCGCTCTGATCCAACCACGTGGTAGATGCCCGCAAGCTCTAAGTCCTGCATATCGAGTAAAATTTCAGCGAGATCATTCACCAGCAAAGGGCAGAAAAATACATCCGTAAAACCTTTCAACGTCTTACCCTGGCTCAGTTGATCGAGAATCCATTGAGCGAGACCTTTCCTGCCGTGTATATTCCACCCGTAAAAGTTCACACGGACTATCAAAGGCCTGGGATGAGCGCGCGTCACCTCCTGTTCAGCGAGGAGCTTGCTTCGCGCGTAAACGTTTAGGGGAAGCGGAGTATCAGTTTCTGAGTAGTGTCCTTGGTGTCCGTCAAACACGCTATCGGTAGAAATTTGCATGAATTGCGCGTCGATTTCCGAGGCAAGCTGGGCGAGAAAAGCTGAAGCACGAACATTGTTTTCATGGACCTCGTCAGTGTGGTCTTCGCTGTAATCAATGTCTGTGGTAGCGGCGCAGTGAATGATAGCTGAAGGACGCAAGTTCAGAACAAGCTTCCGGGTACTCTCGAAGGCTTTGAGGTCGAGGCATTGAATAAAAGGAATGTTGAGCGGATTATGGCGCGATACTCCCAAGACGCGTCTTTTGAGTTCGACTGCCCGCAGAGTAACACTCGCGCCTAGGAGTCCGCTCGCGCCGGTTATCAGGATCATGGAGTACCTCTAGTATCCGATCTCACCAAGCCGTCCATCCTCCATCAACCGGCAGGTTGATACCCGTTACATAAGAGGAAGCATCTGAAGCTAGAAACAAGAGTGGGCCTTGTAGTTCCGTGGCACTCCCGAGACGTCCCAATGGCGTTTTTCTCTCGAGTTGACGACGGAATTCCGGATCCTTGTCGAGATAGTCTTGAGATGGAAACGGTCCTGGGCTGATTGAGTTGACACGAATTCGATCCGGCGCGAGATGACACGCTGCGTATCTCGTGAATTGAATGAGGGCTGCTTTGGCGCAGCCGTAAGACGCGGGACTATTCGCTCCACTACGTCCGTAGATCGAAGGATCAGGACTTACACTTCCATACATTGAGCTTATGTTTACAACCGATGCTCCACCAGTCATTTTCACTGACTCTCGCAAAAGCGGCAGCGCTGCAGTAATGATGTGAAACGAAGCGATGACATTTATCCGAAAAAGCTGTTCGAAGTCGCTAGAGTTGATTTCCTCAAACTTCCCTGTCCGTCCTGTACTCGCATTGTTCACTACCACGTCGAGCCTGCCACGTTCGCGAGAAATTCGCTCAAGGAAAGCAGAGACAGCGCCTCGGTCAGTGATATCAAAACACGCGGGAGAGGCTTCGAAACCGCTACCCCGAAGTTCACTCACCTGCTCAGCGACGGAATGACTGTTTCGGCCATTCACCAGCACGTGTGCACCCGCTGAAGCTAATCCCTGTGCCATCACCCGGCCCAAGTGGCCGGTCGCGCCGGAAACAAACTCCTCGGGAGCCGTAGGCAGTACGCTCTCCAGTTTCTTGGACTGCTCAATCGTCAGCCTGGGCCTTAAAAACAGTGCGGTGTTCTGTTCAAGTTGAGAAATGGTTTCGCAGCCAATTACCACGCTCGTGATCCAAGGCAGCGATCTCAGATACGCTATACACAGATCTGCGACCCCCGTTCTGCCAAAATCGTTCGCGAGGGAACACAGTGTGCGCACGCAATTTTCTGCGTCGAAACCGGATACAGCGGGCCAACGTTCCGATGGGTGAACCAAGATACCTTGCAGAAAGGCGCTGCGGGCGTGAACGGTCACGTCAGGCCGATCACGGATGGCCTCGTCAACTCCGGCGTTTTTCCAGCGCCGGTCAAGTACATTGATGGGGAGTTGCAGGTGTTTAACGCGCTCGTCGTGCAGGGCGTCCAGCGCTTCCTGCGGGTCATACACGGACGCCCCAATTACTTTCACGGACCCGGCTTCGCATTGTTCAAGAAGTCTGTGGAACACAGCGCCAGACCACAATCTGCGATATGCCCACACGTGCAGTAGAACCGTGTTCAGCTTGTCTGTTCTCAGAGCCTGGCGGGACAAGGCGATGCTTTCGTCAACCCGGATCCTCACTTCATCCTTGCTAGCAGCCTTTGTTAGCGACGCAAGATCAACCTTGGTAACAACTCGATGGGTCTGGCCCGCTGACTGCAGCGCCTCCCCAAGCACCGACTCGGACTCCTGATAGGCTCGCGCGGTATCAAACGTGCTTACGCCACTCACCAGAGCCTTGCGAACTATGCCAACGCCCTCTGGCCTGGTGGGCTTCCCCGAGTCATTAACCCGACCATAATTCATGCCCAGCTGCGCGGTTCCTAATGTGAGTTCGCTGTGCAGGGTGCCTGACAATTCTCGCGAAGGGACGAGAGGGCCGTATGGCAGCCTTGCGAGCTTACGGGCAAGTTCGAGCCAACCAACTTGAAGAGGATTTACAGTTCCTTCAAAAAGGCGAATTACTCGTTGATAATCGTCCTCTGTGTCAATCGTGCTGCGCAGGTGTCCGAAATACTCGCCGGACGATATTTTCGGTCGAAGATTAGCTATGCGACAATTTCGCTTCATCCACAGGCCGACATGCTCGCGATCAGCCTGACTTACAGCCGACCGGTGGGCTTTTCGCAGAATTGCGGCAGTGAATGCTTCTGCGGAAACACCGTAGGGTATTCCCGCACGGAGTGCATCAACTCCCACATACTCCGCTTGGCTCTCCATCAATGTACTCACCAGTTCATTCACGAAAGAGCCGTCGGGCAGAACATTGTCTGCGGTTAGCCTGACCACGATGGATTCGTCCGCAAGATCCGCCGCTGCCCAAAAATACCTGGCAATTACATCGTGAAGCGGACCGCGAAACACATGCAGCTTGTGATGGCACGCCTCCTCTACCAGTCGGTCATCAGATGGATCGTCAGATGTTGCAAAAATAATACTGTGTTTTTTGTTCGATCCTCGCAGGGCGGCTAGAATCGCACTCGGGTATCCGGCAACGGGTAGCAATGCTTTTCCCGGCAGTCGTGAACTGGTCAGTCGCGCTTGAATAATGATCCTGACCTTCACAAAGTGCTTCTCCACGGCAGCTGGGCCGCCCTATGCTGTGGCACGAGACCTGATCTCCGTCGAAAAAACGAGCGACGGCGAACTGCCCTCAACCAACGCGTACAAGTCTTCTGCCGTTAACCAATGCGTGTTTGAATCGCTCGCATACCGAAAGCCTTCCGGCACGGGCCTCGCGGCATTCCAATTTTCTTTCTTCCACCACGAATGCGCGGGTTGAATGACGAACATGTCGTCGGTTTCGGCGGCATTGCGGGACTCGTCTTCGGAGAGCAGCGCCTCGTGCAGTTTTTCTCCCGGCCGAATTCCGATGCACTCGATTTGGCAGTCCGGCGCGACGGCCTCAGCGATATCGAGCAACTTCATGCTGGGAATTTTGGGCACGAAGATTTCGCCGCCATGCATCTGCTCCAGGCAGCGGATCACGAAACGAACGCCCTGATCGAGCGTGATCCAGAAGCGGGTCATGCGCGCGTCCGTCAGAGTGATTTTGCCGCGCTTGCGTTGCTCCATGAAGATCGGCATTACGCTACCGCGGCTGCCGACAACGTTGCCATAGCGAACGCAACTGAATCGCGTGTCCTGTGCGCCGGCATAGGCGTTCGCCTGCACAAACATCTTTTCCGCACAAAGTTTGGTGGCGCCATAGAGATTGATGGGATTGACAGCTTTGTCCGTGCTGAGCGCACAAATTCGCCGGACGCCGCAATTGATCGCCGCTTCGATCACGTTCTTCCCACCATCGATATTGGTCTGAATTGCTTCGAAAGGGTTGTACTCGCAGGCTGGAACTTGTTTGAGCGCGGCGGCGTGAACGACTACCGTCACGCCGGCAAAGGCGCGCTCCAGGCGTTGCTGGTCGCGAACATCGCCGAGAAAATAGCGCAGGCTGGGATGATCGATTCCCGAGGCGCGCATTTCATGCTGCTTCAGTTCATCGCGGCTGAAGATGATGAGTTTCTGAGGCCGATACTCATTCAGCATGATCTCCACAAACTTTTTGCCGAACGATCCTGTGCCTCCTGTGACCAGCACAACCTGTTCCGACCAGTTCATCTCCACCTCGGCGGCTTGGTTTCGGTGTTTTGCCGGCGCGAACACCGGCACTTGCGCAGTATAGCTATTGTGCGCACAGCAATCCTGTGAATCCCTTTTGTTTCACAGCTTGGAACCAATTCAATCAAGGTCGGCAGAGGATGTTCTCTGCCATACTGAATTCGCCGTCTCGTTGCGCCGGATCTCCGGCGATTCTTGCTCGCGTTAAGGGGAACGATGGAACAAGTTCCAGGCTTTTCGCCCAATAGCACCAGCCTGCGGGAAACGTCTTCCATTCCGATGCAGCTCGGGCGACAACTTGCGCTGATGCAGTCCGCGACAACGGCACAAGACTCCCTTCTGCGCGACTATTTTCGAGTTCTGATTAAGCGGGTTTGGGTAGTGCTCGGCACGTTGCTGATCGTCTTTGGAGCAACGCTGATCGCAACTCTGCGGAGCACTCCTATTTACGATGCCAAGGGCAGCATCGCGATCAACAAGCCCGATCCAATGCTTAGCAACCTGCGCGACGGCAACAATTCAGTCGATTATTACGACCCTACCGACCTCGATACTGAAGTCAGGATCCTGCAAAGCGATCTGCTGGCGCTACAGGTCATCAAGGAACTGAATCTCGACAGGCTTCCCGAATTCGGCGGACACGGCATGCGGCCATCTTCTTCGCTGGAGCTTACGACGGACGCAATCCAGCCCGACTCGGCGCGCGCGACCGAACTGCTGGGCGCGTTTAAAGGAAACCTGCGGGTATTACTTGTACCTAATACCCGAATACTTGAGATCCACTTCCGCAGCCCCAATAAAGAGCTCGCCGCACGAGTTGTAAACACGCTCGCGAACACCTACATCGAGCAGAACTTCAAAACGCGATTCGAATCAACCATGCAGGCCTCAGACTGGCTTTCACGCCAACTGGTAGATTTGCAGATGAAGGTGGAGACCTCGCAGCAGAAGCTGGTCAGATATCAGAAGGAACATAACATTCTCGGAATAGACGAGAAGCAGAACATCACTACGCAGAAACTCGACGAATTAAACAAGGAACTCACCGCGGCGGAATCGGATCGCATGGAAAAGGAATCGCTCTATCGCTTGGCCGAGGCAGGCGATGCGGAGTCGGCTGCGTCGGTGGCCGGGGCTGCGACTGGTTCAGGCAAGAGTTCCGCCGCCAGTTCGAGGTTGCTCGACAAACTCGAAGCGCAGAAAGCCGACCTCAAAGTCCAGGCAGCTCAACTGGGAACACAATTCGGACCGGCGTATCCGAAAATTGCGCAGATCAATAATCAGATCACAGAAATCGACACCCAGGTCCAGCTGGAGATGAAGAAGGTTACGGCGCGGCTGCGCGGTGACTACATGGCATC
>QHZW01000182.1 GCA_003224815.1 Acidobacteriota bacterium | reverse complement strand
GCGTCATCTTTCACCTTTCTGTTTCGCGGGCTTCCGCCTCGAAGCCGTCTCGGGGTACACCCTAAAGTATGTCCGAGAGCTTCCTGGGTCGAACCGTGTTCGCCGCAGATTTCGCAGCAGCACACGGATGAAGAATGCCGATTAGCTGGATGTGGTCGCTGCGCCGTGGTTTGATTACGACCGGGTCCGCAGCGACCCTAAGAATTGAGAGCTGCGAATCAGCGCTCGCGGCCTCGTCTACACACTCAGGAGAATAAAGAATGACAGGTGCCGGCTCTCGTGTCTGAGCAAGATAGCTCACATGCCGGGGTTGGGGCTTTAATCCCGATGTCGCGGCTGACGGGACGCTTTTTTGCTTTTTCTGAAGTTGGAAAGCTACTCTGAATTCAGATTCTCGGAGTGTGCAATATTGAACATCCCTGGAATTGCCGTCTGCATTATTGTCAGTTCAATCGCGAATGAGGCCTCAAGCCTCGCTCTCGAAAAGCGCTCTCCTCTCCAGCAGGGCGCTTTTTTATGCCAACATGAATAAGGTGGCTAACCGTTTCGAGCAAGGCCGAGGTGCTGCAGTATTCCGAGCTGTCCACGTGATAGACTGGAGTTGAGGTAGTTACCGCCTTCTCCTCTTTCAGGTTCCCTGAACTAAGTCAGCCCATCTGAAGTTTTCTCTCCTTAGGCTTTCAGGAAAGCAGCGTACCCCATGCCTTCGATTGCGATCCTGCACGAAGCTCAGCAACTCCACGACGTGAGTGACCGTCTTGACGCGCTGGCGGGGCAACATTCCCTGTTCTCAGAAGCACTCATCGGCATCTCAGGAAGCGTTCGCAATACAGCCACTCTGTTGGAGGTTCTGGTCGCGACCAAAACAGCGCCACTGTGGGGGTTCGATTCAACAGACGCCTGAAATGCTAAGCGCTGTTTGTAAGTTGGAGTTTCGGACCTCGGCATCGAAGCTAGTCGTGGAGAACGACATTCAGAAGCGAACTGTGAACCTGCAGCCCGCTCCCGCCATAATCAACGAAACCTAACTTTCTGAACCTGTTCATGAAAAAACTGACGCGCGATCGAGTTGTGCCTATCATGTCTGCTAGGGTCTCCTGGCTAATCTTCGGGATTACCGTCTCGGGCGCGTCTTCCTTGCCGAAATGAGCAAGCAAGAGCAGAATCCGCGCTAGTCTCTTTTCGCTGGAATTGAAAAGCTGATCAACCAGATCTTCTTCGTATCGGATGTTCCGTGCCAGCAGATACGCTACGAACAGATCCGAGAAGGCGTGTTCGCGGTGAAGCGCTAGCATCATCGCCTTCTTGTCAATGCGCAGGAGCTCGCAGTCCGTCATTGCGGTTGCAGACCCCATGCGTAAACGCTGTCCAGCCAGGCTGCCTTCTCCGAAAAATTCTTTCTCGTTTAATATGCCCAGAGTTGCTTCTTTACCAATCTTGGATACGACAGTGAGTCTAACCTTGCCTTCCTGGATGTAAAACACTGCATCAGCCGCGTCACCCTGCGCGAAGATTGTTTGTCTCTTGGGAAAGGCGACGACTTTCCTGCCCTCGCCGATAGTGGCAAGGAACTTCCTTGGATCGAAGTTGCCCGTTTTCTGGCGCGGGACAGTTGATACCATCAATGGCTTCTCCGGGCGCGAAGCTGCGCCCTTAGATATTTTGCCAGAATCGTAATCCGCACGGATGTTCATTTTTGCTCAGAATTTGTAAAGCTGTGGCCGGACTCAATAAACCGTGCTGCGAGGCTAATCTGTTGAAAAATGAGCATTATTGAGCATTTTTTTTATCAATGGAAGGTTCATCATCGGGTGGTGAAGAGCAACGAACTTACCCCGAAACAAATATCTTCAGTCCCTTGCCCTACGTGTGGTGCTGCGATCGGCGAGCCGTGTGAACTGCATACGGGCGCCTTGCGCAGCGAGCCGCACCGAGATCGAAAGCTTTCCGCAGCCGACGCGGTGGAAAGTAAGTCCAGCAAGCGATAAACGTTGCCGGGACCCGCATCATTCAATGCGCACTAAATCCAAAACGCGAATTCTGGTGGTGGAAGATGACACTACCGTACGCCTGACAATTTCCAAACTGCTGGGCGACGAAGGCTACGACGTTTCCACTGCAAATGACGGCTTCGATGCTCTGCTGCATTTACAGCAGGCGATTCCGGAGCTAATACTCTCCGACCTGAACATGCCGCAAATGTCCGGATTCGAGTTATTGTCCGTCGTACGGCGCAGGTTTCCAGAGGTCTTGGTTGTCGCCTCCAGTGGCGCTTACGATTCCATTGCAGTCCCGACCGGAGTGATAGCTGACGCGTTTTATGCCAAAGGTCAGGAAAGTGCCGCTGAGCTCCTAGAGATTCTTGCCCACCTGATCCGCACTGGTCCCACACGACGTAAGGGAGAAAGCGCCCCGGTTTGGATTCCACGAAATGGTAAAGACCACGATGGCAAACCCTTTGTGGTCCTGACCTGTACGCAATGTTTGCGGTCGTTCCCATTCACCGTCGAGCATGAAGCCAGCGGGGAAGTTTTGAAAACCCCTTGCATCTACTGTCCCCACGAAGTGACCTACATCATTGATTTTTCCCGTTCTGTGAACTCACCCGAAAAGCGGGCCGCGTGGAAAGCCGCTTTTCTGAAGTCGCAAAAGGAATCCTCCGAAGCCACCCTGTCTCGGGTTACGGCCGAGATGGCAGAGCCGCGCATGACGAAATCTGCCCGTTTGCAAAACATCTTAAACCGAACATGATCGGTGTATACCGTCTGCCGCCACTCCCGGCGTCTAACTCGGCCGACCGCGTGGGTGCCTTCCATACCAGTCTCCAATAAAGGGATAAGCATCGCTCGAGTGTGCAATTTTGATCAGACCTCAGGAACTCTGAATGGCAGAATTTACGAACTTTGAACCTCGCGAAAGGTTCGTGTCCACCGCGTGCCTGATCAATGCGGTTCATCCGGGGGGTCCTGTGGGGAGGTTCTATGAACATGTTTCGCATATTGTTGGCTGACGATCATCCAGTTTTTCGTTTAGGTCTGTGTTCGCTGCTTGGATCTCATGAAGGATGGGAGATCTGCGGAGAGGCCATTGACGGACGGGAAGCGGTAGAAAAGTGCCAGCAGATGAAACCAGATCTTCTTATTTTAGACATTTGCATGCCGAGGCTAAATGGCGTGGACGCGGCCCGGCAGATTCTGAGACACAACCCGCTGCAGAGAATACTGGTAGTGACCGACGTGGGCTCCGAGCAAGTCGTTCGGGACTGTTTGGAGGCGGGTGTTCGCGGGTGGGTTTTTAAGTCCGACGCAAGCGCTGACCTAACGACAGCGGTGGAAGCCCTGCAATGGCAGAGATCCACGTTCAGTTCGCGAGTGTCCGATCTGATTTTGAAGGGTTACCTGCAACGGTATCGTGTTAATCCAGCCGTGGCCATCCCGCCCCGATTGACGCTTCGCGAGCGAGAGGTCGTGCAGCTGGTTGGCGAGGGCAAGACTTCGAAGGAAGTCGCCACCATGCTAGGCATGACATTGAAAACGGCCGAAACGCATCGCAGCAATATCATGATCAAACTCAATCTTCATTCCA
>QHZW01000181.1 GCA_003224815.1 Acidobacteriota bacterium | reverse complement strand
CTGGACGTCACCACCGATCTTCAGGCCTTCGCTCTAGTCGTTACCGCGGAACCTTATTATGCCGTGCGTCAGCCCAGCAATGTCGTCGTGCTCGAAAACGTAGTTCGCGAGGACACCAAAGGCACGACTGAGGCGATGAATACCAAGTATGAACTTCTGGAGCGCGGCGGCTACATTCCGAGTGGCTATAAATTCGATCCGGTAGTTCTGAACACCCACTTGCCATTGGAATTCTTTGAAGCGCGCAACGCCGTCAAAGTCGACGGATATGCCACCAGCAAGCATATCGATAGAAAACCCATGATCGCGGTTGCCCGTGAGGCAGTCCAGACGGCGGAAGATGCGCGCGCAATCACCGTCCAAAAGATAGAGCAGGAGCGCCTAGCCAACGAACGTCAAGCTGCCGCGAACGCGCAGGCACAAACCCAAGCGCAAGCAGACGACGCTACCCGACAGAAGGAACAGGCACAATCTGACCAGGCCCGAGCGGAATTTGCTAAAGCTCAGGCAGAGTCAGATACAGCAAGAGCGCAATTGGCAAAGACTCAGGCGGAATCCGATGTAGTCAATGCCCAAACCGCCAAAGCCCAGGCTGAGTCCGAAACAGCAAGAGCTCAGGCCGACGCTGCCAACGCCAAGGCCGACTCCGACAAGGCCCTGGCAGACAGCCAGGCTTCTTCAGCGAACGCACTCTCCGCAGCCCAGGCTGATGCGGAACAATCCCGCTTAGCGGCACAGCAAGCCCAGTTGAGCGTGCAACAAGCGGAAACTGACAAGGCCGCCATGCGCACGCGATTGTCCGAGCAGTTGAATACTATCCTTCAGACGCGCGACAGCGCGCGGGGGCTCATTGTCAGCATGTCCGATGTCTTGTTCGACACCGGAAAATATTCCTTGAAGCCGGGTGCGCGCGAGAAACTGGCGAAGGTCGCCGGTATTCTGCTCGCCTACCCTGGACTCGATATCGCCGTCGGGGGATACACGGACAATGTGGGCGGCGATGCGATGAATCAAAGGCTCTCTGAAAATCGTGCCGGCTCGGTCCGCGATTACCTGGTGCAACAAGGAGTCGCAACCAATTCGGTTACCGCCAGAGGTTTCGGCAACAGCTTGGCAGTAGCTACGAACGATAACGCCGCAGGGCGACAGCAGAACCGAAGAGTTGAGCTTGTCGTATCCGGCGAAGCAATCGGCAGCCCGGCCAACGCAACGACGGGAAGCTTGCAATAGCAAGTAACGGAAGCAACACTTATGAAACTAGTTGGACTTGATTGGTGCGGCCTCGGAAGGGGCTGCACCAGTCGTAAATACCTCTTTCTAAATACAGCAGAGTAAGGGGGGAATATGCTCGGAACCATTTTGATCGTATTTTTGGTCCTAGCACTTTTTGGTGCGCTACCGAGATGGGGACACAGCAGAAACTGGGGTTATGCGCCAACCGGAGGAGTGGGTCTGATCCTCTTGATCGTTATGATTCTCGCGCTTCTCGGCCGGATTTGAATTCATGCGTAACTTGCCGACATCGCCATGCACCATAGCCAAGACGTCGCGCCTGCTTTGTGTCCATGCAGCGGCGCTTCTGCTAGTTGTGCTGATGTGTAGCGGTGGTTCGTCCGCCTATTCCGTCCTGACCCATGAAGAGCTCGTGGACCTGGTATGGGCTGACCAAATCCGCCCTCTTCTGCTGAAACGCTATCCCAGCCTTTCCGAAGACCAGATCAAAGAGGCGCACGCCTACGCCTATGGCGGCGCCGTCATTCAGGACCTCGGCTACTATCCTTTCGGCAGCAGGGATTTCAGCAACCTTGTGCATTACGTTCGCAGCGGAGACTTTGTTCGCGAGTTGTTGCTCGAAAGCCAGGACGTCAACGAATACGCCTTTGCACTCGGCGCACTGTCGCACTACGCGTCGGACATTACCGGTCACCCCGCGGTCAACCAGGCGGTCGCGATCGAGTATCCGAAGCTTCGTGCGAGGTTTGGCAAGTCAGTCCGCTATGCTGAGGACAAGACGGCGCATCTGAAAACCGAGTTCGGTTTCGACACGGTACAGGTCGCGAAGAACCGTTATGCCTCGCAGCAGTATCACGACTTCATCGGATTTCAGGTGTCCAAGCCGCTGCTGGAGCGGGTCTTCCCCGTTGTGTATGGAGTGGAGTTGAAAGACGTGCTTATCCACGAGGACTTGGCAGTGGGCTCGTACCGTTTCGCTATCAGTCGGCTGATCCCGCAAATGACCCAAGTCGCGCTCCAAACCCACAGGAAAGAACCGATGCGCGAGACTCCAAATTTTGCCAGACGGAAGTTTCTGTATCGTCTTTCACGCTCCGGTTACGAAAAGGAGTGGGGAAAAGACTACATGAAGCCGGGCGTGGGCACGCGCATCTTATCAACCCTACTGCGGTACATGCCGAAGGTTGGGCCCTTCAAAGGCTTGGCGTTTAATAATCCGACTCCGCAAACCGAAGATCTGTACATCAAGAGCATCAATACAACCGTCGATCAGTACCGCGCCTTCCTCGAACAAGTGCGCACTGACACGCTCCTGCTACCCAATTGCGATTTGGATAGTGGCCAGGCGACCAAGGCAGCGGAATATTCCCTCACCGACGAGAGCTACGCCAAGTTGCTGGCCGAGTTGTCAGAACGGAAGTTCAATCGAACATCGCCGGAGCTGCGCGATAACATCCTGCAGTTTTATTCCGACCTCTCGGTACCGATCGAGACGAAGAAGGACGTGGTTCGTTGGCAAGGCGTGCTAACCTCGCTGGACCAGTTGAAGCTGTTCACTCCGGCTCCGGTTGTCGCGAGCAGCCCTGCACCCTGAACCCATGCATGGTAGCACCTTGCACCCCCATTACCTGATGCAGGACGATAGTTGATCGCGCGTGCGCAATCGAAAGCGAGAAACAATGGCAGACCAAGAATGGACCGTTAAAGACTTAATGGAAGCCTTGAAGCGGTTTCCGCTAGAAGCAAAAGTCTATTACGAGATGGGGCCGAACGGTCCCGGAACAATGGGACAAGCGCAATATGTAAGAGGTCTGGGGAGACGACGAAATGGGAGTGCTGCTGGACCGATAAATCCGGCACTCTCAGTCTTCGGTCATGGTTCAAGAAGATCGCCACACTCGTTGCATAGCGCCGGCCTTTGCCGAATATCCTGGGCTACTTCCCGTACACGGAAACCAACACTCTGGGTGCACTCGGATTGAAATGGATTTTACCGCGTCTTCAGCGGCGGCGAATCTTCATCATTATCAGTGCTCTTACGATCAGTTGTCATTTGGATCGGACTGCGAATCAATCCGCTGGACGTATTGAAGCGCGTCAATCCCGCTCCTTAAACATCGGTAAGAACCCAGTCCCCGAAACCTGCAGCCTGACCGGAACCGTTAGGTGGTTCCGGTCAGCGAAAACTATGCTTTGCAGGAAGAACCCTTTACCTGCCTACTTCTTGTCTGCTATTGCTTCTGCAATGCTGGCCTGTTGGCCTGCATCCGACACAGCCTTGATGAATGCGTCCGCACTTTTGGGAGTTGACGCCTTGCCCGAGAGGATGTTGCGAAATTTCATGTTCTTGCCGTAAATAGCGCGAGTGGAGTCGTCATCCTGCTGCACGACCGCACCTTCGAGTGTCAAGCCGGCGAACGCACCCTTCGAGCGCGAGTACGTCAGTACCTGGGTGTTCATTTTCCAGTCAGTTCCGGCAGACGCGTGACGGCCAACCGGGCCCGCAGCAGCTGATCCTTCGCCGGTTAATTGGAACTTGCTGGAGAGCAGATGCTGGAAGCCTTGGTCGTTCATGACCAACATAACCAGGTCCACGCCTTCGACTCCGATTTGCAGTCCCCAACTCCCCCCACCAACGGAGACGAACGCCGGCGCGCTCCAGCCATCAGATGTGCGGCACGAGGCCACGCCACGTCCGTGTTTGGCGCCAAAAATGAAGCCACCCTTAATTAAATCTGGCACGATTGTAGACGCGCGACCGAGTCTTCGCGGGCCGAACCCGCCCATGCGTAGGTCCCAACTAGACCAATAAAGCTCATCAACACTAGTGAAATTGTCTTTCTCATGAATTGTTCCTTTCCGAGCTGCAGAACTAAGAGGAGAAAACTTCAGATGGGCTGACTTAGTTCAGGGGACCTGAAAGAGAGAGAAGAAGTGCTCGTCTCCACCGTTGATGATGGCCCCCGCGCAAAAGAATAGCTGGTCTAAATTGCTCAGTCTTCGTGCTCAAGACAAATAAGATCGAATTGGTACAAAAATTCAGCGGGGATCCTCGGCGAATGGCTCAGCGTCTACAGCGCGTCGGGCCATTTGACGCGCTGAAGTCATTTCTTCTCTCCAGCTAGGCTGCCGATGAACTGGAGAGGGATCTGGGTTCGACGAAACTGAGCATAGCCTGCTTCAATTGCGAATCCACTTCGTCCGCGATGGTGATCACGTCCAGCAGCACCGCGCTGAAATTCACTTTTCGTAGATTGTTTTGTAAGGTGTTGAAGATGCTGACCTGTAGGATTCGGGATTCCTCCACCAGCATCGCCGCCGTGTAGCCTTGCCTACGTCGCAGAGTTCCATGCTCGCGTGCGGGGATGGAGATGTTGGCCTGCGTGGTCCGTGGGATTCGTAAGCGGTAAATTAAGTCGGCAAGAAGATTAGGAAGATGGCCGGTGCGTTCCTCAAAGCTCAATGGGATACAAGTCAACTCTTCGTCGCGTTCCACCAGTTTCATCCAGTCCTGAATGGTAGCGTCGAGGTCCTGCTCCAGGATGGAGGCCACGCTTTTCGCGGTAAACGGTTTGCGCAGTACGCGGTGCGCGACTCGGTCGTGGATAATTTCTCGGAGTGAGGCGATTTCAATTGGCTTTACGAGAACGTCATCAGCCTGTGAACGAATGACGGACAAAGCCTCGTCCAGTTCTGGATACCCGCTGAGCACCAGCGTGACCGCCTGCGGGTGAGTATGTCGCATGGCACTGACGACGGTGAAACCATCCCCCGCATGCGGCATATGCAGGTCGGAAAGCAGCACGTCAAAGTGTTCTGTCGCGATACGGTGGAGTGCCTCGCGTACCCCCACTACTGCGACTACATCGAACCCATCGCGTTCGAGCGCCGTCTGTAACATTTGGCGGACAGCGTCGTCGTCTTCTGCCAGTAAGATTCTAAGCACCTTTACCGCTTTCTCTCTCCCCGCAGAGAAATGTTGTACTTCAGGCTTTCCAGCAGACTACGAAATTCCCCCGACGCTGTCTGTTCAAAATTGCTCAGCTGGAGATGCACAGGCATTGACGCGGTTGGTTCCATGATGGGTTCAGACGGCCGGGCTTATTGAGTACAACGGCGGTTCGGAAGTTCACAGTT
>QHZW01000096.1 GCA_003224815.1 Acidobacteriota bacterium | reverse complement strand
GTTCAAACTGCATACGAATCTCCTGGTGTCCGTTGAAGAAAAACCGATTTCCTTCGTGTAGCTTACTGTCCTTCGTGGTGATCCGGTTTTCAACCACCACCGGCTTGAACATTACAAGGGAAAGCAACGTACTATGTATTCGATCCCCCGAATACTTTGAACAGCTTCGACAACGGATCGAAGAAGCGGTCCACGACGCGCTCTTTCAGCGGGATGATCGCATTGTCTGTGATCGTAATGTTTTCGGGGCACACTTTGGTACAGCACTTAGTGATGTTGCACAGCCCGATACCGAAGTCCTTCGTCAATTCCGGGATCCGATCCGCCACATCCAACGGGTGCATCTCTAGGGCCGCGGCATACACCAGGAATCGCGGGCCGATGAATTTGTCGTGCATGTGGTGATCTCGCAATACATGGCAGACATCCTGACAGAGGTAGCATTCGATGCACTTCCGAAACTCCTGCACTCTTTCAACATCTTCCTGAGCGATGCGCCAGGTGCCGTCCGGCGCATCTGGACGCCGCGGCTGGAACTTCGGGATGCGCTTTTTCACTTCGTAATTCCATGACACGTCGGTGACCAGGTCTCGCATGTGCGGAAAACTTTTCATGGGCTCAACGGTCACGGGTTTATCAAGCGGAAGTGTATTCAGCCGCGTCATGCACATCAATTTCGGCATTCCATTGATTTCTGCCGAGCATGAGCCGCACTTTCCAGCCTTACAATTCCAACGCACCGCAAGATCATTGGCCTGTTCCGCCTGTATTTGATGCACGACATCAAGGACCACCATGCCTTCGGATGTTTCCGTGGTGTAGTCCCGAAATTGTCCTTCACCGCGTTCGCCGCGCCAGATCCGAAACGTTGCCGTCGCCATCACTTCATCTCCTCAACGATCTGCTGCAGTTCCTGCGGCATGGGTGGAATAGGCTCGTGCGCCAGTTGCACCTCTCCGTTGGTTCCTTTTCGTGCCACGATATTGAATTTTCCGGACTGCTCATCCTTGGCGGGAAAGTCATCACGGAAGTGAGCGCCGCGACTCTCTTTCCGATGCAGCGCCGACCGCGTAATGACTTCCGATATTGTCAGCAGATTGTGCAAGTCGAGGGCAGTATGCCAGCCTGCGTTGTATTCGCGATTTCCGTCCACGCTGGCCCGCTCACTCCGAGCCTTTAGTTCCCGGATGCGTTCGAGCGCCTGCAACATTTCCGCCTCGGCGCGAACAATTCCAACAAGGTCTTGCATCACATCCTGCAAGGTGTGTTGTACCGCGTACGGATTCTCAGAGCTCTTGCGCTCGAATGGTTGCAACGCGCATTTCTCTGCGGACTCGATTGCCTGAGAGCTCACCGCGCCCAGCGCGTTCTCTTTTGCGAACCGAGCCGCATATTCTCCCGCGCGCTTGCCAAATACCAGAAGGTCAGAAAGCGAATTGCCGCCTAGGCGATTGGCGCCATGCAAGCCGGCCGCGCACTCTCCCGCCGCAAACAGCCCGGGAACGTCCGACATCTGGGAGTCACCGTCAACCCGCACTCCACCCATCACGTAATGGGTGGTAGGGCCGATTTCCATCGGCTCCTTCGTTATGTCAATGTCGGCAAGCTGAAGACGCCGCCGTGCGGGCTGCCGCGGCCGGCCTTCACTTCCCGCATGATGCATCGCGCAACGTGGTCGCGGGTCAAAAGTTCCGGCGGGCGGCGGGCGTTCTTGTCGCCTTGCGTGTAGCGCCAGCCTTCCTCCTCGGAACTCGCAGTCTGGTTCACATATAGCGGCGGAATATCTTTGAACATGAATCTCTCGCCATCTTTATTCCGCAGCACTCCGCCTTCCCCGCGGACACCCTCCGTGACCAGTATGCCGCGCACGCTCGGCGGCCAAATCATTCCAGTCGGATGAAACTGTACAAATTCCATATCCATCAGCGCGGCCCCGGCGTCATAGGCGAGCGCATGACCATCGCCCGTGTATTCCCAGCTGTTGCTGGTGATTTTGTACGCCCTGCCAATTCCTCCAGTCGCCAGCACCACCGCTTTGGCGCGGAAGAGGTGAAATCGCCCGCGTTCGCGATCGTATCCAAATGCGCCAGCGATCCGTTCGCCATCCTTGAGCAGTGTGACGACGGTGTGCTCCATGAAAACATCCAAGCCGAGATGGATTCCATGGTCTTGAAGCGTGCGGATCATCTCCAGGCCAGTGCGGTCGCCGACGTGCGCCAGGCGTGCATAGCGGTGGCCGCCGAAATCGCGCTGCATATTCAGATACTGGCCGCCGCGCATCGTGTCCGAAAAGTGAACGCGCCAATTGTCCCGGTCGTCCACATTGCCCATTGCTGCCGCCACGCCGCCTTCAGCCATCACTGTGTGCGCTTTGCCCAGAAGTGATTTCGAAATGACGGCCGCTGTAACTCCGGCGGCAGAGGCTTCAACGGCCGCGCGCAAACCGGCGCCTCCAGCGCCAATGATCAAGACATCGTGTTCGTGCGTGATGTACTCGGCCACTAGAAGATCCTCCAGTCGTGCCAAATCCCCATCGAGCACATCCGTATATAAAGATCGCTGAAGCCCACGCTGAAAAGGCTGCACCATGCGAACAACATGTGCCGCCGATTCAAACAACTCACGCAGTCATAGGCTCCTTTCCGAACGGGAGCTCCGGCCAGCCGATCACGAAATCCGCCAACGAGATGACGAAGGGAATGACAGCCGAAGGTATAGCAGCTCAGCAGCACGACGTTGATCAGCAACACGAGCGTGCCGACGCCAATCCCGAAGCGGCCGTCGAACCAAAATGCATTCCACACATCTTTCGCCAAAATGATAATGAAGAATAAGGCCAGATAGAGAAAATAACGATGAATGTTTTGAATAATCAAAGGAAACGATCGCTCACCGAGGTATTTCTTTCGCGGCTCTCCGACTGTGCAGGAAGGCGGGTCTGCCCAAAAAGCTTTGTAATAGGCGCCGCGATAGTAGTAGCAGGTCACCCGGAAGCCGCCCGGTGCCCATAGTATGAGCATGGCCGCGGTGATCCAGGCAAGGCGAGAGATACGGTCCGAACCTGAAGTGGCTTCCTTGTAACGCCGCCCACGTCGAGTAAACAATGAATGTGGACAAACCAAGAAACACAACCAGCGGCTGAACCCACCAGGTGTCGGGTCTTCGCGTCTCGCCGAAACCCGAGCGCACTAGTGGAACGTCAATGTGAGACATCGAGGCTCCTCACTCGTTACTACTCAGCTTGCACTGAGCGGCACATCTGCCGAAAAGCTTTTCTATTTTTGTATTTCTCACCGGCAACGGTTTCGATTGCAGAATGCCTAAGTTCCAGCCATCAAGCAGAGCTAGTTATGATACCGCGATTCCATCAAACAAGGCAGCAAGGACCTTCAAGCACAACGCGAGCGGCGTGTTATTCGAGTCTCGGTGTAATCTAATCCTTCTCTTCACCTGAATGCTTCGGCGTCTGCTAACCCGTGCGCTCTACACTCTTCCTGTCCTGTGGCTCGTGGTTTCGGTTGTATTTCTGCTGATTCATTTGGTCCCGGGCGATCCCATTTTGCAGATGCTCGGCGAAGGCGCCCCAGCCACCGACGTTGCTGCCACTCGTCATGCGTACGGACTCGATGAGCCGCTCGGGCGTCAGTATCTCAACTATTGGAAAGGCGTGGTTCACGCCGACCTTGGACCTTCGCTGCGCTTCAATCAAAGCGTCAGCAGCCTTATCCTGCATCGCTATCCATACACGCTGCAATTGACTGTCGCCGCCTTGTTCATCGCCATTCTCATTTCGGTGCCCGCCGGCGTTCGGTCGGCGCAACGCCGTGGTCGCTGGGACGACAAACTCCTCAGCGTAGTCAGCCTGTTCGGGCTTTCATTTCCCAATTTCGCGCTCGGGCCCATCCTGATTCTCTTTTTCTCAATTAAGTTCGGCTTGCTTCCCGTTTCCGGATCGGGAACCTTCGCTCACCTTGTACTGCCCGCGATCACCATGGGCGGATCATTGGCCGCGATTCTTACCCGCATGGTGCGTACCTCGATGCTCGAAGAACTGGGCCAGGACTACATTCGGACCGCCCGCGCCAAAGGATTGACCGAGCGCACAGTCGTTTACCGCCATGCCCTGCGCAATGCCATGTTGCCAGTGCTCACCGTGCTCGGACTGCAATTTGGTGCGCTCCTTGCCGGAGCCATCGTTACCGAAAAGATTTTTTCCTGGCCCGGAATTGGCCGGCTCACCATCGATGCCATCGGCAATCGCGATTACTTTCTGGTGCAGGGATGCATCCTCGCGATCGGCTTGACGTACGTGCTCGTGAACCTGCTCACAGACGTTTTGTATTCCGTTGCGAATCCAAGAATACGGCAATAATCAGTGATCAATTTACGGTGAGATTTAGTGTCGCGCTTGCGCTGGGCTGGGCCGCATCGGTGCTGCTTACCGTATAAGCTTTCACTGTGATCTTGTATGTTCCTGGGGTGGTCCCGTTCGGGCCCGCTGCGGTGGTCAAAGTTACCGTAAGGCTGCCCTTCGGCGCGGGGGTGCTGCACCCAAACGCGACCCGCCCTGATCACAAAGTTCCGAGCAAGTTGATCTTCGCGGCATTGCCCGAGGTCGCGCCAGCTTTAACAGAAATGTTGCCGCTCGCCTTAAACCTAAGTGCGGGCACCGGTGCTGGCAGATACTGACGTACATAATCCACCAGCATCGCAGCCTGCTTTCCCGTGTTCGCGTCGATGGGTGTGCCCAGTGTTCCGCCGACCGCGACATTCATAATGACAAAGAACGGATTTGCCGAACTGCTGAACGGCCAGGTGTCCCCGGGAGGAAGGTCGGAAGCGGTCACAACAAAATATGGTTGGGTAGGATCATCGATGTAGTACTGAATCATGTTGGCCGACCATATCTGCCCGTAGGTGTGGAAAGACGTATCCACCTGTTGCCCCGACAGAAATGTGAAGCACTTTCCTTTGCCAGATCCGCCAGTGACGGAGGTATGAATCGTCGAGCAGTTTCCCGTCGCGCCCGGTCCGGAAATGTTCGAAGTCTTCGGCCAGTTTTCCATGATGTCGGTCTCGCCCACCATCGGCCAGTCCACACCCGGCTGCGCCCCCAGCAACCAGAACGCCGGCCACAATCCCGTAGCGGAAGGGAACTGGATGCCGGCTTCAATCCGGCCCGCATGGAACTCTTGCAGCCCCTGGCTCTTCAGCCGAGCAGACGTCCACGTGTTCGCCGCCGGACTCCGTACCTGAATGGCCAAGTGGCCCTTGCCGTCGATAAATGCGTTCGGCGAACTAGAACTGCAAGGGGCCGTGTTTGACGACGGATCGCAATACGTTTGCAACTCGTTGTTGCCGCATCCGCTGTTGCCCGTATCGAATGCCCATTTTGTTCTATCAATCGTGCTGTTTGCCGCGCCATTGAATTCATCGCACAATTGTGTCGTCCAGCTAACTGAACCTGTGGGACCGGTCGTGCCGCACTGGGCGCTCGCGCGCAAGGGTGAAATCAGCGCAAGCGCCAAGCCAGACATTATCCATCCACAGTAAAAGCGGGTGAACTCGCTTCGGAGGCGCATGGGATTACGCGGGCTCGTCCCGCAGCAAGGGCAGATTTTCCACCGGCTGCTTTTCGCCGAGCGGATCGGCGATCCTTCTCAAATCAGGATAGTGCTCAAGCAACGCTTCCGGAGCCAGCACGCGTCTGCCGGTGAGCATGTGCTTCAATTGCAGCGCATTCGCTCCCGCTTTTGCTTCGAAGTGATTGTTCGTAACGACGAATGTGATCTTTGCCTTTTCTGCAATCGTCTCAACTCGCTCTTTCCATCCCACCAGTTCGCTTGGCTTATATAGATAGTTGTAGCGGTCAGCGCTCTTTTCCGCTTCAAACCATTGGTCGTAATTGCGCCCATGCAGCCGCACATAGCCGATTCCCGATGTAACGTGCGCCGTAGGTTCCAGTGCTCGTCCGATTTGTGGCTGATCAATATTGCAGAAACTGACATTTCTTTCGGCGAAATATGCGATCGTCTCCGGATTGCTCCACGTAGAGTGCCGCACTTCCACCACTCTGGGATATTCGATGAACTGCCGCAGGAGAGTTTCCAGATATTCGCGATTCAGCGCGGTGTTCTTGAACGAGACCGGAAACTGAATCAGCAGTGCGCCGAATCTTCCCGTGCCGGCTAGCGCTTCCAGCCCTTGCCGCGCCAGGCGCTCATCGTCGTCGTTCGGGCGGATAGAAACCGCCGATGTGGGCTCCATCGCCGCCATCGGAGAATGCGTGAATGATCTGTGCAGCTTCGCCGTAAACATGAAGCTGGCATTTACATCCGAGACGATCTTCGCCCAAAGCTTCGCCAGTTCCGGCTTGATGTGTCCGTAGAACGAAGTGTTGATCTCAACTACATCGAAACAGCGCGCAAGAATTTGAAGTGGATGCTGTTTACGCCGCGACATCCCGGGAGGATAGAAGATGCCCTCCCAATCCTTGTACGACCAGCCGGCCGTGCCCACGCGGACTTGGCTTCCCGGGAACATTCACTCATTTAAGCAGGGATGCGCGAAAGCGGCAATCGCGCTTTGCCCGCTACCTGCCGACCACCGTCTTTGCCGCATTCATATTGTCGAACCGATCATAAGCGCGAACAACCACAACGTGTTCCGTCGCCTCGCTCGTAAGCGGCAGCGAAAAATCGTAGTTCTCTGATTTCGCATCCGAAAGCTGCCCCACCGGCTCGATAAAATGCCAGTCGCCCGCATCCATCGAATACTCCGCGCGCTTGATCGGCGAGAATCCATCCGCCGCCCGGAACTGCACGTGGACTGAGTTGCCCTGCACTGACGCTTTCAAGTCCTCGATCTGCGGCGGAGTCGTGTCCACTTCAAAGCGGTCGCTTTCTCTTTCCGAATGCAGCGCGTCCTGCGGCGAATGCGAAGGCCCATCTGACGCTGCAATCTTGATCGTGTAGCCGCCGTCCGGAAGCAGGGAAGCGTCAAATGAATAAAACTTCTCTGAGATATCGTCTTTCAACAGCAGCCATCGGCTTTGCCCATCGCCACGGTAAAAAACCGAATAAACCATTTGATCGTCATTCTCGTCGTGCACGTTCCACTTCACGCCGATTGACTGACGGTCGCGCACGCTGTTCGGCTGCGGCTCGAACCTTTGCCCCGCTTCCAGATTCGGCGGTCGAGGCGGCGTTTGGAAACGCGTACCCACGTTGACCGAAATGTCGTCGAACTCCGGCGCAACATTCTTCGGCAGATAATTCAGCATCACACTATCTACACGCGGCGCGGTGGCGCCCGGATGCAGAATGGCTTTCCACTGCGCGAAACGCGCTGCGGGAATGGCCAGCGTCGAATCCTTCTCCAAGTCCACCTTCTTCCAGACACTCCAGTTGCGGTCAGGATTGTCCACGTTCCCGCTTCTCGCAAACAATTCCACATTCCCGCGACCACGAAACTCGGCGCGTCCCCACTTCGAAAACACGTGCGCGTCGAAAACGTCGCTCTCGTAACTGCCCTCGGCATCGGGAGCTTCGCTCAAAATGAAGATTTTTCCCAGGTTACTGGTCGAGGCATACAGCGCACCGCTTGGTGCCTTCGCGAAAGCGGTCACCTGATTTGCTCCCGCTTTGATCAGTTCCGCATAATCATCGCGCTTACGGATTTCAAAAACCTCGCCCTGATTCCCGGTTCCTGCCAGTAAATGCCCTTTGACATCGAATGCCAGTGCATACGCCAGGTCATCGCGCGAACTCCACAGTCGCAGCGGCGAACCATCGGGCGCGATTTTGTAGATTTCCGAGCCTCCCGGGACACCACTTCCGGAGCTATTTACCGTCACCGTGGACTCCGGTGGGCCTGAGCCGCCTGCGCTCGGCACGGGCGGTCCCGGACTCTGCGTGTCCTTAGGAACAACGACGGTCACCGCTCCCGCGTTTCCGCCGGAGCGTTTCTCTCCCGCAGCCGCCACATAAATGTTGCCCGCATCATCCAGCGTCAGAGTGGTGATCTCGCGCTTTGGCGCGCTGTACAGCACGAACCCATCGCCCTTTGGGGAAATGCGATAAATAAGGCCGCTTCCATCGGAACCCGCAATGAGATTTCCTTGCGCATCGAATGCCATTGTCCGGATGTGGGGCTCGTCGCTCTTGAAAAAAAGCGAATGCTCGCCGGTTGCAGTTACCCGAAAAATCTCTCCGTGATCCCCGGTCGCAACATAAAGAGCGCCAGTTTTGTCGAACGCCAGCGCCCATATGTACTTCGTCTTCGGATCAAAAAAAACGGAGGACTTCCATTCGCCTGTGCTCGCCGCCGCTGTGCCCGATTTCTTCCCGGAACCCGAGTTAGTGCCATCTGTCGTCGAGCCGCTAGCGGCGCCACTTCTCTCGATCTTGTAAACTTTGCCATCTGGATTGGTCGCCGCATACAGCACGCCGTTTTTATCCACCACCAGCGCCTGCACCTGCAGTTCTTGCGGCTGGAAAATGGCGACTGGCTGTACCCCTGCCGAGATCCGATACACTCGCGCCGGCGCTCCCGTCGCCGCATAGACTTCTCCATTCGGCCCGACTGCCGTCGCCCACACCGCGCTCGACGGCGTGCTGGCCAGCAGCTTGAACTCCGGCGCCAGTTCCAGGTACCCAACGCTCGAAATCGCCACTCCATGCGGAGTGCCTTTTACGAAATCCTCGTATTTGGACTGCTCCCACGTGCGCGTCCCCTCGGCAAATAGCAACCCAGGCCTCCCGACAATAAGAACGGCACTGGTAATAAGAAAAAGATTGAAAATCAGAAAATTCGCAGAAGGACGCCAAGACATTATGGAATTTGACCTCAGGATGGAAAAACTCAGAGTATCACGGGAATACTGAGCCTAGCTCAGAGGAGGCCCGGATCATGGAGATTGGCAACGGATCGTGTGGCGCGGACATTCCTGTCCGCGAATCCTCTCAAATTTGAGACCGCGCGGACAAGAATGTCCGGCCCACACAGGTAATGACGGGCAATCCGTCGAGAATAGTCCAAAGAAGATTTATTGGAGCGGCGGGCGTCCTCGCCGTCGGAAAGTTACTCCGCGTTCTTCACTTGCTTCAGCGCCGGCTTCTCTGCGAAGAAGTCATGCTCATAAAGTCCGCGATACATCCGTCCGGCGATCTCGGCCGCTTTTGGTCCGAACGTCGGACGTCCACCTTGCAGGAACACGACTACCACCACTCGTCCGTAGTTTGTGTTGGCATAGCTTGCAAACCAGCCAAAGCGCGTCCCGGCGTGCGAACAGGTCCCTGTTTTCCCGAGTACTTCTTCTTCATTGAAGTTCGCGAGCAGTCGCCGCGCGGTACCGTATTCAACGGCTCCCGCCATTCCGTCGGACATTTCAGGCACGAGCCCGGCAATGCTGAGGTGCCGCTTTATGATCGGCTGAAAGTTTGCGACCTCAGCCGGCGTCGTCGGATGCTGCAGGTAATACATTGTTCCGCCGTTTGCGATCGCTGTCACCAAGGATCCCAGTTGCAGCGGTGTCATCGAGATGCCTTCGCCGAACGAGCACATCTTGCCTACGCCGCCCAGCTTCGATGAAATTTCCTCTTCCGGATAAACGCCGGCCTGCTCGCCGCGAACGTGATACCCGGCCAATTCTCCGAGCCCATAAAGGTGCGCGTAATGCGCCACTTTTTCGAATCCGAGCTGGCGCCCGAGCGCTTCGAAGTACGCATTATTCGAATGCGCCAGCGCCAGCGTCAGATTCATGTGGCTGCGGCCGCCCAACCGAACTTGTGTTTCCTTGGTGATGATTCCTTCGCTCAGTGCGGCCAACGCGACCGACAACTTAATGGTCGAGCACGGCTGCGCGCCGCTCGATAGAGCCATCTTCTGGTTCACCATCGCGAGAACGCGTCCGCTGGTCGGCTCAATCGCCAGCACGGTGCCGTTCATGTTCCCCAGCGCGTCAATCGCCGCCTGGCGAACCACCGGATCTTCACCGGTTGTTACATCGCCGTCCGTAATGTCCTTTGAATAGGAACTGGCATAAAACCGCTCGTAATAATGATGTCGTTTTAGAGCATGAACGGTGCGCGACCGCACACGGCGGCTGCGCGCCAGATGAGTCATATGCCGGCGAGCCTTTTGGCTTTCGCTTACCGTATGCGATTTTTTGCGAGCCGCGCCCAGTGGACGCGGGCTGATCGTGGCCGCGTTCAATACCTGAATAATCAATAGCGTGGAGGCGACGAAGACGAAGAGGCGAATGGCGCGGGGTACGGTAACGGTCACTTCGATGTCCCTGTAGCTGGAGTTCACATCTACTTAGATTGCACGAACCTTGCCAGTGTTTCGTAAGTGCTTGAGAGTTCGTGCAATTCCCTGATCGTACGGGAGATAGCGACAGCCGCGCAATTAGAAAGTTCTAAAGTAGGTAATGCATCAGATTCCTTGTAAGTAGATGATGCATTAGACTTTAGGCGAAATTCAACGAAAAGTGGCGGCACTTTCGTAATGAATACCTGATTACTTCAAAGGCAATGGGAGATGAAACGGTTTTACCTCTCCTTGCCGGACGGATTGAGAAGGAGAGCTTTTCCCTTAGCGACAAAGACTGCGATCCGCGCGCGCAAATTGTCGTTCTTCGTTCCAGAAGTCGTTCCGAACGAAGGAGTCTGATCCGCTACAGCGAATCAGACCCGAGGGAGGGAAGCTGGGCTCAAAATTAGAAGCCCCACCCCGTCGTAAACCGCGCGAAAGAGATGGGGCAGAGAGTTACGAGTCGCGATTTAGATAACGTCGCCACGCTTTCGCAGAAACGCTGGCACATCCAAATCCGCTTGCTCGAAATTTGCGATCATTGCGCTGCGCATGCTATCGAGCCCGATGACTTCCGCCGACGCTGACGACGCTGGCGTCGCACCAAGGCCGGAGCCGCTTGCGGCGCTTGCCGATCCTGACGTAAATCCTGACTCGGAGGACTCAGATTCCATCACCATGTTGCGCGATGAGGAAGACGAATCGGATTCGAAATCGTCCGACCCGCTGTTGACCGTGAATCCGCTGGATTCCGTTCGTCGCCGCGGCCGGTCTTCCTCTCTGAATCCGGTCGCAATGACGGTAATCTTCACTGCGTCTTTCATCTTCTCGTCGAGCACGGCGCCAAAAATAATGTTGGCATCGTCATCGGCTGCGTTCTGAATGATGCTGCACGCTTCTTGAACCTCCGCCAACTTCAGTGATGCCGATCCGGTGATGTTGATAAGAATGCCGCGAGCGCCATCGATTGCCCCAGCTTCGAGCAGCGGAGAAGCAATCGCCTTCTGCGCTGCCTCGGTCGCACGACGCGAGCCGTTCGCGCTGGCCGTGCCCATAACCGCGTATCCCATCCGCGCCATGATTGCCTTCACATCGGCAAAATCGCGATTGATGATCCCTGGGATGGTGATGATGTCGGAAATTCCTTGCACTCCCTGGCGCAGGATATCGTCAGCTACGCGGAATGATTCGAAGAAGCCGGCATCCTGCGCGACAGCGAGCAGCTTTTCATTGGGGATGACAATCGTTGTGTCAACCGAGTCCATCAGTTCGGCGACGCCGCGCTCGGCTTGCTGCATGCGGCGTTTGCCTTCAAACGCGAACGGCTTGGTTACGACCGCGACAGTGAGTGCGCCCATTTCACTGGCGAGCGACGCAATGATCGGAGCAGCCCCAGTGCCTGTGCCTCCGCCCAGGCCCGTGGTGACGAAGACCATGTCCGCGCCTTCGAGCGCTTCGATGATCTTGTCAGAATCTTCCAGTGCTGCCTTGCGTCCGACTTCAGGATTTGCGCCCGCGCCGAGACCATTTGTGAGCTTTACGCCGAGCTGAATTTTGACCGACGCGCGCGACATACGCAGTGCCTGCAGGTCAGTGTTGGCGGTGATAAATTCGATGCCGTCCATGCCGGCTTCGATCATGCGGTTGACGGCGTTACCTCCGCCTCCGCCAACGCCAATGACTTTTATGCGGGCGTCGTTGCGGGAATCGTCGGTGTAGTTGATGCGGATTTCGTTTGTTTCTTTTTTCATAAGCTCACCTCGAAAAAATTAAATCCTCGGCTCTCGGTCGTAAATCTTGGGCTACTAGCTCCTAGCCGCTAGCTTCTGGCAGTCAGGAGTGCAAAACAGATTGCTAACAGCTAGAAGCTTAGTAGCTCGAAGCTGCTTTCCCCACTAACATCGCTTTCAACTTTGAACTCCATCTCGCGTCCTGTACGCCCCTCGCGCTGCGTGCCCGGTGCCCGTAGGTCACCATGCCCAGGACAGTCGCAAATTCCGGCTCAGACAACGTTGATGGCATTTTCGCCAGTGGAAAGGGCCACGCCATACGTATGGGCTTGCGCAACACTGAATCGGCGATGTCCATCATTCCGGGCAACCGGGAGCCGCCGCCCGTGAGCACCACGCCCGCAGTGCAGACTTCCAGCATTCCCGCGTGGCGCAGATTGTCGCGCAGCATTTCAAAGAGTTCGCGCCCCCGCGGCTCCAGAATTTCGCCGACCATCCGCTGCGAGATCAGCCGTGAAGGCCGATCTCCAACCGAGGGCACTTCGACCTCGTTCCCCTCGGGAATCAAAGTCACAGTTGTATTGCCGAAAAGTTTCTTGATTTTTTCCGCTTCGATAATTGGCGTGCACAGTCCGACCGACAAATCGCTGGTAAAGTGATCGCCGCCAACCGGAAGCACGGCGGTGTGTGCCACTGCACCTTCTTGAATCACAATTACGCACGTTGACCCCGCGCCTATGTCGGCGAGGCAAATTCCCATTTCGCGCTCGTCAGAACGCAGAACGGAGTCCGCCGCCGCCAGCGGCTCGAACACCGTGTCGTCCACGTGTACGCCGGCGCGGTTCACAGCAGTAACGACATTCTGTGTGGCCGAAGCTGCCGCTGAAGTCATGTGGACCCGGACTTCAAGGCGCGTAGCAATCATGCCGAGCGGATCGTGCACTCCGCATTGCTCGTCCAGAATGAATTCCTGCGGGAGCAGGTGCAGCACCTCGCGGTCTGGCGGCAGTTGAATCGCCCGCGCCTTATCCACGGCTTGTCGAATTTCGTCGCGCCCGATCTCGCGCGGACGATTGAACACCAGCCCGCCATGCGTATTGATTCCCCTGACGTGCGATCCCGCCACTCCAAGCAGCGCGTGCTCAATCGCGAAACCGGCACTGTCTTCTGCGCGCTCGACCGCCTTCTGAATTGATGCGACTGCCTTTTCCAGGTCAACGATGATGCCCTTGCGAGATCCGCGCGACTCTGCCAGTCCATGGCCGCGGTAGCGCAGCCCCGTGTCCGTGATCTCGGCGACGAGAACACACGTCTTAGCGCTGCCTACGTCAATCGCGGTCAGAAAATTTTCGTGCGCCTTGGGCATCTAACGACTGGGTCCTTTCAATATTGCGGGGCTGGGTTTCTTCGGTGCTGCTGACGGTTTCCATTTCGAACTCTGCGCTGCATTCGTCACAAGCGGCTTATGTTTGGCATGGCTGGCCGCAGATGGCTTTTTCTGCCAACGTTTAGCAGGTGCGGGTCTACTCACCACAACATGCTGCGCGCTCGGCTTGGATGGAGCACGTTCCACGAGTACGGCCGGTTTCACTCCCGCTGAAATCGCCGCCCTCGCCGCGGCGAGCGTAACCACAGGCTGACGCGCAGCCCCGGGCAAATCGGGGTTTACGATGATCTGCCGGTCATAGCGCAGGTCAACGGATTCCAACTTTTGAAACTGCTGTCGCCACTCGCGCAAATGCGTAACGTAGATTTTGAACCGGTCGAGATAGTTCGCTGATCCCAGGTGAACCAGCACTGCGCCGTCTGGATCATTGGTCACGACCTTCACGTCTTCTGGGTCCGAAAGATCCACCTCACTCAGGTCCTGCGAATAACGTGCTCCTGTGGAGTCAAGTGCCGCGATCAGCTGGTTATAGATCTTCATGCGCGGCGCGCGCGTCGAGAGCGGCTCGCCGGAGCTCATGCCGATCACGACCGGAAATGAATATCTCTTCCGAGTTGAAAGCTCCATGAGCACGCCACCCGCATCCACGAGCATGATCTTCGATCCCACGCGCGCGAATGCCGCGGGCGTGCGCTCGTGAATCTGAATGCGAATGCGATTGGGCGTAAAGCGCATCACGCTTGCCGTTTCCACCCATAGAATCTGCTCAAGCTGCTTTTGGCGCTGATCAAGCGGAATGTAAAAGATGTTCCGGCCGATACCACCGCCCATCACTTCCATGATCTGAGCATGGGTGACGTTCGTCAGCCCGGACATCTCAATGTCCTCGCTGGAATTGAGCCGAAAACGCCACGAATGTTCGCCGTAGCGATAGAACGCCGACACGGCAATCGCCGCTAGCGCGGCTGCAACAATTACCGCGAATCCCCAAATAATTCGCGCTGCTGTTTTTTTCGGAAGTGGGCTGCGGCGGGCAGGCACACGCTTTTGCGCCCGCAGAAATGGCGATTCCTTCTCCGCGTCCAAGTCGAGCAGGCGAGCGTCGTCAATATCTTCGCGCGCCGTTTCATCGGGCGTGGGGTACAACTCTTCCTGGATGGTGGAACTGCCCTTTCGCGCCATCTACAGGTCAGTTGTCGTGGGAACCGCTGAGCAGATTCAATATAACTTTTTTACTGAGCTGGAAATAGAGGAAATCTTGGTACTTTTGCACAGAAGCGATATTCTTCCTTCGCAATGAGAGTGCGCAACGCAGTAATCGCAATTCTTGTGTGCCCGATCGCCTTGTCGGCAGGCGTGGAGGTACACGTCCGCGCGGTGGATCGGCAGACTGTCGAGGAACGGATCAAAGCATATCGAGGCAACGATACCAAACGCGAAGCGACTTTGAAGGGCTTCTTTGAATCCCCAGGTTGTAAGGGCGACGAACTGACCGAACAGCCGGTGAAGGGATTGAAGGAGCCGAACCTGCTTTGTGTTCTAGAAGGCGATGGCGATTCCGTAATCCTGGTGGGCGCGCATTACGACCATGCGAACAGGGGTGATGGAGTGGTGGACAACTGGAGCGGAGCCGGTCTCCTTCCCAGTCTTTATCAGGCGCTGAACGTCGGACAGCGTCGATACACGATTGTTTTTGCCGCATTTGCTGGAGAGGAACAGGGATTGGTAGGCTCGCGTTTCTATGTCAAGACCCTGGCACCCGAGAAGCTCAAGAAAATACGTGCCATGATCTGCATCGACACACTGGGGCTCGGCCCTACCAAAGTCTGGGTATCAAGGTCGGACAAAGAACTGACTGATGCATTTGGCATTCTGGCTTATACGCTCAAATTGCCGGTGACCCGAGTTGACGTGGAAAGAGTTGGCATGTCTGACGAAGAGCCGTTTATCGCGAAGAAGGTCCCGTGTCTGATGATCCATTCCGTGACTCAGAATACGCTGCGCATCCTGCATACGCCCAACGACAACTACAAGGCGCTCCAGTTCGATGACTATTACACGTCTTATCGCTTGCTGAGCGGGTACTTGAATTATTTAGACCAGATACTCGATGTAAAGGAAAACTCGCCACAGTAATTGCGGCCGCCTAGGGCGTCAATTTTCCACTCGAAAGGTACTCCTGAGATGGGATGCCGAACGCGTCCGCAACCCGATTAAAGAAGGCAAACATGGCCGTGACGTACACAGCTTCCGCGATCTGCTCCTCTTTCCATCCGGCATCGCGCAGACGTTGCACGTCCTCGTGAGTGGTCCGGGAGGCGGAATTGGTGACCAGTTCCACGTACTCTAGCAACGAACGTTCGCCAGACGTAAGCCCGGCATCGTCCAACTTGCCTTCAACAATGGCCTGCACGCATCGATCATTGGCTCCCTGAACACGCAGGAAGTAGGCGTGGCTGTCCAGTCAATATGGGCACCGGTTCAGGTACGACACGTAACTGGCGACCATTTCTTTGTGACGTCTCGACAGGTGCCCTTCGGAAAAATGGAGAGTATTTGAAAACTCGATAACCTGGCGAAGGAAATCCGGACGGGCGCCGAAACACTTAATAATCCCCGGGACCTGCTTCCGCCCCGAACCCGCGCGCCAGAAGTCGTATGCGGCTGCCGTTTCGCCGATCGCCTGCGCATCCTCGATAATTGCAATCTTTGTTAAGTGCGGCAGGGGCGATTGCTCATCCCGTTTATTCTTTTCGTCCATGCTGGTCTTTACGCTTCTCTAGGAAATTTTCCCGCCGCCAGGCGGTCGTATGCCGAGGCTGCACGACCTTTGCGGTTGAAAATTCTATACACGGGTAGCCCTGAAAGTACTACTAAGGCTCCGAGCAGCGCCTCCCGAGGGCTGTGTAGTAATAGGAGCGCCATCATCAACGACATCAGAACCAAAAAGACTGCCAGGGGCA
>QHZW01000180.1 GCA_003224815.1 Acidobacteriota bacterium | reverse complement strand
GATGCGGAAGGCCACTTCACCCGAGCTCAGCGGCTTGCCCCCAAGCTGCGAAACCTCGAGCAGCGCTTTCAGTCCCGGATTTACCGCGGTGCGCAATGCGTTCAATCCCAGGCTCGCAATTACGCGGTTCTCACCTACCAGAGGAACGGAATCTGCGATGGTTGCGATCGCCGCGACCTTCATGAACGACAGCAACAATTGCTTCTGATCTCGATCAGCGAGCCGTTTTTCGAGCAATGCTTGCGCTACTTTGAATGCAATCCCTGCTCCGCACAAAGATTTGCAGGGATACTCGCACCCAGGCTGATTGGGATTTACGACTGCAAACGCCTGCGGCAGGCCGTCTGCCCCGGGAAGATGGTGATCAGTGATGATCAGGTCCACGCCCGCACGGCGGGCTCTCTCGGCCGCGGCAAAGGCGCGAGTGCCGGCATCAACACTGATAACCAGACGAATGCCGTCGGCAGCAGCGCGCTCGATCACGTCTCCGCGAAGGTCGTAACCTTCGCGAATTCGGTGTGGGACATGGAAATCGGCAGCGCCGCCGCACAGTTCAATTGCCGTTTTCAGAATCACAACCGCGGTTGTGCCATCAACGTCGTAGTCCCCGTAAACCAGAATTCCTTCTTTGCGCTCGATCGCGGCGTCCAGCCGCTCGACCGCGGCTTTCATGCCGGTCATCAGGTAGGGCGAGTGCAGGTGATCGATTGCGGGAAACAGAAACGTTTGCGCGGCCTCGAGGGTCTCGATCTTTCGCAAAACCAGCAAATTCGCCAGCAGACGTAACAGGGCGGGATTCTTAGTCGCAGATTTCCCGAGGAATAGCGGAAGTGAGAAGAGTTCAGTGGCTAACGCCTGAACACGTTCAGAAGGAGACTGCCTAAAATTCCAACGCACGGTTAGATTTCGTCGTCGGCACCGGAGCCGTCGATCGCGATACCGCCGAAATCCTCGGAAACCTCGACTAGTCGTTGATAGTGGTCGTACCAAGGGGTGGCAGCTTCGTAGAGCATCATGACGCCCTGAAACGCAAAACCGAGTTGCACGAAGCCAGTTTTGCCCAGATATGTGCGAAGCCAGCGTGCATCTTCCAGGTCTTCGTCGCTGCCAAATTCGGCGTCGCTCAGGCGTTGAATTATGCCGTCCAGTTCTTCCTTTTCGAGCTGCCACGAGTCCATAGTTATGAACGGCGTTCCCGCAGTTTTTGCCAATTCGACAAAGTCTTTCCAGCCCTCGGCGGCGTCCTCACCCGGCTTCCACATCACCGTTTGGACCTCTTCGTGGTCCACATAGCCAGGAAAACGCCGTATGCCGTGACCCTCGATGAAGGCGATCATGTCATCTTTGAGCACAGCAAGATTGTCAGGAAGCGGAGGCATGCTTTCCGGTATTGTATGCCAGTTGCCTCGTCAGCGTCAGCCATTTGAGGTTGGCATCGAAGACGAAGCTTCGCGGATGTTAAGATTTTATTGTCAGGCATCGGTCCCACGCGACGTCTTCCCGCCAACCCCGCCAGGTCCGGAAGGAAGCAACGGTAACGGGCTCTTGCGTGTGCAGTGGGTCGCCGGTGCCTGGCTAAATTCCTCTCGTAGCATCGGCTGCGCGCGCGTTCCCTCTTCGACTTTCGGCCTGCAAGCTCTCAAGATCGGGGTATGACTTGGGCGGAAGCATTGTGCATTCTGCCGGGTTAGTTCCAGTGTGAACACTCTTCACCAGCATCTCGAGAGCCGTGCCGGCGATGGGCGGTTGCAATCACGGTAGCGGTCAGAGTTTTTGCCTTGACCCAGGCTTGCCCCGTACTTGGCACGCCATCAACACCAATGAATGGTATGTTCATCCATCGGCCTCTACCCTCACCTTCTAGAGAAAATTCCTGGAAGGCCTTCTTCGCCCCCGCTGCCATTGCATCATTTTGCGCCGCGATCAAATCAATTTGGGCCTGCTGTGAGGTGCTGAGGCGAAGCCAGGATGTCACGGCCTTGTAGGCGCTCGCCTCCGTCCAGTTCCCCTTAATTGTTTTGATCTGGATGGATTCAGGCTTGACCTCGTACATGCCAGCGGTCCGCAGCTTACACGCATCAGTTTCCGAGGGCCCCTGAATGTACAGGACCGAGCCACCCTGGGGAAGAAGGGTCAACATCTGGCGGCCCTGAATGCGTCCGATTTCCAGATTGTCGGAAGTCACAGAAAAAATGGGGCTGAAAATTTATTGCGCAGTTCTTTGACGTACCCGATATCCCTGTTCAGAACCACCCAAGCAATATTCTCGGCAACCGCGGCTCGCGCGACTTGCGGCAAGGCCGGACCGCCAACCGGTTCCAGAATGATTCCGTCGGGCCGCGACTCGGGCTTCGCTTTAACAAAACTCAGAACCTGTTGGCTCTGCTGAATGCTGTCGCTATCCGCGTACAGGATTTCCACATCCACACCGAGCTTGCGCGCTGCGTCCTCAGCCGCGGCAGCCTGCTCGACCTGGAAGTCGTTGTCCTGAGTGATCAGAGAGACCACAACGCGGAGTCGCTTCATTCGACAGATCATAGTTCTATTGTAGGAATTCGGGATATAACCAAAGTCACGTCGGGTACCGAGATCGCAAATCTGGGGATACTCACTGGTTGGAGTTTGTACACCCGCTGCGTACAATAACGTTTCCGTATCTCAGACTGGAGAACTGTACCGAGTGAGCCAAGTGCGGCGCGCCAAGATCACTGCCCTGGGGACCTACGTTCCGCCTCGCGTATTTACCAATAAGGATTTCGAAAAAATTGTTGAAACCAGCGACGAGTGGATTTTGAGCCGTACGGGCATCCGCCAGCGGCACGTCGTGGATAAAGGTGTGGCGACTAGCGACTTGGCGGTTGAAGCCGCCAAAATCGCCCTGGCGCAACGCGGCATTGATCCTGGTGAAATCGAGGCCATCGTGGTCGCTACGGTCACGCCTGACATGCTCTTTCCTTCCACCGCGTGCCTCGTTCAGCACAAGCTCGGAGCCAAGCGTGCCTGGGGATTCGACCTGTCAGCGGCATGCTCAGCTTTCGTTTATGCCTTGCAGTCAGGCGCCCAGTTCATTGCCTCGGGAGCTCACAACAAGGTTCTCGTAATTGGCGCCGACGTAATGTCTTCAATTCTGGATTACACCGACCGCGCAACCTGCATTCTTTTCGGCGACGGCGCGGGTGCAGTGGTGCTTGAGCCAGCCGAGGGTGAAGGCGAGGGCATTATTGATTTTCATCATGAAGTTGATGGCTCCGGCGGCTGCTCGCTTTACATGCCCGCCGGAGGCAGCCTGCATCCTGCGACTCACGAGACGGTAGACAAAAAGATGCACTTCGTCCATCAGGACGGTCAGGCGGTATTCAAGTATGCCGTCAAAAAAATGGGCGAGGCCTGCGAAAAAGTGCTGGCACGCAACGCAGTTTCCGCAAGTGACATCGATTGCTTTATTCCTCATCAAGCCAATCAGCGCATCATCAACGCCACGGCTGAGCGCGTGGGACTGAGACCGGAGTCGGTGATCATCAACATCGATCGCTATGGAAATACGACTGCTGGAACCATCCCTCTCGCTATGCAAACTGCTGTCGAAGAAGGCAAGCTCAAGAAGGGCGACTTGGTCATGCTGGCCTCAGTAGGCGCTGGATTTACCGTTGGTGCAACACTCTTGCGCTGGACCATGTAGTTGCCCGCCTCCCAAAAACAACTATTTCCATCCGGCCAGCCGTTCTTCCCATCTATTTAAAATAGTCTGAATGGCTTCCCAACACGAAGAAGAGGTACTCGGCAAAGCCTACGACGGCCGCCTCATGAAGCGGCTGCTGCGGTATTTGCGCCCGTATAGATGGCAGGTCGCAATTGCGCTCGCCTCCATCGTCCTAAAGGCCATTGCCGATGTGCTCGGGCCGGCTTTGACCATGATCGCCGTGGATCGCTATCTGGCCCCCGCACATACCGCGCCGTCTCTGCTTGGCAAATGGCTGAGTCCCGAGCCGCTGATTGGCGTAGCTCAGATTGCGGCAGTTTACGTCGGACTGATCCTCTTCAGTTTCCTGCTCGAATATCTGCAGACC
>QHZW01000179.1 GCA_003224815.1 Acidobacteriota bacterium | reverse complement strand
AGGTGCCTAAATGATCGGCCTATCCTGGAACCTCTCCCGATTGCTCTTGGATATCTCGTTAAGCATTGCCGCCTCGGCTCAATCCGCATTCGTGCGCGTGAATCAGGTTGGATATGTTTCCGGCGGCGCAAAGCGCGCATACCTGATGGCCTCCGCCGCTGAAACCGGCGCAACATTCATCGTCAAGAATTCCGGCGGGACCACCGTTTTCGGACCCGCCGCCATTGGCGCGAACCTCGGGTCATGGAGTACCGCTTATCCGGACGTGTACGCATTGGATTTCGACAATTTCGTGAGCGCTGGCACATACACGATCGCCGTCAGCGGCCCGATTGCGGCCGCATCGCCAAGCTTCAAAGTTGACAACGGAGCGAACGTCTACGCGAACGCTCTCGGCAATTCACTGTTTTTTTATCAAAACGAACGCGATGGTCCGAACTTCATTCCCAGTCCCCTGCGGAGCGCCGCAGCCCACCTCAACGATCAGAATGCAAAAGCATATGTCACACCGAATGCAAATAGCAGTGGGCGTTTCTCCGGGGATTTGAGGCCCGCCCCTTTCAGCGGATCGCAACCCGTCCTGAACGCGGCTGACGGATAGCGGGACGCAGACGACTATCTCAAATTTGTTCAATCCTCCAGCTACACCGTCGACGACCTGCTGGTTGGAATTCGAGATTTCACCAACCAGATGGGGGCCGGATCTGCTAATTCGAGTTTCGTGGCGGAAGGTAAGTTCGGCCTCGACTGGTTACAGAGCATGTGGGACGACAACAACAAGATTTTCTATTACCAAGTTGGCATCGGCAGCGGAAACTCTCAAACCGTGGCCGATCACGATATTTGGCGCCTGCCGCAGGCAGACGATACTTATAACGGGTGCAGCTCAAAGTATCGCTATATTTGCAACCGCCCGGTTTTCGTCAACACCGCGGCGGTGAACTCTTCAGGGCAGATTCAATCTGGCGCGCTGATCAGTCCCAACCTGGCTGGGCGCATGGCAGCTGCGCTGGCGATTTGTTATCACGAATATCAAACCAGCAATACTGCGTACGCGAATCAATGTCTGAGTTCTGCAGAACACATTTTCGACCTTGCGAATACCGTTCCCAGTGGGAATCTCCTGACTGTAATTCCGTTCAGCTTCTATCCGGAGTCTGAGTGGCGCGACGATATGGAACTCGGGGCCGCCGAACTTTACTTTGCATTGCAGGGATGCGGCAGCAGCTGTCCGGCAGGTCCTCATCCGGCTTCTTACTACTTGCAGCAAGCGGCACATTGGGCGAACGCGTATATTACGGGACCAGGTGACGCCGCCGACACTCTCAATCTTTACGACGTGACTGGCCTCGCGCACTTCGAGCTATATCGCGCGCTGGGCCTGGCGGGAAATCCGGCTGGCCTCGAAACCAGCCAAGCTGCTTTGCTGGCAGATCTGCAAAAGCAATTGAATAAAGCGATCGCCCAGAGCAACACCGATCCCTTTGGATTCGGTTTTCCTTGGGCAGCCTACGACACCACTTCGCATGGAGCCGGCCTCGCAGTGATGGCCGCCGAGTACAGTTTTCTAAACGGTCCGGCCCTCAGTGGAGGAGTCTCTCCGGCAGCTTATGCGTCGCGGCAGTTGGGAAATATTCTGGGCGCAAATGCGTGGGGTACGTCGCTGATCGTGAACGATGGCAGCACGTTCCCGTTGTGCATGCAGCATCAGGTCACGAATCTTGTTCCTATGCCTCCGAATGGCTCACCGTTCCTCTCCGGCGCTGCTGTCGAAGGGCCAAACTCCATTGCTGCAAAGGGGACTCTTAGCGGAATGGTCACCTGTCCGCCTAACGGAGTGGACGTGTTCTCCCAATTCAACAGCAAAGCCGTTTACAAGGATTTCGTTCAGTCCTACTCGACAGTAGAGCCGGCGATCGACCTCACAGCATCATCGCCGCTGGCATTTGCGTGGCAGATTGCGGGCGCTCCATCAGGAACACCGTAAATGACAGCGTCGGCTGAAGGCGGGAGCGTGAAGCCACCGCTCTTCGAATTCACTATCGTTTGGCCATCGCAGATTCTTATCTCCACGCGCAAGCGATGATGCTAACCATGCGGCAGGGCTATTTGTCCTCAGATACTCTGCTGTTGTCGATTGGCCTTTTTCGGCGTGTCTTTGGTTCCTACTGAATCTTGTCTCTGAAGTGGGAAGATCACTTCGACAATCGTGCCCGGGTTCGCGTTCTTTATTCGGAGCTTACCATCTAATTCGCGTACCCGCTCCGTAATTCCCCGGATTCCTACGCCAAAGCTGGAAAGGTTTGCAGCAGGATCGCCGAGAAGTTGTGCGCGCACTCCTCTTCCTTCATCACGGATCCTCAGAATGGCTTGGCCGTCCTTTGTAATCAGAGCGATTCTGGCAACAGAACTGGCAGAATGGCGATGGACGTTAGTGAGACATTCCTGCACAATTCGAAAAATTGTGGTCTCAAGTTCTTGCGATAGTCGTCCCACGTCCGACGAGATGTGCAAATCAATCTTGAGATTACTACGCTGCGCCAGGCCGTCGATATACCACTGCAATGCTGACGGCAGGCCGGCTTCATCCAAGAGGGGCGGATATAACAAATAAGACAACGTATTATCGGGTATTGCCCGACGCAAGCGGCGCGGGTTACCGCGATGTGCTTCACTTTCGACAAAAGCTCACGAGTAAGAATGGCCTGAATACTTGACGCGATTCGCTCATTCCTTTTCCTCGTACTGATCTGTCTGATGCGTAAATTCCTGTCCCCAAATGTTTTTGTCCGGGTCCACGCATTCCGCGCCGATATGTTTCTCAGACGAGTTCTCCAGCGGCCGCAACCACACGACGCGAAGCAATGCCCGCTCGTGCCGATATTGAATTTCAATCACGTCACCCGCGTTGAGGTCGCCGCGAAATCCCGCTAGCCTCACGGCGCCTTCGGTTGCATCCAGCGTGTGTGCTATCTGGGCCTGCTCTTTGGCTCCGGCAAGGCGCACCCGGACGGGCAGGACCATCTTGGTCCGTTGCTTGCTGCGTTTGCCTTTGCGAAAACGAGCCACGTCAAATCACCAATGACGACTCTGGCGTCAGGGCTTACCTTTAGGCTACGAGAATACGCGCTTGGCAGTAAGCACCGGCACATATCGCAAGTCAACCCGTCCTTGCGGGGCCAAAGTGACCGCTTTGCGTACCGTTTCGGAAAGTTGTCCAGATTAAGTTATTCTCGTGATATGGACCATCTAATTGTTCTTCAGGACAAGATTGGGCGTCTGCGAGAAGAGATCGCAGACATTCACCGGTTAAACCAGCAGTTTCGGCGTCACGGCGCGAAAGCAGCAGATGCTCAAGTCGCTCACGGGCGGAGGAATGAACGGTTGCAAGCTATCCAGCACGAGCTTGTTCGACTTTCCGATCTTGGTCGCAAAGTTGTTTCGACAGAACACATGAGGGAAAACCACCGCTCTCGCCTGCATCTCATCAAGCAGAAACGGGCGTCCTAGCACCCCTGCCCGATCGAGGCGCCAAAACACCTACCAGGGTTCCCAACTTTGCACCGCGCCGCAACGCCCACGCACCAGCAATGACGCAAAAACGAAAGCGCCCTGGACTCAGATGAGTCAAGGACGCTCGTTCGAACCGCCATCCCCCGAGGGCTGCTCACAACCAGCCTACGTCCTGACTGCACTGTTGGGAATGGCCCGATGGGCTACTGAAAATCTAAATTTATGCGACTCAGCCGAGAACAACCATCAGGCTCTTCTTCGGTCC
>QHZW01000178.1 GCA_003224815.1 Acidobacteriota bacterium | reverse complement strand
GCTGGGGCTGCCGCGATCAGCAGGCTTATTCAGGGCTGTGAGGTAAGTACCGGCAGGACTGCGGTATTTACCGTCGCGGGATCGTCCCGGAGCTTGATATATAGGGTCTTATTTTTAGGCGAGGGAACCGTCAGGGCGGCATCAACGAAACCATCGGGGACAGTGACGGCATTGCTGAAATCGGGATCGGCGCTGACAGCATTGATCAGGAACAGTTTTTCGCCGCTCAAAGTGCAACATTCTTGGGCGGATTTTTCGCCTTCTGCGTTCGTCGCATTCGCGCTCATCTTGCTTGCGGGAGCACAATGGATCGCCTTCAGTTCGGGGATGCGCACCAGGTTGATCAAAGGCTGCCAGTCGCCCTCCGATCCTTCAGTGCCGACGGCGCGGAATTTTAGCGGACCAAAAGCCGATGGGCCGAGCAGCTTCATGGGATCAAGCACCGCGTAAACGGTCTTCGAATCCTGCAATGTGAGATTTCCGTCTTTGACGCTCAACAACACGTGGAATGATTCGTCGGCGGTCGCGACCTCGACGCGCTCACCTGGGGTAAAGTTCTCCGGCACTTGAGTCTTGAGAAAGAAGCTGAGCCGACCGTCCTGAGGGAGTTCGTCGGCATTGCCGAGCTTAATGATGGGCTGAGAGTCGTTGTCGTCGAGCTGCACGCTCTTGCTCAGCAAATTCAGCTTGGGACGCGGAGCTGCAACCGTTGAACTCAAGTCGAGGATACGGCCGTCTTTCAAGCTAGCGCGCACAGCAATAGCTGCTCCCGGCTGGAACTTTGCAGCGGCAACGCTGTCGGTCGTAGCAAGTTTCAACTCATCGTGCTGGTTGGCGCGCGTGAGACTCTCAGGCGCAAAGCCGATACCGTTCACTTCGACTTTTGCAACCTGATCGAGGCGCGTCCCGCGCAAAATTCCATCGAGGTCGCCAGCGTTGAGGCTGAAGGAGTCGAGCCTGCCGGCTTCGGCGTAAGTGTGAAGCGGAATCTCGTCTGCCTCGCGCAGTCCGAATTTCTTCACCACAATTTTTAGCGAACCTGCGCTGGCCTTCTGGAGAGGCACCTTTACTTCGAGCTCGTCGGGACGATCAGGCTTGTCCGCCTTCCAACTTACTGCAGCAGCGCGTCCATTCTCGTCTTTGACCAGGACCTCGCTAACGCAGCAGGTCTCTGATGACTGCAAGTGCAGAGTATCTTCGCGGCCGACGATCAGGGCGCTTGCGTCTTTCGAAGCTACGATCCACTGTCCCGGGCGTTCTGAGTATCGATCACGAATCCGCCGCGCGAAGACTCAGGCTTGGCAGGAAGATCGGTCGCGCCCGCCTTGGTTTCAAGATGGTGAACGAAGTTGCGTGCCAGCTCGGTAGCAAAAACCAGCGGCGCACCGTCCGCCGGCAAAACCAGATCGGGCTTGTTGGCGCAGAAAACCTGGTTTGCATCCAGTGCCCGCAGCGGCGGCGCCACTGTGGGACGGATCGGCGGCAGCGCAATCACGATGACCGACTTGGGATTGCGAAACGACGGCGGATTATTCAGCCGGAGATGCATCTCATCTTTCTTCGGAAGCGCAAGCGCGGGAATGTACTGATATTGCGCGCTGTGCGTCGTACCGAGAATGCGAACAACATCGACAACGGCACCTATATAAGGACTGTAATATCCGTTGCGTGCCGACGGGGTTGAGCTGAGCTGCGCCAGCAGGTCAGTGGGGGCGCCGGTGGTCAGTGTCGCGACCATGTTCTGGCTGTGCGCGTCGTCGAGAACCAAAGCTTCGTTGTTCTGTGTGAGACAAGGAACTTGCTCTGCGCTGGGCTTGTCGAAGCATTGTTTATCGAGTTTGATGTTCAAGCTGCGGGCAAGAAAAGTCGTGCGCAACTGCAGCTCCTCGGGATCAATCACGGATGTCACCTTGACCGCTTCGAGGTAAGCTTCAAGCCGTGAGCGATCAAGGCTGGCCTGCTCAAGATCCTGGGCAGCGCGGACGAATGCGCCCGGCTTTCCACGAACGGCATTGCGCAGAGTCGAAAATGCGCCACCGGTTTCGGGAGCGAGGAAGACCAGAGCTTCTTCAGCCTCCGGCGGAACGGTGACGAAAATTCCTTCGTCACGGACGGGCTTGTTCCAGGTTTCGGCGCGAGTGAACCAGTTTTCGGGAGGGGGATTGGTGGCTCCACGCAGGAACGCGACCACCATTAAATAATGAACGGACTGGCTGTCGAGAAGGACGGGATGAATCCACAGACGGTCTCCAGACTGGAGGTTGGGCACTTCGGCAATCGGACGGGTTGCTCCATCGCGTTCGACGCGGACATCAACCTTCGGACCGACCAGGTCAAAGGCTGCGTTGTCAGCAAACGCCGGCTTCTTCAATATTCCAACAATCAATGAGAGAACTGCGGCGGTGACGAGAACACAGGTTCTGGAATGTACATTGCGGAACAGCGGGGAACTCCTGGTATTTGAACTGTGTAGCTGGACTCCATGCTAACGACTCTGGCAGACAGGAGCAACCTCGATGGTGCAATCGGAAGTAATCAGGAGAGCAAAAAAAAGCCCGCCCCCTCCCCCGAGAAGACGGGCTACACACGGCAGCCGTATCAATGCGTGCAGCCGTGAAACTTGTTGGAGTACTCAAGCTGAATTTTGTAGTTCTTTCCGCCCACGATGAAGGTTGGATCGAGGAACTGACCTGCGCCGTTCCCAATCGGCTCGCATATATCGGCGATCTCTTCTCCCTGCTCGATGAGTGATTTATCGGACCACCAGGCGTCGAGGTCAGGGTCGGTAATGGTTTCGATTAGTTCATGCGAAAGCGTCGATGCGGTCGAATCCACCAGCAAGCCGTTCGGGCTGGGCGAGGCGACCTGGCATCCCGGAACGTTCTGGTAAGGCTGAACCGTAAACAGAATGTGTCCGATGTCATTGAAAAACACGCTGGCGTGGTAGGCGCAGAATCGGAACGAAGACTGATTGTCAGGCGAGTAGCAAATCGTGGTCAGGTCGAAGCAGGTATCGATGCCCTGGGGCAGGAACACGTGCAGGATGTTGTCGTAACTATTCGATACTGATAACTTTGTTGCCGCCGCATGCACGATGGTCAGAATGTCATTGAGGTAGAGCACATTGGTTTGCAGTGTCTGGTTGATCTTGACCGAGGACCCGACCGGATATCGGTAGTTTGCGGTGGTCCCGACATATTGATCGGTAAGGTGGATAAAAGCGCTGTTGTTCAGGCGCGTCAGAAAGCTGGTTGGATTACCCCAGCATGCGGTCGGGCCTGCGGGACAGTCGAAATACACGGGGTTCTGGTGAGCAGATGTCAGCACCGGGCCACCATGGTTGACCAAGTCTGCCGGATAGAAGCCTGGTTGAGGTAACGTCGGTACGCTAGCGAGGTTCTTGTTCGTTAATTGAGATTTCGAGAGTTTCTTTCCGGCTGGCGTGGAAGCCGGAGTTATGCGATACCAGGCGTGCGATGCAGAACTGGCGGAGGCCATGTCCGAACCGGAAATGGAAGTTTGCAGCGAGGAACTCGATTGTGCGGACAGTGTTCCGGTGGCGAACAGGAGCACCGACAAGAAGGTCAATGGCGCGTTCGATAAAGCTGACATCGGAGTTCTCCTTTGGAGGACGGCAGGTCAACGAACGGCAGCTGACTGGCGGAAATGGCACAACGAGCGGGCGCTTCCGAATCCGCTTGCTTCGTGGAACTTGCTTACACCTATGTAAGGAGAGTCGCGAGGTAAGAGCAATACGGATGATTCCTGAGAAGATCTAGGTGTGAGAAGTTGAAGTTTGTCTTGACAAGCTATGCCGCGATGAGTTCAAGGCGATTTCCAAAAATATCGTGTATATGACAACGGCGCATTCCGAGAATTTCATTCGCCTTGCTCACGGGAATTCCAGCAGCGCCAAGTTTCGCCATGAAGCCATCGTAGTCGGCGCAGCGCAGTGCGGGATGCGCTTTCTTCGCGGGACGAAAATCATTTTCGACGCCGAGATGGATCTGCACGCCGCCACTTTCGAACCAACATCCGCCGCGAACGACGAGTTCAGCCGGCTTCGGAATCTCTCGCATGCCCAAAATGCCGCAGTAGAAGGAGCGGGCCGCTTCTTCCTGTCCGGCGGGCATGGCCAGTTGCACGTGATCAATGGCGATGAATGTCCCGGGAGTCGTGCTCAGCTATTTTTTCTCCAACAGAACAGATCTAGTCCTTCTTCGCGGCTTTAGCAGTGGGCGGCGTCAGTCCATTCTGGCGAAGATACATGGCTGCCATACCGTAGTGATCGGCCCAGCTTGCGGACAATCCCAGGAACGCCCACGCGCGTGTCCGCGGCTTGCCGTCGAACCATGTAATGTTGTTTGACATCTTCGAGTCGTCGGCAGAAGCCAGTGCGGTGTGGCAAAACTCGAAAGAAGCTCTCATGGCTGCGACTAATTTGTCTTTACCTTCAGTACCTTTCAACTCTTCCGCCTTGTGCTGAGGAACGGCGCCGGCGCTGGCGCAGAGGAAGTAATTTGCTTCGGCAATGTGGGCCGCGAGATGACCGAATGTCATCTGGTCGGGCGTGGGCTTGAAGTCGAACTTGGCGGCGGGCATTTCTTCGAATGCGGCGACAGTGGATTTCTCCCGTCCTTCTAGCATTTGCCGCAAAGCATCGCCAGCCGGCCCCTTTCCTTGTGCGAACACAATGTATGGCGACAGCACAACGTATGGCGACAGCACAACCCAAATCATGAGCATGCGTTTCATTTGATTCCTCCGTAATTCGCCAGCAAGGATAAATGGGAGCGCCTGAATATCAAAATGCTCTACCAGCGTGGCGAGTGCGGTTGCGGGACACGCGCGCGGCCAATAGAATCAAAGCTGGCTGTTGCGCTGCGAAAGCCATGCAGCGCTTCCCAAACCAGCGTCCGGAGAGATGGCCGAGTGGCTGAAGGCGCACGCTTGGAAAGCGTGTTTAGGGGAAACTCTAACGTGGGTTCGAATCCCACTCTCT
>QHZW01000177.1 GCA_003224815.1 Acidobacteriota bacterium | reverse complement strand
CGCTGATGCGCTTGGTTGAGGCAAGCTTTGCGGACAGGCTTTCGACGTCAAAACGGATGACCTCTTTCGCATTCACGACTTTTCTTTGTCGCAACACTTCGAAATTCGGAACGATAACCGCGTAAAGTTTATCGGTGCCGGCTGTGCCTTCCATGCCCATCACACAGATTTCCTTGATGAACCGTGATTGCAGGTAGTGCGCTTCGATCTCTTCGGGATAAACATTTTTTCCGTTCGAGAGGATGATCACATCCTTCTTGCGCCCGGTGATGAAGAGGTTTCCATCGGCATCAAAATACCCGAGATCGCCGGTATAGAGCCAGCCGGCTTTGAGGACTTCGGCGGTTGCGGCAGGGCGATTCCAGTATCCTTTCATGACGATTTGGCCGCGAATGAGAATTTCGCCGGTGGCTGGTTCCTCATATCCGGCGGATTGCGGATCGAGGATCTTTGCCTCGACTCCCTTCAGCGGCTTGCCGACTGAGCCGATCACTACTTCATTTTCCACATTGACGAATGCACCGCCCGATGTTTCCGTCAGCCCGTATGCTTGCAAGACGTCGATGCCAAGTGAATAGAAGTCGCGCGCGATCTGCGGATCGAAACGCGAACCACCGGTCACCAGGTACCGCATCTGCGTACCGAAAAGTGCATGGACTTTGCCGAAGAATAGCCGGCCTGGATTTAAGCCGACGCTCCGAGAGAAGACAGTCACCGATCGCATTAACCGGAAAGCAGAACGCACGAGCGCGCCTTTCTGGACGACGTCTTTGAAGATGCGGTCGTGTATCAGATAGAAAAATTGCGGGACGACAGCGAAGGCGGTGACCCTGCGGTCGCGCAGCGCCTTGAGCAGTTCGGTTGTGTTCAGAGTTGAAAGGAAAACCGCACGCGCTCCTGCCACCAATGGCAGGAGAAGGTTCGCCATTTGTGACAGAACGTGGAACAGCGGGAGAACGCCAAGGATTGCATCTTCTGGCCCGAGATGTGCCCAGGCGAACACCGCGTCGGCCTCACCGAGAAGATTGGCATGGGTAAGCATTACCCCCTTGGGATCGGCGGTGGTGCCTGAGGTATAAAGAAGCGAGGCAATGTCGTCGGGGGCACGAGGGACCGGACTAAAGTTCGGATACTGTTGGTTGAAGAGAGCATCGAGAGTAGTGAGGAGTCCAGAGGTGTGCTCTGGGCTTCGCCCAGAATGTGTGGAGACGGGCGCCCCCGCCCGTCTATCGGGGCGAAGCGCTGAGTCGGTCAGCACAATTTGAACCTCGGATCCTGCAACCGCCTCGCGCGCGATTTCCCAATGTTTGGCATCGCAGACCAGCAGCGAGGTTCCGCTGTCCCTAAGAAGCTTCGCAATCTGATCGGCGTGGTATGCAGTGTCGAGCGGAACGGCCGTTCCCCCTGCGGCAATCGTGCCCAGGTAGGCGGCTACCCAGCGCGGATGATTGTCGGCGAGGATTGCGATGCGCTCACCGGGGGGCATGCCGTTTGCGAGCAGCCAGCCTCCGAATGATTCCGCCATTCGCCGGACTTCGGCGTAGGAATAGCTCTCAAGGCCGTCTGGATTTTGGATCTCAACTGCTATATTGTTCGGACGCCGCTCGGCGCATTCGACAAAGCGGTCGTAGAAGGTAGGCATCGAAGCCGAAATATACACGAACTCCGAGGCGCGGTGTGCGACCTTTGTAGGCCGTATTAACCCGCCCTCAACATCTCAGGCTGATCAGGCTCGATCGTGCTTGGCCGGCCTTTATCCTTATCCTTCTTGGAAATCGATGCCAGCAATGTTTTGACAATCACGTAGAGCACTGGAATGAAGAACAGGTTGAGGACCGTAGAGAACAACATGCCGCCGACGATTGCGGTTCCTACCGAGTGCCGCCCGAGTTTGCCGGCGCCGGTTGCAAAGTAAAGCGGCAGCACGCCCAACAAGAACGCGAACGAAGTCATCAAAATGGGCCGCAACCGCAGTTCGGCGGCTTCAATGGCAGCGTTGGTGATGGTTCGGCCCTGCTCAATAAGCTGCTCGGCGAATTCGACAATCAGAATCGAGTTCTTTGCCGAGAGTCCAATCAGCATGACCAAACCGATCTGCACGTATACATCGTCCACTAACCCGCGACCGGAGATGAGCAGCAGCGCTCCGAGTACAGCCATTGGAACCGCCAGCAAAATGATGAATGGCAACACAAAACTCTCGTATTGTGCCGATAAGGTCAAATAGACGACGATCAATCCGAGAGCGAAGATGATGATGGCCTTGCCGGCAGCCTCCACTTCCTCAAGGGCCAGTCCGGACCAACTGAAACTCATGCCTTGCAGCATATTTTGTTTTGCCACATCCTCCATCGCCTTCAGCGCCTGGCCCGAGCTATAGCCAGACGCTGCGGCACCGTCAATTTCCGCTGAGCGAAACAAGTTGTAATGATTAATAACTTGCGGCCCAGACGCCTCTTTCAATGAAACTATGTTGCCCAGCGGCACCAGCCCGTTCGTGTCCGAACGGACATAATATTGCCGCAGGTCGCGCGCGCTCATGCGGAAAGGCTGATCAGCCTGCACGTACACGCGATACGAACGGTTGTTGAAATCGAAATCGTTCACGTATTCCGATCCCATATACACACCGAGCGCCTGCGTGACCTGGCTGATGGGAACGCCCATCGCTTTGGCTTTCTCGCGGTCGATTTCAACCAACTGCTGTGGATCGTTTGCAGTAAAGCTGGTGAACAAACCTTGAAGATCCTTGCGCTGATGACTGTTGGCGACGATTTTGTGTGCCACAGTGTCGATGTCCTGCAATGTGTTGCGCCCCAGGTCTTGAAGCTGGAACTGGAACCCGCCGAAGCTCCCGATGCCGTTCACGGCCGGCGGTTCAAAAGCGACTACGACTGCTCCCGGAATGCCAAACAGTTTTGGAGAGACGCGAGCGACAATGTCGCTGGCGGCGTGTCCTTTGCCTTTGCGCTCGTTGATGGGCCTTAAAGGAGCGAACACGAGGCCATAATTAGGCGAACTGCCACCAGAAAGTGAAAATCCCGGGACAGCAAAGGTTCCGAACACGTCGCTATCAGCGCGAAGAATCTGCTCGGCCTGCTTTGCGATGTTGGTCGTATAGGAAAGCGACGCTCCCGGTGGCGCCTGAACTACGACGATAAAATAGTTCTGGTCTTCCTGCGGAACGAATCCGGTGGGCACGTGCTGGTACATGTAGGCCGTGGCCGCAAGGCCGGCCAGGAACAACACGATCATTACGTAACGGAACTTCAGCACCCTGCAAATTGCTTTGCCATACCAGTTCGCCAGACCATGGACAGCGGCATTAACTCCGCGAGCAAATTTGGCATACCCACGCGAGAGCCATCCAATGTGGGTCCAGTCGAAGGTGGTGTACTTGAATTCTTCGCCGCGGAGCAAAAGTGCGGCCAACGCCGGCGAAAGCGTCAGCGCATTGAACAGCGAAATTGCAATTGAAAAAGCAATCGTCAATGAAAATTGCCGGTACAGAATGCCCGTTGTTCCCGGGAAAAACGAGACCGGCACGAATACCGAAATCAACACGAGTGACGTAGCCACCACTGCGCTGGCAACCTCGGCCATGGCGACTGAAGTTGCGGTATGCGGATCAGTGTGGTCGGCGTCAATATGCCGCTGCGCATTCTCGATGACGACAATGGCATCATCAACCACCAGGCCGGTTGCGAGCGTAATTCCGAAAAGAGTAAGCGAGTTGATCGAGAAACCGAAGATTTTTATGAATGCGAAGGTGCCAACGAGCGAGACCGGAATCGTGACTGCCGGAATTGGTGACGACTTCCTTCACGGAATCGCCGACGACGGTCGTGGTATCGAAGGCGATTACGTATTTCATGCCCGGGGGAAAAGCTTTTGATAGCTTCTCGAGTTCAGCCTTTGCGGCTTTGTCCACTTCGAGTGCGTTGGCATTCGAGAGCTGTTGGACTCCGACACCGATGGCCTCGTGTCCGCTGTAGAGAAGATTGGTATCGTAGCTCTCGGCACCGATCTCGGCGCGGCCTATATCCTTAAGTTGGACGATGCCGTTGCCAGTATTTTTGAGAATGATCTTTTCGAACTCTTTCGGATCGGAAAGGCGCCCGACAACGCGCAATGCAACCTGGAAGTTTTGCTTCGGGTCGGCTGGCGGGCGTCCCAGCTGTCCTGCAGGGATTTCAACGTTTTGCTCTTGCAGCGCCGAGACCACATCTGCCGCGGTCAACTGGCGCGCCGCGAGGCGGGTCGGATCAAGCCAGATGCGCATCGCATACTTGCGCTCGCCAAAGATGAGGACGTCGCCCACCCCCGGAATACGCTTCAGCGCGTCCTTGACGTAAACGTCGAGGTAATTCGATATGTATTGGTTAGTCAGGCTGTTGTCGGGCGAATAGAAACCAGCCGCGAAAACGAAATTCGGGTTCGCCTTGGTGATTGTGACGCCGGTGTTTTTGATCTCCTGCGGAAGGCGCCCCTGCGCAGTGGCGACACGGTTTTGCACGTCCACCGCTGCGATGTTCAGGTCGTAGCCAGTCCGGAAGGTCACATTGATGTTGCTGGTTCCATCATTTGAGCTGGTCGAAGTTATGTAATGCATGCCTTCGACGCCGTTGATCTGCTGCTCAAGCGGAGTAGTGACGGCGGATTCCACTACGTTTGCGTTGGCACCCACGTAGTTGCTGGTAACAGTAACCTGTGGCGGCGCAAGGTTCGGATACAAAGAAATCGGTAGCGTCGGAATTGACACCGCGCCGGCGAGAATAATGAGAAGAGCGCAAACTGTAGCAAAGATCGGACGGCGAATAAAGAAATCAACCACGGGCCACCTGTTTCATTTCGGCTACAAAGATGGTTGCTAAGAAAAGCTGATTGGGAAATTGCCGCAGCTAACTGATCGGCTGCACCGGTTCGCCATCAACCAGGAACTGAATTCCCGAGACGATTACTTTGTCTCCCGGCTTTAAGCCCGCGTTAACCGCGTAGTCATTTCCGACCGTATCGCCAAGCACAACCGCACGCTGTTTCGCAACGGACCCGTTCCCGGATGAGTCAGCGACATAAACAAACGGCTGCCCTCCAATGCGCGTAACCGCCAGCACTGGAACCGTAGGCGCAGGCGATGTGCTCCACACTACGCGGGCCTTCACTAATTGGGCGTTGCGGAATCTATCGAGCGGCGCATGAACCGGGGCTTTCACCAAGACGCCCTGCAGAGCGTTGTCAACCTGCTGCGAAATGAAATCTACTTTTGTCTTTTGGATCGGTTCACCGCTGCTGGTCACAATCTGGAGCGGAAGGCCCATGCGAATGTCCGATGCGCGTTCCGTGGGAATGTAAATGTAGGCTTCGAGATCGGCGTTTTCATCAACCGTTGTGAGCAGAGTCTGTGGCGAAACATAGTCACCGATGTGCACCGGGACGTCCCCGACAACACCATTGAAGGGAGCCGTTAGATCGTAATAAGCAAGTTGGCGCTCTTGAGTGACGACGGCAGACTTGGCCGCGTCCAGGTCGGCCTTTGAATTTTCAAACGCCTGGACTGCATAATCGTAACTCTGCTTACTGGTAACTCCGCCTTCATACAGCCCGCGCTGCCGGGCGACTTCCTGCTGGTTGTAGTCGAAGATGGCCTTCTTCTGTGCCACGGTACTACGTTGCTGATCGACAGTAGCTTGTTGCTTTAGTGGATCAATCGTCATCAGCACTTGGCCAGCGCGAACGTGATCACCAGACTTCACCAGTATCTTCGTCAGCGTGCCGTCAACCTGCGGCTGAATGGTCGCGGAGCGGCGTGACTTGACAGTCGCAACGTATTCGTCGGTGCGCGCGACTGGCTGGAGACCTACGACCTGAATTTTCACCGGTAGTGCTTGGGGAGCAGGAGGTTTGGCTTCAGTTTTGCCGCAACCTGTGCTTAAAAGCGTAACGATCCCGATCAGAGTGACCAATGCTGCAGTTGCAAAGTTCCGGAAACTCCTCATAGCGTGTGTCCTCGACCCATTTTGCTATCCCCTCAAGATGCAGGGCAATTTGGCCGAGATTCAAAAGCTGAGCGACTTCGTGGCAGAAAGTCTCGACAGGTCCGCTGCAACGATGTTCCTCGCCCGCGACTTACGCCAGCCCTTGGCATCTAATATGCTAGGCTTCTAACTAGCGGGCGTGTGCCCAGTTGAAGGATTTTCTGATTTGATCAACACCTTATTAGGCAAGGTTTTTGGCACCAGAAATGAGCGCGAGGTCAAGCGCCTGTTGCCTCGTGTAGAGGCGATCAATGCGCTCGAGCCGGAGATGCAGAAGCTCTCGGATCATGAACTGCGCGCCAAGACCGACGAATTCCGAAAAGAGATTCAAGACCGGGTGGCGAAGATCCCGGACGAACTTGATGCCGATCTTGATCGCCTGCGCGAGATTGACGCGCAACGCCTGCAAGCTACAAACGATGTCCTCGACGAGATTCTCGAGGAAGCCTTCGCCGTGGTCCGCGAGGCGGGCCGCCGTGTGCTCAACATGCGCCATTTCGACTTGCAACTGATTGGCGGCATGGTTCTGCATCAGGGCACGATTTCTGAAATGAAGACCGGCGAAGGGAAAACGCTGGTTGCTACTCTTCCGGTCTATCTGAATGCTCTAAGCGGCCGCGGCGTGCATGTTGTCACAGTCAATGACTATCTTGCCAAACGCGACTCGGAGTGGATGGGCCAGCTTTACCGTTTTCTGGGTCTTACGGTCGGCGTCATTGTTCATGATCTTGATGACCAGGAGCGCCGGGATGCCTACGCCGCGGAC
>QHZW01000220.1 GCA_003224815.1 Acidobacteriota bacterium | reverse complement strand
AATGGCATCGCCCTGATGTATTCACAGGGACAAGGAGTGCCGCAAGACTATACGGAAGCTCTGCGCTGGTATCGCAAAGCCACTGACCAGGGTTACGCAAAAGCTCAATACAACCTCGGCAACATGTACTACTACGGTCGAGGGGTGCCACGGGATCGTGCCGAGGCCGAGCGTTGGTACCACAAGGCGGCCGATCAGGGTGACGACTACGCCCAGCGCGCTCTGGGCTTTAAGGGTTCGGGTCTTAGTATTTTGGGCACCATTACACTTTCGGCAATGTTTCTGTGGTGCTTGCGGACTTTGAAAGACGCCCTACTGCGTCAGCCGGATTCTTGCGACCGGCAGCAGCCAGCGTTAACTATGGCAGCAGTATGCGGACTGGCCTACATTGTTTTGAGCGTATATGGGGCCTTGGGCAGTTTCGCATCCGTGTTAACCGTCAATGCCTTTCATTTTGCCGAGAGTCTGGCGGCTGGAATAACCATCGCCATCGACATCACCGTGTTCGGCCCGAAGAGGGCCAAGATTGTGCTGGCCATATCCAGTACTCTCCTCATCGGAAGCAATCTCATCGTAATTTGGCATCACCAATTCATGCGCTTTGTCACGACTATTCGTAGTTTCAGTTCGCTGAATGGGTTGTTGATCGGACTGACGGTACCTTTAGCGGTATTTCTATGGCTAGAAATGACAAAAAGAACCAGAGATAAGAAAGCCGCCGGGTAATAGCGCAGCCTCAGCTGATCGCCTTCTTCCCAAACTGCCGTAAGCCGAGGACCAGCAGCAACACGTCAAAGAACAAAAGCATTACGAACACAGCAATGCCCGACAAGTGTGGGAACTGCGGCACGAGAGTAGCACGCAGCCCCTCGCTGGCGTACACCAGTGGATTGATCAGCACAATCTTCTGCAGAACAGGAAAGTTGTCGAGCGCGCTCCACGGATAATAGGCGCAACCGAAGAAGATCATTGGGGTGATCACCATTCCGAACATCAGGCCAATGTGTTGCTGATTGATGCTGCAGCCGAGCGCCAGGCCGCCGCAAGCCGAGAAGATTGCAACCAACAAAATGATGGCGACGAAGCTCAAAGGCGCATGGATGCTGATGTCCACGCCCGGATGAAGCACGATCCAGGCCATCGGGATCACCACCAGCCCGGCGACAACCGCCTGAATCGTTCCAGCAATTACCTTCTCGATTGCGATCCAGGAAATATCAATCGGGGCGAGCAGGCGGTCTTCGATTTCACGCGTCCATTGAAATTCTGCGATGAGCGGCATGGCTACGGCCCAGATTCCGGTGAACACCATGGTGATGGCGATGATGCCGGGAAGCAGCAGGCTCTTGTAAGAGTTCGGCATGTAGCCGCTGCCGACCATCACCCGGCCAAATACGAAAACAAAGAGCAATGGCTGCAGAAATGTTTGAAATACCAGTTGAAAGGCATTTCGCCGCGCCACATGCGCATCACGCGCCAGCATTGCTAGGAAAGTTTTCCAGTTCAATCGCGCAAGCTCCTTCCGGTGTGATGAAGGAACAGATTCTCCAGGCTCGGCTCGGAAATGTGCACGTCACGAAGATCGGCGCCTGTCGTGGCGGCCAGGCTGGCAATCTCGGGAATGAGTGATCCGCCGCGGTCTGCATAGACATCCGCTCCGGTGCCGTCGTTCGCGCGTACTTCGCGCACTCCAGCAAGCGCTTGCAACGCGTCCATCAAGCCCGGAGGTTGGCTGCCAAAATGCAGGCGCAACAGATACCCGCCGGGAATGGACGCCTTGAGGTTTTGCGGCGTATCGAGCGCGATCATTTTGCCGTGATCAATAATGGCGAGACGATTACACAGTGCGTCGGCTTCTTCCATGTAGTGAGTCGTCAGCAGAATAGTCTTACCGGCCTGGTTGTATTCGCGAATGATTTCCCACAGCAGAATCCGCGTCTGGGGGTCGAGGCCGGCGCTCGGTTCATCAAGGAACAGGACTTCGGGATCGTGCATCATGGACCGTGCAATCGAGAGCCTCTGCATCATGCCTCCGGAAAAGCCACGCACCATCTGATTGGCGCGATCGGTCAGCTTGAATTTCTCGAGCAAGCCGTTGGCGCGTTCATCGCGCTGCTTCGCGGGAATTCCGAAGTACGCGGCATGAAAAGTCAGTATCTCGCGCGCGGTAAGGGAGAAATCCAGATTGGGCCGTTGCGGAACTACGCCGATGAGATGCTTCACCGCCGCCTGTTCCTGCCACACGTGGTGGTCGCCGACCCAGGCTTGGCCGGTAGTAGGCCGAACCCGGGTGGTGAGGACTCCAACGGTCGTAGATTTGCCCGCGCCATTTGGGCCGAGCAATCCGAAGATTTCACCCGGCAAGACTTCCAGCGATAGGCCATTGAGAGCTGCGATTTCTGTTTTCGGCGCCTTGCTGCCTTTGGCGTCCGCGCGAGCAATAAATCCTCCAGTCGCGCCCGCCGGAGGCGCAGAGTTGTAAATCTTACGAAGATCCTGAGTGCGAACGCCAACAGCCATTTCGAATATCCTCTAGAACCAAGTGGAGGCGCGGTAAGCGCGATATTGCTCAGCAAATTCTGCTTGAAGCACTGCCGCTTCTTTCCGTGCCCGCCCAATCTGAAGAGGAACAATAACGAGAAAAATCAGCAACCATGCCGGATGTCCAAGCAACAGGAACACGCCAGCGATGATGCACGAGCCAAAAACGTAAATCGGGTTCCGGATTCTGGAATAGAGACCTCTTGTGACTAGCTGCCGTGCTTGCGCAGTGACCGTGAACGACGCCCCAAGTTGAAAGCGGGCAACGGTCCAGAGCACAAAACCGACCACCGCTAGACACGCGCCAGCGATTTGCAGAAGCGTAGCATCAGAGGGAAACCGACGCCAGAGCGTCAAACCAAGAGCGGTTCCAACGATCAATGTAAGCGCAATGTGCTGCTTCACCATTTCGATAAGGGAAGAGGGTAAACGAGCTATCGACGGGATGGCAAGGACACAAGCTTCGCCGACTAACTTCTTTAACACCAGTTCGCCGATGCGCCTACTGCAAAGTTGACCTTTCCTTCAACGGCAGGTCCTGCGACGAGCCTCCGACAAGAAACGTGTACTCGCCGGGTGCGCGTTGCCATTTGCTGCGCTCAGTGTCGAAGATCGACAAAAACAGTCGCTCGATCTCGACAGTGACATCCTTGCTCTCTCTCGGGCCCAACTCCACTCGACTCCAACCAACCAGGCGCTTCGGGGGCTCGCCTGTGGTCGCCGGCAATCCCGCATAAACCTCGGCAATCTCAGTGCCGGCCCGCGCACCCGTGTTCTTTACTCTGAAGCTCACGCGAACGTGATCGCCGGGCGTCACTTTCAAATCAGAATATTCGTAGGTTGTATACGAGAGCCCGTAGCCGAACGGAAACAGCACCGGCTTTCTCTCGGCGTCATACCACTTGTAACCGACCTTGAGGCCCTCGTTGTAGTTGGTCTGAAAGGCGGGCAGACCCTCGAGGACGCGCTTCCAATGGTCCGGCCCCGCAGGGGGTTCGGTGTTCGGCGGAGGTTGAACAATCTTCAGGTGCGGCAGATCGGCTTCAGTTTTAGGAAATGTAATCGGCAATTTGCCGCTCGGGTTCACATCGCCAAATAAGATGTTCGCGAGCGCCTTGTCCCCGCTGCTCCCGGCAAACCAGGCTTCCAGAACCGCGCTCACGTGATCGATCCAGGGCATTGAAACCGGATTGCCAGTCTCGAGCACAACAATGGTGTGAGGATTTGCCGCAGCGACCTGCGAGATCAGTTCGTCCTGACCGTCTGGTAAGGAAAGGCTCGGCGCGTCTTGTCCTTCCGATTCCCATCGGTATGCGAAGACGATGGCCACGTCGGAACGTTTGGCCAGCGCCGCGGCTGAGGCGGGATCGTCGGAGGCATAATTACGTTTCCGCCCGGAGGATCCACCTGCGCTGAGCCGCCACCTGAGAGCATGCCAACGTCGGCGTGTCCGCCAATCATTGCAATCGACTTCACCTCCGCAGCCTTCAGCGGCAGCTGTTGATTGTCATTCTTCAGTAGCACCATGCTTTGCTCGGCGATATGCTGCGCCGTTGCGAACCCGGCCATCACATCGACAACACTCTTCTGCGGCATATCGTCGATCACGCCGGTTGCAAACATCGACCGCACGATGCGCCGCACATGATCGTCGACTTGGCTCATCGGAACCTGTCCGGCCTGAACTGCCTTCATGAGCGCGTCCCCGTAGAAATACTCGTTCGGCTCCTCGTGATCCATTCCTGTAACCGAAGCCTTGGCGATACTGTGAGCGCCGCCCCAGTCGGACAGCACGAACCCGGGAAACTTCCACTCATTCTTTAAAACATCGGTTAGCAGATATTTGTTCTCGCAGGCATAATCGCCGTTTACGCGGTTGTAAGAGCACATCACACCCGCAGGATTTCCGTCGCGCAAGCCGATCTCGAACGCGAGCAGATCAGTCTCGCGCATCGAGCGTTTATCAATATTTACGTTGACGGCGTTGCGCCCGCTTTCCTGGTCGTTCAAAGCATAATGCTTGATATCTCCGATAACGTGCTGATCCTGCGTGCCCTTGATCAGACGACCGACCAGCGTGCCGGCGAGAATCGGGTCTTCGCCAAGGTATTCGAAATTGCGGCCATTGCGCGGCTCGCGCGTAAGATCAACTCCGCCACCGAGGGACATGTTGTAACCTTGCGCCCGCAATTCGCGCCCGATCAGCGCGCCATATTCATATGCGGAATCAGGGTCCCAGCTTGCAGCCGCCGCCAGATTGCATGGCAGAGCGGTCGAGTAACGACCATTTTTTCCGCTTGAGCGCACGCCATACGCCGCGTCGGACATTTGAATCGCAGGAATGCCAAGCCGCGGAATGCCTACAACGTATCCTGCTCCGCCGTTTGAGCCTGAGGCCAATGGGCTCAACGGCCCCAATCCCTCCATACCGGTGCCGTGTAGCAGCGTGATTTTTTCGTCGAGCGTCATTTCCTTCACTACCATGGCGGCGCGCTCGTCGGGCAAGAGACTTGTGTTCATCCACGGCAGCGAAGATCTGCTTTTCGGGGTACGCTGCGCCGCGGACTGCATTGTGACTGAAGCTACAAACAATAGCAGCCAAGTGCCTGCCACAAACCAGCGCGAAGCTCGACTGCAAAGGGGAAGATGCATCATTTTTCCTTGAGGAATTTTGACGAGAATTCATCTTACCTGTTCTCGACCTACAGCGCGATTTTCCGCAATCCCCCGACCCGCGCTGAACGAGGTTGCCAGAGCGATCCAAACTCAGGCCTTTCAGTTGGGCCTGTTAAAATCAGTACTTACACCGCTTCCCCTATGGATCCCCAGCACATCCGCAACTTCTCGGTCGTGGCGCATATTGATCACGGCAAGTCCACGCTGGCCGACCGGCTGCTGGAACTGACCGGATCGTTGACCGCACGCGAGATGCAGGCGCAGGTGCTCGATTCCATGGATCTGGAGCGGGAGCGCGGCATAACCATCAAGGCGCACGCGGTGAGGATGATGTACACCGCGCATGATGGCGAGACCTATCAACTTAATCTGATCGATACCCCCGGGCACGTCGACTTCTCGTACGAAGTTTCCCGGTCGCTGGCGGCATGCGAAGGTGCGCTGCTGGTGGTGGATGCCTCGCAGGGCGTTGAGGCGCAGACGCTGGCAAACTCGTATTTGGCAATCAACCACGGCCTGGAAATTATTCCCGTCATCAACAAGATCGACTTACCCAGCGCGGACATTCCGCGAACCAAAGAAATGATCGAAGGCGCGGTGGGCCTGGATGCCAGCGACGCGCTTCTCATCAGCGCCAAGACTGGCGATGGTGTAGGCGACGTGCTGGAAGCCATCGTGAAGCGAATTCATCCGCCGAAGGGAAATTCCGAGCGGCGTTTGCAAGCGTTGTTGTTCGATTCATGGTTTGATCCCTATCGCGGCGTAATCGTACTGGTGCGCGTTTTTGAAGGCGCACTGCGTAAAGGGCAGAAGATTCGTCTCTGGTGGAATGGCCGCGTCTTCGAGGTGGAAACGCTGGGCGCTCTTACGCCTAAGCCGGTCGAGGTCGATGAACTGCAGGCCGGAGAGGTCGGTTTCCTGATCGCAAACATCAAGAACGTTGCCGATACGAAAATTGGCGACACAATCACTGACGACAACGCTCCTGCACTCGAACCGCTGCCCGGCTTTGAAGAGATCAAGCCAATGGTCTT
>QHZW01000219.1 GCA_003224815.1 Acidobacteriota bacterium | reverse complement strand
CCCGAACAGGTTGATGCTGCGGTCGCGAAGGCCAAACCGGATTGGATTGTGCTCGCTGCCGCCTACACTGACGTTGACGGTTGCGAGATCAATCCGACGCTAGCGTCGTCCATAAATACTCATGGTGCGGTCAACGTCGCGAAAGCCGCAGCCCGAACCGGATCAAAGCTTCTCTTCGTCAGTACCGATTATGTTTTCGACGGCAAAACAAATGCTCCATACGAAACGACTGACCCGCGAAGTCCCATCAACGCTTATGGCCGGTCCAAAGCCGATGCCGAGCAGAAGATCGCCGCAATGCTGGCTGACTTCTGCATCGCGCGAACCTCATGGCTGTTCGGCCCGGGCGGAAAGTGCTTTCCAGACACCATTCTGAAATTAGGCGATACAAAGCCGGAAATAAAGGTAGTGAACGATCAGCGCGGGTCCCCAACTTATACGCGTGATCTCGCGGACGCAATCATCGCGCTCTGCCGTGCCGGCGCGCACGGCATCGTGCACTGTACGAACACTGGCGACTGCACATGGTTTGACTTCGCAACTGAAATCATCCGTCAATCCGGCAAAGCTACACGCGTTCGTCCTACCACCAGCAACGAATTTGTGCGTCCAGCTGAACGGCCTGCCTATTCAGTGCTTTCGGCCACAAGCTTGAATGCCTACGGCATCCACATGCAGCCCTGGCAGCAAGCTCTGTCTGATTACCTCGCCGCGTGCGATACCACAACTTAGCCTTTTTCGCCCGGTTCTTTTCCCGATTTGCCTATAATGCCGCCAATCCCCCGTAATCAATACCCGCATTACCCCCGTACAAAACTGTTCCTGCAAGCTATGGAATCATTGGGTATGTTCCTGCGAAGTCCGCGGAGAGTTGTGTCACTGCTCGTGTGGGGCGTTCCGGCGCTCGGAAAAGCTGCGCTCGCGCAATCCTTTCCGCGGCTTTCGCTTGCCCGGCTTCCGCTGTACAGGCTTGCCGCAGTGGTGCCTCGCGTTGATCTTGACACGATTACATGGACATTGTTGCTGACCGCCGCTGTTGCTACCAGCGCTGCCCTCTGGGCAACGGCGCTCCGTTTTCAAGTGCGGGCCAAAACTAGCGAGCTACGGCTTTCACTCGAAGCCCAAGAGAAGGCGCACGAGTTCGACGCGGCGCGAAACGAACTGCTCGAGAACATCGCGCAAAACTCGCCTCTTCCGCAAAGCATGGAAAAGCTGGCCCTTGCTATCGAACGGCAGATATCGGATTCCGCGTGCGCCATTGTCATGGCGCCAGATGGCAAGTCCTTTGCGAATGGGCGGCCGTGCCCGGTTCTGATTGCGCCCAGTCTTCCGTCCGAACTGCATCCGGAGATAGTGGGTGCCCTCGGGAAAATGTTCAACCCAGGTGACATCAGTGATAATGAAAATGGGGTGGACGATCAAAGCCAGGTCACAACCTTGCTCGGAATTTTATGGGCGTTTGGACTTTCATTTTGTACAGCGCACACCACGATCGCCTTTTCGGGAAATGGCGAAGCTGCGGGCCTGGTAATTGTCTTTTTACGCCGCTCATCCAGCATCGAACCGGCAGAGAGCACTATTCTCCAATCGGCTTCGCGTCTCGTGTCACTTGCTGGCGACCACTGCCGCATGTACGACCGCCTGCTGCACGAAGCACGTCATGACAGCCTTACAGGTTTGCCCAACCGCACCGTCGCAGAAGATCGGCTGGAACAGGCGTTGGGTCGCACCGATCGCAGCAAAAAACAATTTGCGGTTTTTTGCATCGATCTCGACGGCTTCAAAGCCATCAATGACGAACTTGGCCATGATGCCGGAGACGAGATTCTGCGTGCCGTTGCTCTACGGCTGCAAAACAATCTGCGTCAATCCGATACGCTTGCACGTGTGGGCGGAGACGAATTTCTTGTGATTATTGAAGACTGTTCCGGCTTCGCAGCCGCGCAGGCCGTCGCACAATCGCTGATCACATCATTGCAGCAGCCATTCCTGCTCGACAAACAGCAATTGTGGGTCTCGGCCAGCATTGGTGTCGCAATGTATCCGGCCAACGCCAGTACTGCCCCGCAACTCCGGCGCAATGCCGACCTGGCGATGTACCGTGCCAAGCGTCTGGGCGGAGGCCAGGTTGTCTTGTGGTCTGGAGAACTGACGCCTGCCGCAAAAGTGTTCCGAAAATCCTCGTCGTCGTGATACAGCCTCCTGCCGTTCGGGAACAAAAAGACCCTCTTCGTTTACAATCATGCGGCCAATTCTTCGATTAGGGAGACGCTATGAAGCGTGTTCTCGTCATTTCAGCCTCGCTCTTCTTGTTGTGTTCGTTTGTCCTTGCCGCCTCTTCACCCGATAATCGCTCGATTACCGATCCGCAAATGGTGACTTCCGAGTCGAACAGCGGAGCGCATCCGGTTCCAATCGATGACCTTTATTACACGCGGGAGTCTTCGGGTCCGGCGTGGTCGCCCAATGGTCGGGAAGTTGCTTTCACAACCGATCTGGCCGGGCGCGCGAACATCTGGAAAGTCAACGCTGCAGGCGGCTGGCCGATGCAGCTTACCCAATCGGATGACCGGCAATACGCTGCCACTTGGTCGCCGGATGGCAAGTGGATCATCTTTCAGCAGGACAGCGGTGGCAACGAAATGTGGGACCTGTACGCTGTCCCGAGTGACGGCGGCGCAGTCATTAACCTGACTAACACACCAGAGATCCGCGAAGAAGGTCCTCTCTGGTCGCATGGCGGAAAAATGGTCGTCCTCCGGTACAAGCCGAAAGATTCCACCCTCTACGATATTGCCCTTATTGATTGGAACACCAAAGCAATCCGTAAATTGACCAACGAGGAGAGTAAGAACCATTCATGGTCAACGGTCGCATGGAGCCCCGACGATAAGACGATCTATGCCGTACGGGGCGAAATCAGCGGAATACCAGAATCCGATATTTATGCCATCGATGTAGCCACAGGAAAAACGGAAAACCTCACCGCACATCAAGGCAAAGTCCAATTCGACGCCAGTTCGCTGTCGCCGGATGGGAAGACTGTGCTGCTTACTTCGAACCAAAAGAATGGATCGAGCAACGTCGCACTGCTTGACGTCGCAACGAAGAAGCTCACCTGGGTGACTGATACGAAATGGGAGGCGAGTTCGGGAGATTTCTCTCCAAATGGAAAATCATTTACTTACGTCATCAATGAAGACGGGCGATCAGACGTGTACCTCGTGGACAGAAACACCATGCACGCGGAGACAATTAATTTTCCTGCGGGACTAAATGCGCCAAGTGGAAATCCAAAAGCGTTTTCTCCAAACGCTGACCGCTTGCTGATAAGCCACGAAACTTCGACCCAGCCCGGCGACATTTGGGTTTACTCATTGCCCGAGAAGCATGCGACGCAGCTCACGTTCTCCGCTATCGCGAGCCTGGAGACGACTCCGATGCCAGCAGGGCAGATCGTCCACTACAAGAGTTTCGATGGAAAGACGATGAGCGCCTTCCTTTGGGTGCCGTTTAACCTGAAGCGCGACGGGAGTAATCCTGCTCTGGTGCTTCCCCACGGAGGTCCAACCGGTCAAACAGCCGATTATTGGTCACCACGCATAGCTGCTTTGGTCTCGCGCGGATATGTCTGCATCGCGCCCAATGTACGTGGCTCAACCGGATATGGCATCGAGTTTCAAAAGGCGAATTACCAGGACTTGGGAGGCGGCGACCTGCAGGACGAAGTTTACGGAGCGAAATTCCTGGAAGCCACAGGCTATGTCGATCCAAAGAAAATTGGAATTACCGGAGGATCGTACGGCGGCTACATGACGCTGATGGCCGTCGGGAAAACTCCTCAGGTTTGGGCAGCCGGGGTTGAGGAGTACGGAATCATCAATTGGTTCACCATGCTTCAGCACGAGGATGCTCTGCTGCAGGAATACGAAAAGAGTCTGTTGGGCGATCCAGAAAAGGACCGCAAGATATATGAAGCCGATTCGCCTATCGCCTATATTCACGACGTGAAGGCGCCATTGCTGGTGCTTCAGGGTGACAACGATCCGCGGGTACCGAAGGAGGAAGCACAGCAAGTGGTTGACTCACTCAAGAAG
>QHZW01000218.1 GCA_003224815.1 Acidobacteriota bacterium | reverse complement strand
GGCCGCGCCAAGCACGAGCGCTGCGCAGACGATAAGCATCCCCGTGAGCATGACGTGCGCATCGGTGTAAGTCACACCGCCGAAGATCGTGTGCCCATCGAGCATGCGCTCGAACCTACCGAGATAAACCCGCATGGCGAGAACCAGCAATAGAAACGCAAACGTTATGGAGAACCCGCGCCAGGGCAGTGGCACATAGCTTCTGCGGTGCCCGGTGAGTGCACGGGCTCCGCCGGTAACGATGATGAAGAAGATGGCGATTAGACAAGTGATGACAGCCAGCGTAAGCAGCCAGCCGGCGAGGAGTTGCCATGCCCCCAGGGTAAACAAAAAGAAGTTCAGTGGCCGGCCAAAGATGGGGTCCGCGATGCTCCCGGTAGCGTGCGGTGCGTACCTGAGCCGCAGGGCGGATTCGACCGGCAATTCCAGCGTCTGGCCACCAACAATAATCGTTTGTCCGCTTGGTAAATCGGGGAGGTGAGCCCGCTTGAGAGCCAAGAACGATCCGTAGAGAATGAGAAAGGTAGTGACTGCAAAGACCGTGAAAATCCCTGACTGAAGGCGGACTGTCTTCCAGAACACGTCTTCGTAACCGAGCGACCCAAACCAGAGCACGTCCACGTAGTACGACAACGACGTCCAACTACAGACGAAGATTCCGGCGAGGACAGCGATGATCAGAAGGAAGCGGCGGCGCCGCCGTTTAAGCGGATTCATCCGAGGCCAGTCAATGGATTCGGGCATTGTGTCACTCCGTCCTTGCTAGCATTCCGTTATCACACTTTCCAAAAGATCGCTCCGAAAGCAACAGCATTCCAAACTGAAGGATCGAGTGACATCGCGAATCCAACACCACGTCCGATCCGACACGGTGTTAGTTCTTGACCAGAATTAGCCAGGAAATTCTCTGCCGTTTGTCAGGCTTACTACGAGGAAATGCTTATCGTACCAGCTCAATCCGCAAGGTCCTCGCGGCTGGCTATATCGGCAACCCGTTCGACACCACCGGCGCGCGAACAGCCCAGGCATGGCCAAGCGTCAATCATCGGCGCAAGAGTGCTCGCCAACGATGACGTGGACGCGAGCAGAGACGCTCCTCCGGCTTGCGCGAAAGCACCTATTGCCTGATGACGGTTCATCGTATTGCCTCGGCTTAATTGATCGCCAAAGCGGCGTAAGCCCCGGTGTTCACGGGCGACAATTCACTGGTCAAAGAGAATAGCTGAAACTTTGTTGATGGGAGCATTCTACACAAGCAGGTTGTTAGGGACGCCGTTCGCGCGAACGGGTCTCGGTCGGGCGAGACTCGCAGGGGGCACCTTCTTTCAATCAGTCACAAAATTCGGCTTGAAACGCCGCCAGGGGCGCGGTTGTGTTGCGAAACGAAGCTACGATTGTTTTTGGGTGTGCAGCGAAGCGTAAATTTCGCTCAGGCTTGCGAAATTACCGGCAGCTGTACGGCATCCCATGCGGTTAGGCCTCCGGCCATCTCGATCAAATGCGTGATTCCATGTTGATGCAGGATGCTGGCCGCGATCGAAGACCGATATCCGCCCAGGCAATGGACCGCAATGCAGCGGTCGCGGGGGATTTCGGCGATACGCTCCTGCAAATAATTGAGCGGAATATTCACGCTGCCCTCAATATGCTTAGTCGCCCACTCGCGCGGATTTCTGATATCCAGCAATAGCGGCGGATTCGCGCTCGCCAGCTCCTCTGCCATCATCGGAGCACTTATGCGCTCGGTAGGCCAGATTAAGTCCGATCGCTCGGCAAGTGCTTCCATGCCTTGATGCAGGTACCCTTTGACGTGATCGAACCCGATACGGCCCAGCCGTAACGCGGCTTCCTGTTCTCGTCCGGGCTCGGCAATGATCACGATCAGCTTGGCGGCGCCCGCGTCGCCCATCCGAAGGACTTCATCAAGATCGATAGGATGAAGAACTTGTTCTAGATTCTTGTCCAGCGTGGCGCGCTCGCGAGTATTTAGGATCGCATCGTACGTGAAATACGCCGGAGCGTCGGGCTGATCGGCCGTCACCAGCAGGATGAATTGCTCCTTCGACATCGGCTGTAGGGCGTAATTCAAACGCCGTTGGTCTCCAAGGGAAGAGACTGTATCGGAGGAAAGCTGCTTCCCACACAGGGAGCCAGCGCCATGGGCCGGATAGACAAGGGTCTGGTCGGGAAGCGGCAAGAGCTGGTTGTGCAGCGAGGCGTAGAGGTGTGCGCCTAGCTCGTCGGCTGTCCACCCGAGCGAAGCCCGCAGGTCGGGACGGCCAACGTCTCCGATAAACAGAGTGTCTCCAGTGAGGACGGCGCACGGGTTTGCCGAGTCCTTCTTGAGATCGAAGGCCAGAATCGAGATGGACTCGATGGTGTGCCCGGGGGTTTCGAGGACTTGCAGGCGCAATCCCGGGAACTCAAGTGTAGCGCCGTCCTTCATCGCCACGAAAGCGTATTCCGCGTGGGCGCGGGAGCCGAGGTGGATCGTCGCCGGGCAACGGTCGCGTAGTTCCAGATGGCCGGCGACGAAGTCCGCATGAAAGTGGGTGAGGAAGACGTGGCGGATCTGGAGGCCAAATTTGTGGGCATCGTCCAGGTATTGTTGGATAAATCTCTGTGGTCTACCACAGTACAACGTCAGTGCAACGTCCGGCGTGAGCGGCAAGCGCAGTGTATCAGCCAAGTGCATTATCTCCGCTGTCGAAGGTAGGGAGAACTATCTTACTTTCACCCTGTTCCGTGAAGCGCCGCGGGAAGTATTTTCGCCAGCCGCTAAGTTTCTCAGGCACAAGGGTATTCAGTCCGTTGCATCTAAATCCATATACTCGATGGGGCACGAGGAGCAAGACAATGCGAACTTTCTGCGTTCGTTGCATCATATTTGCTTTCATGCTGCTGCTGATGGTGGCGGTGCCGGCATCATCCGTAGCGCAAGTGAGTGTGGGCATTACGGTTGGGTTCCCGCCGCCGGATCTGCCGGTTTACGAACAACCGATTTGCCCCGGCGAGAGTTACATCTGGACCCCAGGTTATTGGAGCTGGGACTCAAACTTCGACGATTATTATTGGGTTCCTGGGACTTGGGTGCTGGCGCCGGAGGTCGGTTTTTTGTGGACTCCGGGTTATTGGGGTTGGGGCGGCAGCGGATTTGTTTTCTATGAAGGATATTGGGGGCCGGTGGTCGGATTCTATGGCGGGGTCAACTACGGGTACGGCTATTTTGGCCATGGCTATGAAGGCGGCCGTTGGGAAAATAGACGCTTCTTCTACAATCGCGCGGTCAACAACGTGAACGTCACGGTCATTCACAACGTGTATAACACGACGATTAATCAGCGGAATGTGACTCGGGTCAGCTACAACGGCGGGAGCGGCGGGATCAATGAGCGCCCTCGACCGGAAGAGGAACGGGCGGCTCATGAACGGCACATTCCACCTGTCCCCGACCAAAGACAGCATGTGCAGGCGGCGCGATCGGATCAACAACTACGCGCGTCGGTAAACCGTGGTAAACCACCCATCGCTGCTACTCCGAAGCCAGGAGCATTTAAAGAACGCGGGGTGCTGCCGGCTAGAGAGGCAGGCGCGATTCACAATGCGGGCAACGCTGGCCGTGCAAATGCCGAGCGCGGGAACGCCGGCCGGGAGAATGCAGGAGGTCCGAACGCTGGGGTAAACGTACCGCGGCCGGGTAATGCGGTGCATCCGAAGGAACTGCCGCACGAGCGCCCCGCGCCTCCAAATACTGGAGACTCGAAGCGTGACCAGAAATATCAAAAACAGGAGGAGAAGTTATACGTGCAGCAAGAGAAAGACCGTCAAAAGCTTGAACAGCAGCAGGAGAAGGAACATCAGCAGCTCGAAAGAAAGCATCCTGATCAAGGTAGAAAGCAGCAGGTGGAACAGCGGCATCAGCAACAGACACAGCAGATGGAACAAAAGCATTCGCAGCAACAACAGAAGTTGCAGGAAAAAGAGCGTCCTGCACCTCCGAAGGGAAAGCATTGAAATCGCGACTGTGATCCCGCGCCTTCGACTATGCTTGTGTAGGCTCTTCGACAGAAAGGTACAGTTCTGAGACGACTGGACATCGCGATGTTGTTTTTGCTTTGAGGCGTTGTCGTGTCCGAGTGGCCTGGAGAATCTCCCTACAGATGCCGGTAGAGCTTTGCCGGCAATGAGCTGCTAGACTCATTCAGTATCGGCACAACCAAGGCGAATTCTTGGGAGTCTTTCTCCACGGGTGACATCCTTCCACTCAGGACGAGTGTTCCAGAACTCAAAGGACGGTTTCAAGTGAGTAGCTGGCTGATGCTGGAAAGTCATGCCGAACTCAGAAGAAGTCTGCGCAGCGCCAGGTAGTGATCTACGGCATTATGGATAAATAAGGAAAAGTCAGCCAAGTTGCAGTCCAAAAGACACCCGACCGACGCGTGAGTGATCCTATAGCCCAGGCGCTCGCCAAATGGGCTTTCCGTCCCGCGCAAGTGAACAGCCAGTCGATCGCGGTAAAAATATTGATCGGTATTCCACTAGGTTGATCGCGGATTCCGATGAGCCTAAAACGGGTCTTGAGCGAGGTTTACGGGAAAAGAACGCCGCCTATTAGAGCTAAGGCGGCTTTTTGCAACCTCCTTTGATCCTCACTGCCTCGGACCACACCGAATTCTGCCGAGCCGATCCACTTGTGGACTGAACGCCTGGAGCGCAGACGCCAGAGTGCGCCGCGGACGCTCGATCTTTTTGGAAACCGAATCGCGGGGCGAATCCTCCGAAAATACTCTTCTAACTCGGCCGCCGAAATCTCCGGTTTCGAAGCTGGGAATGGCCAGCAGCAGGTTAGTGACTGAGAGAATGCGAGCTCGCGATCAGCCGCGGTGCGTAGTTCCGTCAGTCTTCCGGCCCGAGGTTCCCGATTCACGATGAGTGTTCCAAAACTGCCGGGCCGTTTCAAGTGAGCAATCGGCTGACCGCGGATCTTTCCAATGCGAAATCCGTTGTCCAACAACGTCGCGTCGGTCTGTTTCTTGGCTTGATCAGCTTTGCTCCGGGAAGAACCAGATTTACTGCGGTCTCTGTAGCGTTCCGTTGTTGCCGGTCGCGTATTTCCTTCTCTAGCAACTTTGTCAGCTCAAGAACAAGTCCCTGTAGTTTTTGTCGGTCCTGTTCTTTAGCGGCGAGTTCGCACAGATTGCGCCAACGTTCGACTTCGAGGCTTTCCATAAAGCTTGCCTCTCGCAGCCATTAAAAGCTACGCCGCGTTTGTTTTATTTCTCTGTTGCTCTTTCAGCCGGAACTGTTTGCCAAGCTCTATCCGTTCCAATGCGGCTTTCAGCTCTTTGCAGTACAGGCAATTCGGGTCGGAACAATGGGGCGAGTTGTTTTCAGCCTTATGTTGTGGTGATGCCGGACTCAGAAGCGGCATAGCGCCTCCCTCAGTAAGACCGGGACACCGACTACAAGCGTGCGCTTGGCGTCCCGACCATCTCCCCTCGATTTCTCACGCCGGACTTAGGCCGCGCTCTGTGTGTTTGCGTGCTGGTGATTTAGCCGTTGCTCGTTTTCTTCTAACAGACGGTTGATCTCTTGGCTCAGTTCCAGGAGTTTCTGTGGGTCTTTCTCAACAGCCGCCATTTCGCACAAAACCCGCCACTGCTCGGCCTTTTCGCCTTGCATCCAGGTAAGCACCTCGTTAGGAATACTTATGCCACAAGAAACCCCGCAATTCAATAAAAGACTCGCTCCAGTTGGGCGTTGAAAGCGTCAATATGCGCCAGGGCAGCCGAGGGGCGACAAGGGACCAAATCGAAATGGTAGTGAGGCATGCCCAGCAACTTCGGGCCGGATGTTGTCAACTGCGTGGCTGGCCATCTCTCACATCTAGCGAAAAAGGCTGCCCACCCCCCGCTTGAAGATGTTTCTCTTAAACTTTGGCCCAAGGACAAGGCTCGGTATTCAGCAGGTGGATAGCTGCCTGGATGAGCTGAGGTGTCTCCGAATTCCTCACCCAGATCACCTTGAAGCGGGATTTCCTGCCCTGATGTTCCACCCACAGAAGATCGCCTGATCGCAGCGGTCGCGTAATCCCCGATAGCAGTGCCCCGTTATTGCTAATTCTGCTGGCCACGGCATTTTGCGTGAACGGTTCCCCCGTCTTATCCATGCAGTTGATGGTTACAACGAGGCTTACATTGCGGCGAGGCTCAGCGCGATGTTCCATACGGCCCGAGCAGCCCAAGTTGATGAGCGACAATTCGATGCAAAATCGCAACAACACGGGTCAGGGAAGATCATTCTTAAGCTTGGCCACTTTGGATTTTAGCCGCTCCGACGGTAGCTCAAATAGCATGCTGGTTAGAGGGAGGTGGAGACCCGCTGAAAGTTCTTCGCAAATTCACAATTTGGAAAATGTTTGAGCGCGGCGTCTGCGAGCTGCGTAATCGCGTCTTCAAAGTTCGGTGCACTCCCAAAGGCCAAGTAGCCGTTCGCGTAGTCCCCCAATTTCCAATTGAACCCAGCCTTCCAGAAGCAGGAAAGCTCAAAGTTATTTCGGAGCTGACACAATTGTGATAGTAAAAACCCAATTTCCTGAAAACTAAAAATGGAGAACACGATCATTTGTGAGTCTGTTCGAATGTCGAAAGTAATTGACACTCGAGTTTATCCAAGTGCTCCGGCCAACTCGTCTTCCAGTGCAACCATCAGTTAGGTTTGGGCTCATAGTAGTTGGGGAGAGAATTGCCGTGAACAGCGTATTGAGGAGTAGAAATTGATGTCTGACACAGCCAAGATTCCTAATATCAGCACTGCTTCCAGCAGGGAAGCTGGAAAATACTACAAAATACAAGTCCGGGGTTGGACAGATTTTGATCCTTTGGACAAGAAACTTCCAGAAATTGCCGACGCGATAGAACGTGGTGGCGGGGTCCTGACCGCTGTTGAAGTTCTGGATGTAAAGGGCGATCTTTCCGCGATCACTGACAACCTGGTAAGAGAGGGTTTCCACAATATTCTGGCGGCACGCCGAGTTTTGCGCAGTATTGGCGAACTTCCAGCTTCAGTAGTCGAAGATCTCCGTGCAGCACTGAATCGCCCGGCGGAAGGGGCGAAAAAAGCTGCGGCATCAGAGAACGTGGAGCCCGCCGCTAAACGCGCCGGCTAAAATTGGCTGTGCCGGGGCGATATCTTCACGCATGTTCCACTGAGGATCTATCCAGTAAGCATTCTCTCGCCCGTCATTACTTCCACTTTGATTTAGCTCTGAGGTAAGCTCGGCGTTTTCAAAGCTTGGTGATGCCTTCTGAGCCATTCGGAGGCACGAGCCTGGGCTTCGGATTTCTGTCCGTCAGTCATCGTTAGCGCAAGGCGCTTCCTTGCTGTCCGGCTGCGCGTCTCACCCGAGAACTCCGCAAGCAAATGCCACATGTAAGCGGTCACCTTATCTGGTGGGACACCGATTCCGTCAGCATACATCCCGGCGATCTTCCAGCGGATGCGCCCGATTTCAGCTGAGCTGAGTGTGGGGGTCAGTTCGCTAATGACATGCTCAGCTCGTTTATTTCCATTTGCAAATGCTAACGTCAGCCACGTATATGCGGTAAGCGGGTCTACTGGAACCCGATGTCCGGTGGCATAAGCAGTGCCGAGTTCAAGCTGAGCGTTGGCATCACCAGAACGCGCCGCTCGCAAAAGCTGAGAACTCGGTTCCGGCGACGTTTTCGTCACGCGACTTGCCTCGCCAGCCGCATTGACGGGCACGTTCGTCCTAGAAGCTGTTACTGCGGCTCTGCTGCCGGGCAGACTGGCCTGCGGAATAAATTGCTGCGCTGAGTGCGCGTAGCGAGCACGCAGCACGTGAGCCATTGCAAGTGCGAGCACAACCGCAAATATGGACAGCAACACTGGCAGGAGGGCTTTACGCCAAAGCGAGTTGTAAGCGTCAAAAACCTGTTCGGACTGAGCGGACAGCAGATTGTTGGGAGCTGGCTCGAAAGCAGAAGGCTGGCCACCATTGGTTTCGAAAAAATCGCTAGGTGCGCCTGAGACTACCTGCAATGCTGCTTCGGATTGAGGAACGTCATTGTCGATCAAAGATCCGGCCGCTTTGCCATCTCCCGGTAAGTCTCGTTCTCGCTGAGTAAGGATTCCTTCGGCAGCAGTATCGGTTCTCGCCTTTCTCCGGGATTCGAGAGCACGAAAGCGAACTGAGCTGGTATGTCCATACGATTCGACTACGTCCAGCTGAATCCCCCGGCTGCGTAGCGCGTCAGAGCTGGAATTCAAAACTTCCATCAGCTCATCTTCAGGTTGCTGCAGAGAAGTTGCGAGTTCCCCTGTAGTCCCAGCCCACGCCAGGCGTTCGTCACCGAACCAAGCGCTGATACATGTTGATAGATCGTCGGGCGAAGCAGTGCAGACTGCTGCCGCATGAAAACTACATTCTGCTCCATGGCGGCTATTGAATTGCTCGGACGTCTCGCCGAGCGATATTCCCGCCCAGGTCGATCCAGCAGCATGCCCTTGCGAGCTAGAACGTGCGGTCCTGGCCTCAGTTGATGAGACTTCTTGATCCCTACTCCGTGCACTGATAGTGCCTTCTTCGGCCGCCACCTCCAAAACCAAGTCCTCATCGATCAGCCTGCAGCCGCGCTGTTCCGCCCGATAGATGGCTGCGAAACAGAGATTATTAATATCTCGCGGCATGCCGGTGAGTTTCGAAATAAGGGCGATTGCTTCATGGGTGAAACATTGATCCTCGCGGAATTCTGAAAGCTCTATTTTGTGCTTGATGTACCAACAACTCTCTTCGAATGTAAGCGGCCCCAGCGAAGCGATGCTCGAGATTCGCTTACTGAACTCCGCCAAAAGAGGCGATGCGGTTTTCACTTTCAGGACTGGTAATCCCGCCAAAATGATCCGCAGCTGCTCGCTTCGCCCTAGAGGACAATCCAGCAGTTCAGCCACCGCACGCAGGGTTGAGATCTTCAACTCATGTGCTTCATCGATAACGACCATCACTTGACGTCCGCAGGAGAAATTTCGTTCCAGTACGCTGGTTAATTGTTTTTAGAACGGTGGAATGCACCTGCTGCAGTAAACGCAGCAACAGTGCCGTTTTGCCTACTCCGGGCTCCCCGACCAACAGGCGAATATTGAGGGCCTCTTCGACGGGTCCAGACAAAAGTTGCAGAGTGCGCGCCTGTGTCTCGAATTCGACGAAGTAACGAGGATCTGAGGTATTGCCGAATACGTCTTTGAGTCCGATTACCCGGGAGGAGGACAACATAACACCACTTTTTGCTCACTGCGAATGCAGGATTGAGCACCGCTAGCATGAGCCGATGCCTTGTTGCTGGCTCGAACTCTGCCAGGAAAGTACCTCGCAATTCTTCTTAAAATTATACAGCTCGGGTTCGGGCTCTGGACAAGCTTTACAGGCATCGAAGTGGCAAAGTGTCCTACTAACCACTCTCGCAAATAGCATCGAACATTGAACAAATGCGGATACAGTTGCCAATTTCGTTGTGCCTGTTGAGCTTGTTCACCAGGGCACAGTCCACCAGAGCCGTGGAACCTGAGGTGGCGCTCAGCCGCACAACCCAGCTGCTCAAAGAGCTTTCGCAAAGCTCTGTAAGCGCGGTTCCCGATGCGGTGCTGAACCGCACGCAATGTGTTGTACTGATTCCGGCTGGAACACATCGGTTGCGCGCGGGTACCGCCTCATGCCGCGAGACTTCAGATCAGTGGAATAGTCCGAGGCTCGTCGCATTTGGGGGGAGATCCGGCTCAAGGCCCAGTACCAATATTTTGATTTTCGTACTGACCGATGCAGCGGTGAAGTCGCTGCAGTCAGGATCACTACAGGTTTCAGGCTCCTCAAGAACGCGGGCCCCTGTGGCACCGAAACGAGCCATTCCTGGCGAGCACGAGTTGAGTAGGGACGTTCTCACCTACGAATACGCTGGTCACAAGCTTTCCTGTGGCCGGATTCAGGGCGTGGTTCGGCAGCGAAAGGATGGCGAGGCGGGATTAGATAAAGTCCTAAGCGATGCCAGCAGGAGAATCACCAGACAGTATTTGTCAGCTCTCACTTCGTTCTTCAATACGATAATACCTACCGGCATCGTAATTCACCACACGGCCGTTCTTCCGGATGAAGGTGCGCCGCCCCGCAATAAGAAAGAAGTCGACAAATATCATGCTACAAAAGGTTTCGAAATCACCTGTTCCGGTCATGTTTATCACGTCGCTTATCATTACCTGATCCTTGCGAATGGACGAATTCAAAAAGGACGGCCAGAGCGGTGCGAGGGAGCGCACGCGAAGAACTACAACTCCTACCTTGGGATTTCCGTTATAGGTGATTTCGACAGTCGCGACAATCCTATGGGTGAAAAAGGTCCAACGCAGCCGAATCCAAAGCAGATGGCTGCGCTCGCTCGCCTCTCCCACCACCTAATGCTGCGTTATCACATTCCGGTGAGCCGCGTCGTTAGGCACAATGATATCGCTGTGACCCGCTGTCCCGGTGACCGATTCCCGTTTGGCGCATTGTTACGGAAACTCAAAACATCGGGAATGAAAAGCAGTTCCGGGGCCAGTAGACCACGGCCTGACGTAGAAACAGTGGTGACGCAACGTCCCCGCACATTTAGAAAGAGAGTCGCTGCTAAATCGAATGGCGAAGTTCTTATCGAGAGTACTCGAATAATTCACCGTTGATAAATCGCTAGGACACTCAAAACGTCTTGGCCGACCTCAAATACTGTTGCTTGTTTGGCGCCACTACGCGGTTTGTGGACGCTCAGGATTAATGTGTTCGCGCCGGATGATCTTGCCCGTTGCTTCGATGCCGTCTGGCCAACGAACTGTTAGACTCTCACCGCTGACTGGTGCTGGATTCGAGTGGGAAACTCTATGGCGATGTTATTCCCGATCCAGTGGAATGAACCATTCGGTTTGGTCACTTGTGGTACGCCAGTGCTGGCTATGCCCGGCGGCTCGGTGCAGGAGGTCGTGCGGGATAACTATCTAGGTACAGGTGCGAATGTGCGAATCGGTTAGAGAGATGACAAAAAAGGCACGGGATTTAAAATTTCGATGCAGTTGCAATAAGGCATCGAGTTACTGACAACTTCTCGATCGAGCGGATATGGCGTGCGATCAATATTTTGCTAATACGCTTTGCTTTCTGAAAAGGCAGTCCATTTTTGCGCGGGTGAGCCGTTGCTGAACAGGAATGGGAACGTAATGGGATCACTACTAGTACTCGACACTCGTACGAGAAATATCAGTCAGCAAGAGGAAGGATTATT
>QHZW01000217.1 GCA_003224815.1 Acidobacteriota bacterium | reverse complement strand
GTCATACGGCAAAGGGGGTAATTCGTGCGCCATGGATTCTTCCTCCAAATGAATGATGATGACTTCGGGCCCGACGACTCAGGGGTTAGTTGCTAGTTTGCCAATTGTCAGTTGAACCTCGCTAAGAGATTCGGGCCGGCTAACAACAGGGACTGACAACTTCTTCTATTGTCCCCCAATTCGCTGGGCTTTGCACGAAGCTGAATGCATGCTCGAATTGCAAGCGCACGAAATATTGATCCACGGCAGTCTTCTAGCTGCCGACCAAGTTTAAGAAAGTTGCTTCTTGGCTCTCTCTCCGATCTCAGCGGTGAAATGCTTTTGACCAAAAACTCCGCGTGTACACCTCCCTCCGTAACCTGCCGCACTTTGGTAACTCCGTGTCATAGTCACTGTTACAAGTGATCGCCGCAAAGCGCGATAAATAAATTCAAGGAAGGCTCCGATGCTGCACTCGACCGACAACGCTCCCAAATCACAATTCACACCCTCAACCCTGAACCCGGCCGCGCCGGTCAAGACCGTAGCGTCGCCGATCGAACAAGCCACCATCGGACGCACCCTGGTGATCAAAGGCGAAATCACCGGTAGCGAATCGCTTTACATTGACGGCCGCGTGGAAGGCTCCATCACATTCAAAGACCATCGCGTGACTGTGGGCCGCAATGGCGTGGTGCAGGCCAACATCGCCGCACGCGAAGTCGTCATTATGGGCAAGGTCACCGGCAACGTGGAATGCAGCGATCGTGTTGATATCCGCAGCGAGGGCACGCTCACCGGTGACGTCGTCAGCCAACGCATCAGCGTGGAAGATGGCGCGATGTTGCGCGGTAGTGTGCAGTTGAGCCCGACTGAGCATAAGCATGAGAAGCCGGAGACGGCTAAGGCGTTCGGCGCAGCGGCAGGAAAGGGCAACTAGTTGCAAGTGGCTAGTTCGCGAAGCGCGTAGCTTGCGCAGCTTACTGGTAACAGTTGGAGGAATTGAGGGTGCCCCACCCTAACCTGGTTTTGGTTAGGGGTGGGGGTTTTGACTCTAACAGCCACTACTCACTCTTCTTCAAATCCAGCGAAGCCGAATTCATGCAGTAGCGCATGCCAGTCGGACGTGGGCCATCCGGGAAGACGTGGCCCAGATGCGCTTCGCATTTTGCGCACCGAACCTCCGTGCGCTTCATTCCGTAAGCATCGTCGCTATGTTCCTCGACTGCGCCCTCTTCTATCGGCTTGTAGAAACTTGGCCACCCGGTGCCCGATTCATATTTGGTTTCTGAATTGAACAGCGGTTGTCCGCAACCAGCACACACGTAGGTTCCGGAGTCTTTCGTCTTGTAATACTTGCCCGTGAACGCAGGCTCCGTACCGGCTTTACGCATTACCTGAAACTGTTCTGGGGTGAGTTCTTGCTGCCACTCCGCTTCCGATTTTTTAATGTTTTCAGTCATAAGATCAGCTTCTAGCTCCTAGCGTCTAGCTACCTGCAACCCAAAATTCTAATGTAATTGGAAACATGCAGAGCGCCCGAATTGGCGTCTTTGAAGGCTTGCACTGATTAGATTCGTCTGCGGATCGAAAGTTACAGGTGCGAATGGGCCCAATGCTTGGGTCGCTAGTAGCTAAAAACTAACAGCCGGAAGTTAGTAGCCCTTGACTTCGCTTTATATTCGCCTAAAATGTGCTCATGGCAATCACCAAGCGTCAGCGGCAGGTTTACGACTTCATCGCCGACTTTGTGCAGAAGAACCAGTATTCGCCCTCGTTTGAAGAGATCGGCGTCGGACTGGGCTTGAGTTCGCTAGCCACCGTGCACAAGCACATTACGAATCTTGAGAAAAAAGGCCTGCTCAATCGCGACTACAACCGCAGTCGCTCGATTGACTTGCTGCCGCCGAAGGGGCGTCTGAAGCAGGCAATGGCTGTGAATACCGGTATGGTGCTGCCGCTGGTTGGACGGATTGCGGCTGGTCAGCCGATTGAAGCCATCGAGCGTCCTGAGACAATATCTCTCGCTGACTTCACGCGTTCCAAGGAAGTCTTTGTGCTGGAAGTTCGCGGCGAGTCGATGCAGGACGAGCACATCCTTGATGGCGACTACGTTCTGATTGAGAAAACTAAAACTGCACACAATGGCGATATCGTCGTCGCACTCGTTCAAGGCTCCGATGCTACGCTCAAGCGTTTCTACCGTGAAGGCGATAAAATCCGGCTGCAACCCTCCAATGCCAAAATGAAGCCCATCATGGTGCCCGCCGCCAGTGTGGAAATTCAGGGGAGAGTTATTGGCGTGCTGAGAAAATATTAAATTCTCTCCACCGGACACTCAGTTCGCAAACCTGATACTGCAAACACCCCTGTACTTGAATGATTTCTGGATAGTTGCCACTGGCACTTCTTCAAGAAAACCGATTTTCTTGAAGGCTGCTGACTGCGTTACACTGACTGACTCACTCGTTTACTCCACTCCGGAGAAATTCATGCTTAGAACCCGCCGTGTAGTTCCATGCCTCGTTCTATTCGCGTCCTCTCTTTTCGCCGCCGCTCAACAGATTTCCAGTCCAGAGATTGAGCGCAAAGTTGATGCTCTCCTCGGTCAGATGACGCTGGAGGAAAAGGTTGGTCAGCTTACGCAATTCGCGGGAAAGAGCTCCCAAAATATCGAGATGATCAAGCAGGGCAAAGTGGGATCGCTGCTGGGCGTGCTCGGAGCGAAGGACGCCAATGAAGTGCAGCGCGCCGCTGTCGAAAATTCACGCCTGAAAATTCCTTTGATTCTTGGTTACGACGTCATTCACGGTTATCGCACGGTTTTTCCGGTGCCGCTGGCGAGCGCCGGCAGCTTCGATATGCCACTGATTGAACAGGCGGAGCGAGTTGCCGCGAAGGAATCGACAGCTGGGGGCGTGAAGTGGGTGTTCGCTCCCATGGTTGACATCGCCCGCGATCCTCGTTGGGGACGAGTTGTGGAAGGCGCCGGAGAAGATCCGTACCTGGGCTCAATGGTTGCGGCCGCCAAGGTTCGGGGATTTCAAGGCAAGAGCATGGCCGATCCCGACAGCGTAGTGGCTTGCGCCAAGCACTACGTTGCCTATGGGGCCGTCGAGGGCGGGCGCGATTACAATACCGTCGATATTTCGGAGCAACTGCTCCGCGAAGTGTATCTGCCGCCGTTCCACGCAGCGGTGAATGCGGGCGTCGGCACGCTGATGTCAGCCTTCCAGGACCTCAACGGCATTCCCGCTTCAGCGAATCATCACACACTGACTGACATCCTGCGCAATGAATGGAAGTTCGACGGATTTGTGGTCAGCGACTGGAGCGCGACGCACGAGCTCATCGCACATGGCACGGCAGCGAACGATGCTGAAGCCGCAGTTGAAGCGCTTACCGCAGGCGTTGACATGGACATGGTGGACGGCGCCTACATAAACAACATCCCGGAGTTGGTGAAGTCGAAAAAACTGCCGATGAGCGTCGTGGACGAAGCCGTGCGCCGAGTGTTGCGCGTGAAGTTCGCAGCCGGACTGTTCGAACATCCTTACGCTGACGGCAACCGCGAGAAAACTGATATTCTCACGCCCCAAAATCGAGAGGTCGCGCGCAAGCTGGCATTCGAATCGATGGTGCTGCTGCAAAATAGGAACGACGTGCTGCCCTTGAATCGAAAGCAGACCATTGCCGTCATCGGTCCGTTGGCAAACGACAAATCTTCACAACTTGGACCCTGGGCCGGAAATGGCCAGGCGGCGGACGCGGTGACTCCGCTCGAGGCTTTCCGCGAAAAGATGGGCGCCATCAGCGACGGGTGTGAAGAGTGTCGAAACGGAAAACAAGCCCGCTAGTATTCCCGATGCCGTAGATGCCGCCAAGAAAGCTGACGTGGTCGTGTTGTTTGTTGGAGAGCTTGCGGGCATGACCGGCGAAGCCAGCTCGCGCTCGACGATCGACTTGCCCGGGGATCAGATGAAATTAATCGATGCGGTGGTGGCGACGAAAAAGCCCGTAGTGCTGGTGCTCGAAAGTGGACGGCCACTGGATATCCGCTGGGCTCCCGATAAAGTGTCCGCCATCGTGCAGGCATGGTTCTTGGGTGTTGAGGCCGGCAATGCCATTGCTCACACTCTGCTCGGTGACGCCTCGCCCAGCGGACGGCTGGCTCTGAGCTGGCCCCGATCCATCGGTGAAATTCCCACTTACTACAATCACAAAAATACCGGGCGTCCTATCGCCCCCGATCGTTGGCATACCGGATACCTCGACCAGAGTCCCACGCCGCTTTATCCGTTCGGCTTCGGGTTGACTTACACGAGATTCAGTTACACCAATTTGAAAATCGAATCGCCGATGATTTCATCCGACGGAACTCTGCGTGTGAGCGCCGAGATCGAGAACACAGGGAAGCGCGAGGGCACAGAGGTGGTGCAGCTTTATGTGCACGACCAAGTCGCGCCGACGTCGCGTCCAGTGCGCGAGTTGAAGGGATTCGAGCGGGTTACGCTTGTTCCCGGTGCACATAAGACCGTCGAGTTTTCGGTAAATGCAAATGATCTGGGATCATATGATCCGTCAATGCACTGGATTGTCCCGAAAGGCACGTACGACGTGTGGGTGGCGCCCGATGCGGCGAGTGGAATTCAGGGGACGTCTGAACTGCAGTAACAGCCACCGCTCGAAAGCTCGCAGCCTATTTTCCGTTTCCCAATTTGTCCACCGCGGCTGCGGTCGTGCCTTCTTCCTTATCTTTGTTGTCCAGGTACGCGACGATCATCGAAATACGGCGATTCGAAGGATCGAACGGCTCTTGCGGCTTGCGAAGCAGTTGGTCGGCAAAACCGCGTACCTGCTCTACCTGCTGCGGCCCAAGTCCTTCGGCCTGCATCAGTCGTCTGGCGGAATTAGCGCGATCCGTCGAAAGTTCCGAGTTGCTGTAATTGCGATGTCCTGAGAACGGTTTTGAATCGGTGTGGCCCTCAAGCGATATTTTATTCGGCAGCTTTCCCAATTCTTTCGCAAGCAGGAGCAGAAGTTCTTTGCCGTTTCCGTTCGGCTCGGAACTGCCGCGGTTAAAGAATGTTCCAGTTGCAGATTCGAGCAACTCGATGCGCAGGCCTT
>QHZW01000216.1 GCA_003224815.1 Acidobacteriota bacterium | reverse complement strand
CAGCGAAATTCGTGAGGCATTGAGCGAGTGCGTTTCGACGATCATGAATGCAGTGCGTGTTGCCTTGGAGCGGACGCCTCCGGAGCTTTCGGCAGACATCAGCGACCGTGGCATCGTCCTAACCGGCGGCGGCGCGCTGCTGAAGAACCTGGACAAGCGTATCCGCGAAGAAACCGGGCTTCCAGTTTCGATTGCTGATGATCCGCTATGCCGTGTCGTACTTGGCACTGGCAAGATGCTCAGTGACTTTAAGCTGCTGAGAAAGATTTCGATTGAGTAGGAGCGTCGTGCGCCGTCCGTCGTGCGCCGTCCGCAAAACCGACATAGCCGCAGTACCCAAGCGCGCATTTTTCTAAAAGCTAGGAGCTAGAAGCTCATAGCTGACTTATGGACACTCTTATGGGCCGCTATCGTAACGTGAGCATCCTTGCGGCGGCCATCTTCTTCCAGGTGGTCGGGCTGGCGGTGCAGATCAAACGCCGCACCGAAGACGACTCCAGCCGCCTGATTCGCGTTTGGACCGTCAGCGCGATCGCGCCATTTGAAAAGGCCATCGTCCGCCTGCAATCGAGCAGCAGCGGCATTTGGCACAACTACTTCTATCTTCGCGGCGTGCGCCAGCAGAACCGCGACTTGCAGCAGCAGATTCAGCAGATGCAACTTGAGCAGGTGCGCCTAAGACAGGACGCCGAACAGGCCCGCCGCCTGCAAACTTTACTGGGATTCAAAGAGCAATTCATCAACAAGACGGTTGCTGCCCAGGTGATCGGTTCCAGCGGCAGCGAGCAATCGCGTCTGGTGTACATCGATAAAGGCTCAGACGACGGAATCAGGACTGGCCTGGCCGTCATGACTGCGAGCGGCGTGGTAGGCAAAGTTTCGAATGTGATCAACAGCAGCACGTCACAGGTGCTTCTCATCAATGACCAGAACAGCGGCGTGGGAACCATTATGGAACAGTCGCGCCTCCAGGGAGTGCTCAAGGGCAAGGCGTCGGGCGAACTTATGATCGATAAGATCATGGCCGAGGAAGAAGTGAAACTCGGCGACCATGTGCTGACCAGCGGGGGCGACTTGATCTTCCCCAAAGGCCTTCCCGTCGGAACGGTGGACAAGGTCAATCGCGGCAAAGAGTTCGTTCAGGCGATCGTGAAGCCGGCCGCAGCGCTGAATCACTTGGAAGAAGTTCTCGTTATCACGCAAAAATTGGAGCGCGAACCTGCCGTCGCGAATGGCGCTTCCGTTCGGGCGGCGGATATTTTGGCGCAGCGGCTGCCCTCAGTTCCCGACACTCCGCCAAGCGCTCAGAAGGTCGCGAATGAAGGCGATGGGATGAGTGCGGCGAAGCCGGTTGTCAAACCCCAGAGTGCGGTAGCCAAGAATCCAGAAGTCATAACGCCGTCCAATGCGACAACTGCTGATCACAAACCGCAGTCGTCACAACCGGCGCCGCTGCAGAATGCCGCCGTCCCGGACGCTCCCAAGCTTTCACAACCCGCAATTCAGCAGAATTCCGCTGCCACTGCCGCTCCAAAGCCAAAGGCATTTACTGTGCAGCCAGCCGCGCAGACTGGACCGGGATCAAATCCGCCGGCACAGGGCGCGACCCATCTGGTGCCCATGTCAGTTGGAATCAAGCCAGCCGTTTCCGGCGAGCCCTCGAGTACAGGTCAGCAGAAGGCAGTGCCAGGAACCGCTCCGGCGACCGTACCTAAATCAACTTCGGGCGTTGTCCCTAAACCAGCCCCGACTTCGACAAACGCGCCCGGTACGGCGGGAGGGCCAGCTAAAGCGGCACCCACAAAGCCTGCGACAGCGCCTGCCGGGCTTTCGCATACAAGTCAACAAAAGCCAGCGGTTCAGGGAGTTGTCCCTAAACCAGCCCCGACTTTGCCGGTCAACACAACAGCCGCTCCTAACACTGCCGGATCGGCAGCTAAGGCCGCGCCCGTAAAGCCAGCTACGGCGCTGACTTCTAAACCGGCAGCAACACAGCCTTCCAAGCCCGCGACAAATACCGCCCCGGCACAACCGAATCCGAACGGGGAGCCCACCCGATAAATGGCCATTACCTACACTTCCCGTGAGCAGATGGAGGTCTACCGGTTCAGCGCTCCGGTTGCGATTGGAGTTCCGATTGCCGCGGTCGCACTGCAGTCGTTTATTCCGCACTGGTTCCCCTGGTTCATGATTTTTGATTTGCCTTTGCTGGTCGTGATTTTTTTCGCCATGGCGCGCCGCAGCCAGGTTGCCGGCCTGCTCACTGGCGCAGTCATCGGCTTGCTTCAGGATTGCCTCACGTCGTATCCCTACGGCGTGTACGGAATTTCGAAAACAATCGTTGGATATGGCGCGTCGTCGCTGGGCGTAAAGCTCGACGTGGAAAGTGTCCCCACGCGCCTGCTGATTACGACCGGCTTCTATGTCGTCCACCAGGTGATCTATTTCACTATTGCGCGTGAGCTGGTCGGACTGAATTTGCACTGGAGTTGGCCCCGCGAACTCGTCGCCGCCATCGCTAATGCAGTCCTGGCAGTGTTCCTGTTTGCCCTGATGGATCGCCTGAAGCAGAGAGCGTAAAGCGGTCAATCAGTTCTTCAACTACGAGATCCCCTCATTAGAGTGGGAAGATGCGGTCGAAGAATTCTCGGTGCGCATCCCCGAACTCGCCGCCGTCGTCAAGACGACCATCGACAACGAACGCAAGCGCAATCCATCCTTCGTTCGTGCATTCGACGACTTCTACGCGCGCTCTGCCGTCAGGCCATCAATCCTAATCTCTCGGAAGAAGCTGTCGGTTTCGGTACCGAGCACGAAGCTCTGCATCACCGCTTGGCTCACCTTCTCCCATGTGCGATCATCGTGAGTAGAGGGAAGCGCCGCACTCCAGCGCGTCGACGGCTCCGGTTGACAACCGGGAATTGCATTGGATGTTCCGCGATTGCCTCAACGTCGCCTCGACTGCTAGCGCGAACCGCTGCCCTAGCTCAGGGCGAATATTGTCATACCATGCCCGCGCTTCGAGTAAATCCTCGTTTGCTTCAGGTATCCAGACGACCGGCAGCGTCACAGTTTCTTGAACAGGCCCGCCCTGACTTGCTCCCAGGGGATGACATCGGAGGGATTTTGCTCATGCCGCTCGATACGGTGATCGAGCTCCGCGGCGTGCGCATCTGTCAACGACAGTGCGTCGGCTTCCAGGCTTTCCCACACCACATCCAGCAGTTCGGCTTTTTCGGAAGCGGACAGATTTTCTAGTTCGTGTCGCAAACCATTGTGTATAACCGTAGCGCGGTTTCCCCTGCCTGGCAAGGGTGCTGCCTTTCGTGCTAGAACACCCGTTTTGAAGGGCAATCGTGAGACATTGAGAAATATCTATCCGCGCTCGCGGCCCTCGCGCACAATTGCAACCAGATCGGCGGCCGACACTCCCAGCTTTACGCGTTTCACGTCCAGCGGCGACGCTTTGGACTTTCGCAGAGGCAGAATGCGAAACACGGTCCCATCGCGGCGGCGAATTTCCACGGCTCCGTCGCGCTCGGCTTCATCGAGCACCGTCGCAAAATTCCCCCGCGCTTCAAAATAGCTGTATGACTTCATCGGGTGTTGGCCTCCAATACGTTCAGTTTCAATTCACGCGCACGCTCTCTCAGTCCGCCGTTCAGCGTGAGGAGCGGCGCTCTTTGGTTGATGGCGGGTTGGATCACACTCTGGTCCTTTTCCGATGAAATCATCGCACTAAGGCCAGTTTTCGCCAGTCTGTGGAAAACTTTGTCAAGCCCCCGCGCAACCCTGATTCCCGCTACCCCTCTCATCCTACAGCAAATATAAACTTCCAAAACATGGCACAAACGCCCCACTGAAAATGCCACAATAGAAGTATAGGCAAAATACAAAGGCGGCCCACCCGGGTCGCCTTTTTGTTTTTAGCCAACTTCGCAATGGGGACCCAATGAATGAATTGGCAATGCAAATCAAGCAACCAAAGCGGCGCGGCGAGTGGGTTGAGCTGCGTTTCATGGCCGTCCGGCGCATCCAGGTCAAGTCCACTCAATTTTTTGACCGCGGCTGTTATCCCTGCGCCGTCAAGGGAAGCCATTGGCCCTATGCCGAAGACGCCTTCGACTTTCTCGTGGTTTACATCCTTCCCAGGGATCTCTGGTACATCATTCCCGAACCGGTGTTTCGCGGTCAGGCCAGCGTGGCCCTGCGTCCCGCAGTCGAGGACTCGAAGTACAGCCAATATCTTGGCGCCTGGCATCTGCTGAAGGAAAAGCAGCCGTGCAATTTGGCAGCGGAATCAGCGCTCTAAATCACCGTAAAAATTTGCGGGCGGCCCATTCAAGCCCGGTTTTGGCTTGAGTGGGCAGTGCGAGTTTGGAGCTCTATATGAAAGAAACCGTCGCGAAAGAATCTGCCGGGTGCCCCATCCTTCCCAAGTTCTTTGCGGGAGAGCCTGCCCTGAGCGCAGTTCGAAGGGGGCGGGGATTTTGAATTTGAATTTGACTGGCTTTGGCTTTCAACTTCAGAGTTCTTAACATCCAAAACCGCAGCTCTATCTGGTAAAGAACGCGAGACAACGACAGGCCATCCGCTAACTGTATGTAACCTTGCGCTCGCCCTTCACGATCCGGCCCACGGCGTAGTGCTTCTCTCCGGCGCGGTCGAGGACGCTTTCAGCTTTCTTGAATTTCTTCGAGGGAACAACCAGCAGCATGCCAAGGCCCATATTGAAGGTGCGCATCATCTCATCGTGGGGAACGTTGCCGAGGGTTTGCATGTGAGTAAAGATGGGCAGCACCGGCCAGGAGCCGAATTCGATCACAGCCGCGACCCCGCGCGGCAGAACGCGCGGCAAGTTTTCGGTGATACCTCCACCAGTGATGTGCGCCATGGCGGAAACGCACTCAGCCGTAAGCAACTTCTTGATAATCGCCCAATAGCTGCGGTGGGTGTGCATCAGTTCGTTGCCGACCTTGCCCTTGACCTCGTTGACATAAGTCTCGGGCTCGTACTTGGCGACATCGAAGAGCAGCTTACGGGCGAGTGAATATCCGTTGGTGTGCAGCCCGGTGGAGGGCAGGCCGAGGATAATATCCCCGGGCTCGACGGTTTTGCCGGTGACGATTTTTTCGCGCTCGACTACGCCGACGATGAATCCGGCGAGATCGTATTCGCCGTCGGGATAGAAGCCGGGCATCTCAGCGGTCTCGCCGCCAATGAGGGCGCAGCCGTTGTGCTTGCAGGCGTCGGCGAGACCTTCGATCACTTTTTCGGCGATGCGCTGCTCGAGTTTGCCAACAGCGAGGTAGTCCATGAAAAACATGGGCGCGGCGCCCTGCACAGCGATGTCATTAACGCAATGATTAACCAGGTCGGCGCCGACAGTGTGGTGCATGTTCATTTCAAAGGCGAGCTTCAGCTTGGTGCCCACG
>QHZW01000215.1 GCA_003224815.1 Acidobacteriota bacterium | reverse complement strand
CGAGTTTGCTATTATCAGGCTCGGAGTCTTCTCTGGCACGGCCAAAGTTGCGAAGGCTATAACCGTAATCCCGCCGAAAAGCAATCTAATCCAACGCATTTTCATATTCCTCGTTTTGTCCGCACATAATATTGCGGGTCGTACGCGATGGCTCACGGCGCATCTTTCAGCACCTCAAGAGCTGAGAGTCTCCCCGGAGCGCCCATGATTCCGCCGCCGGGGTGCGTGGCCGAGCCGCACATGTAAAGGTTCTTGATGGGAGTGCGGAAGCGGGCCCATCCCGGAGCTGGACGCAAAAAGAAAAGCTGTTCCAGAGACAACTCGCCCTGGAAAATATTGCCTTCGGTCAGGCCCCATTCGCGTTCGAGATCAAGCGGCGTGAGCACCTGCTTATGCAAGATGATGTTCTTCAGGTTAGGCGCATACTCGGAGATAGTGTCAATCACCGTGTTTCCGAAATCGTCTTTGATCTGGTCCCAATTCAATCCAGGCTTGAGCTTGTAGGGTGCGTACTGCACGAAACATGACATGACGTGCTTGCCGGGAGGCGCGACGCTGGGATCAGTCAATGATGGAATGACCATGTCAATGTAAGGACGGCGCGAGAATGTGCCGTATTTTGCATCGTCGTACGCACGTTCCATGTATTCGACAGCGGGAGAAATGGACATTGCGCCACGAAGATGAGGGCCGGGGCCGGGCATGCACTTAAAGTCCGGCAGCGCGTCGAGGGCGAGATTCACTTTTCCGGATGACCCACGGAACTTGTACCGCTTCACTTCGTCGACGAAGTCCACCGGCAGTTTTTCACTATCGATGAACTCGATAAACGTATGCCGGGGATCAACGCTTGAAGAGATGACCTTGCCATATATTTCATCGCCGTTGGTCAGAGCCACTCCGATCGCACGCCCGCCCGTTATGATGATCTTGGCAACAGCAACTTCCTTGCGAATTTCAACTCCGGCCTCAACCGCCGCGTCGCCGATGGCATTCGAAATTCCGCCGGTGCCGCCGCGAGCGAATCCCCAGGCGCGGAATGCGCCGTCAATCTCTCCCATGTAGTGGTGCAGCAAAACGTAGGCGGTGCCGGGCGAGCGTACGCCGAGAAATGTTCCGATAATTCCTGAGGCCGACATGGTGGCCTTCAGCACGTCGGTCTCAAACCACTGATCGAGAAAATCGGCCGCGCTCATGGTCATGAGCTGCACCAGGTTGTAACGGTCGCTCGATGCAAGCTTCTGAAAACGCCGTGCCATGAACAGCAGCTTCGACAGATCTTTCGGATTCAATCCGGTCGGGTCTGGCGGCACCATGTTCAGAATCGGCTTTACGAAGTGGCACATCGGTTGCATGGACTTGCCGAAATCTTCGTAAGCGTCGGCGTCGAGGCGCGAGTGGCGGGCAATTTCGCGATACGTCTTCCCGTGATCGTTCACGCGCCACAGGTAGTCGCCGCTCGGCATGGGCGTGAAAGTACCGTCGAGAGGAAGAATTTCAAGGCCATGTCGAGGCAGGTCGAGGTCGCGAATGATTTCGGACCGCAAGAGTGAAACGACGTAGGAGCAGACGGAAAATTTGAATCCGGGAAAGACTTCCTCCGTGACTGCCGCGCCACCAAGCACATGCCGGCGTTCGAGCACGAGCACTTTCTTTCCTCCGCGCGCAAGATAGGCAGCATGAGTAAGCCCGTTGTGCCCACCTCCAATCACGATTGCGTCGTATGAAACAGCCACTAGCTTCTAGCTCCTAGCGTTTAGCTGCAGGTCTCGCCGTCAGCTTTCATTTGTTGGAGAAGAATTTTTGTTGCGGACGGAGTGTCGCGCGCCGATGCGGATCAGAGTCCGCTAGGAAGAACGCTCCATCTGATGAGGCGGGACATGAAATGCCATTCTATCTGCAAAAGAATTGTTTGTCGCCCCAGTTAAACAAACCGACACGATCAGATTCGCACTGGCTACTTCAGTTCCCTCACCCATATGTTGCGGAAACTGATTGGCTGGCTAGGGTCGCCGTGAGCCTGTAGCATGATCGGCGCAGGACCATGGCTTTTGTAATATGGCTGGCCGATATATCGTGTCTCTCCCTTCAACTCAAAGTGGTTCTGTACTAGCACGCCATTAAACAAGGCGGTTACATATGCTGGAGATTTTAGCGATCCATCAGAGTTGAACATGGGCGCCGTCCACGCTACGTCGTAGGTTTGCCACTCGCCAGGCTTGCGACTCGCATTCGCCAAGGGTATCGCCTGCTTGTAGATGCTGCCGGCCATGCCGTTCACGTAAGTTTCATTTTTGTATGAATCCAGTACCTGCAATTCGTAACCGCCATCTTCCGTACCGGTCGCCGCGAGAAAGACGCCGCTGTTTCCGCGCGCCTGACCGCTGCCCGTGATATTCGCGGGGACACGCCATTCAATGTGGAGTTGATAGTCGCGAAACTGGCGTTTCGTTTCGATGTTGCCGGCAGATTTATTCACAGTTATAACGCCGTTCGCAACCGTCCATTGTGCGGGGGATTTATCTTTGGACGAGACCCACTCGTCCAGATTCTTCCCGTCGAACAGGACTATCGCGTCAGAAGGAGGCGCGTTGCAGTCGACTCCCGAGGTCACGACTTCGGGCACAGGCTGCCAGAGTTCCGTCTCTTCAGGCTTTGGCTTTCCGGCGGTTTGTTCGCCTGATGCTTGTGGAGTGGCGGATTGTTGCGCGGAAACGCTGGCACAAACGCAGAGAAATATCACAGCGAAGGTCGAGATTTTAGTTCGCATAGTGCTGAAGAGGATAAATCAAGAGGCTCTGCTTTGGGCAACGTCAGGAATCATCTCGGTGAATTTGGCATTGCAGAAAAAGACAAACTTGATAGCATTCAATGCGAAATCCTCAATGGAGGCTCTTTAAAAGATGACAACAACTCGCCGCACCTTTCTGATGGCCAGCGGACTTACCGCACTAGCATCAACCCGTGTTTTTGGCGCGAACGATACTCTGCGACTGGGAATCATCGGCGCGGGACAGCGGATGAAAGGTCTTCTCGATGCTGCGGACAAGGTCGCGCCCTACCAGATTGTGGCCGTAAGCGACCCGTATGGCCCACATCGCGACGCGGTCGTGGAACGTTCCAATGGGCTAGCGACGAGCCATTTGGACTATCGGGAAGTCCTCGCGAGGGACATAGATGCCGTGATCATCGCATCTCCGGACCACTGGCATGTCGCGATGGCGGTGGACGCTCTGAAGGCGGGCAAAGACGTGTACCTGGAAAAGCCGGTCACTCATACGCTCGACGAAGGAGCCATCCTGACCCGCGCCGTCCGTTCGAGCAAACAGATATTGCAGTGCGGAATGCAGCAGCGCAGTTGGACCCATTTTCGCGACGCCGTCGATCTGATACAGGCGGGCAGCCTAGGGCGAGTCGTTCAAGTTCGAACCTACTGGTGGCAGAACTACCAAAGGGACTGGCCGAAAAAGCCGGTTGATCCTCAGGCGCTCGATTGGAAGTTGTGGCTTGGATCGGCGCCCGATCAGCCATACACCGAAGAGAAGTTTTTTCATTGGCGCTGGTTCTGGAACTTTGGCGGCGGCGCGATGACAGATTTATTCACGCACTGGATCGACGTAGTGCATTGGGCTATGAAATCAAATCAGCCGAGCCGGGCGCAGATACTCGCCGACAAATATGTGTTCGAGCAATGGGATTGTCCCGACACCATTCAGGCAGCGTTCCGCTATCCGAACTTTGATGTGGTGTACGAGGGAATGATGAGTTCCTCAATCGACGATGGTGGTCTGGAGTTCCGTGGCACGGATGCGACGTTGAAGATCACTCGCGGCGCATTCAGCGTTTACCGCGAAGACGCTCCCAGAGACCAGAATCCGGTGGTGACAGCTCGCAGCTTTCGCGATGGCACCATTGAGCACATGGAAAACTTCTTCAATTGCGTCAAGAGCCGGAAAGAACCGAATGCGCCGGTGGAAGCCGGGGTGGCTGCTGCGGCAGCGGGACACATCGGCAACCTGGCCCTTAGCCGTGGCGGGCAACTGAACTGGCCTCTTAAGGCAAGCCAGAGCACGCAATAGCTCGGTGCTGGTTATAGAA
>QHZW01000095.1 GCA_003224815.1 Acidobacteriota bacterium | reverse complement strand
ACGCGTATTTTCCACGCGCTGGTTGCTGTGGCCTGCGGCATGGGTGTTTGCTGGTGGTATCACCAGGCACTGTTCGGCTTCATGCAGAAGCCGATTCTGGACGTGTTGAATGCCAACAAGCTGCCGGAGAAGCTCGTCTATCTAACCCCGACCGAGCCCTTTAACCTTTACTTGAAGATTTCTGCTCTGGCTGGTTTGTTCGTGACTTCTCCGTACGTGCTCTATCAGGTGTGGCTGTTTATCTCACCTGGCCTTTACCGCAAGGAAAAGAAGTACGTGGTTCCCTTCATGACCTCGACGATTTTTCTGTTTATCGCCGGGGGGTACTTCGGCTACAGGATCGTGTATCCGGAGGCGCTGCAATTTTTGATAGGCAGGATGGGCACGCAGTTTACGGCCATGATCACGATTCACGAGTACACGGACTTGTTTCTGACCGTGATTCTCGGCCTCGGCCTGGTTTTCGAGATGCCGATCCTGGTGTTCTTCCTGGCGTTAATGGGAGTCGTCAGCGCCGGTTGGATGTGGCGGAACATCCGCTACGCTATTCTGGGCATCTTCATTATTGCCGGAGCGCTCGCGCCCAGCCCCGATATCAGCAGCATGGTGGTTTTTGCCATGCCTATGCTCGTGCTCTACTTCGTCAGTATTGCAGTCGCGTGGTTCGTGCATCCCACTCAGAGAGCGGCGCGTGAAGCGAAAAGAGCAAAAGCATAGAAGTCGGAGATTCCCATTAATAGTAGTGGCGATTGCGGCGGTACTTCTCAGCTCGGCCTGCGCCCGTTCGGCTCCGTCCGAACAATCTGCTGCTCCCGCTCAAGTGCATGCTTCGGTTGATCCGCCAACGCCGACCGACTCTGCCGGTCCACCGGAATTCAATGCCAGCCGCGCCATGGAATATGTGAAGGAAATTGTGACGTTTGGGCCGCGTCCGCTCGGAAGCAAGAATCATGAAAAGGTCGAGAACTATATCCTCTCCCACCTCAAAGGGGTGGAGGTGGAGCATGACAATTTCGATATCAACACATCTGAGGGACACTTTCCCGTCCACAATATCCTGGCGAAGTTTCCAGGGACGCGCGACGGCATCATCGTGATCGCCAGCCACTACGATACCAACTGGCCGCTTCGCACTACCAGCTTTGCCGGTGCAAATGACGGCGCCTCGTCCAGCGCGCTGCTGCTCGAAATCGCCAATCAGTTACGCGGAAAAAAGATCGAAGGCTACAGCGTGTGGCTGCTCTGGGATGATGCCGAGGAGTCGATGAAGCTGCCCTGGGACGACCCGCAAAGCCTGTATGGCGTGCGGCATCTGGCGCAGAAATGGCAGGATGATGGCACTGCGAAAAAGATCAAAGCATTTTTGCTTGAGGACATGGTAGGCGACGCCGATCTGAATATTGACCGCGTGCTAGAAGGCACGCCGTGGGTTGAGGACCTTATTTATCAGGCGGCAGTCAATGTTGGTTACCAGTCTCACTTTTTCGCTCGACAGATGTCGGTGGTAGACGACTTCAAGCCGTTTCTTGAGCGCGGGGTACCATCCGCTGATCTCATCGATTTGAATTACGGTTACAACAACGTCTTTCATCACACTACGCAGGACACTGTGGACAAGCTCAGCCCGAAGAGCTTGGGGATTGTGGGAACGGTGACGCTTGAGACTGTGCGATTGCTGAATCAGCGATAAGAGTTTAATCCGATTCCTTTTAGGAAAGAAAAAGGGAGCGACCGAAGCCGCTCCCTTTCTTTGACCCCGCAAACTACTTCGAGTACACGAAGTGCCCGCGCCGGTTTTGTTGCCAGCAGGACTCGTTTGACTCGGTGCAGAATGGACGTTCTTTGCCGAGACTCGTGGTTTTGACACGGTCCGCCGATACACCAGCGGCCACGAGTGCGTTCTTGACGGCGCTTGCACGGCTATCGCCGAGGGCAAGGTTGTATTCGGTCGAACCGCGCTCATCGCAGTGCCCCTCGACGGTGAAGCTCATATTGGGATGCTGCTGGAGAAACGCCGCGTCAGCCTGAATCACCGACTGCTGATCTCCACGCATATCCGACTTGTCGTAATCGAAGTAGATGTCCTTCACGTTCTGGGCGAACATCTGCTCGTCTGTCATTGACGAAGTTGTAGTCGGCGCTGGCGGCGGTGGGGGAGCATTCACCGTAACGCGCGCAGTAGCGCTCTGGGTTCCACCCGCGCCTTTGGCGTTCAACGTGTAAGTTGTGGACTCCGCCGGCGTCACTTGTTGCGTACCGCTCGGTTGTACCGCGCCAATTCCGTCGATGCTGACGTCGGTTGCGTTCGACGTTTGCCAGGTCAGTGTCGTGGATTGGCCCTTGTCAACCGTATCGGGGCTCGCGGTCAGCGATGCCGTTGGGGCGGCAGGAGGCGGCGGTGGTGGAGGCGGCGGTGGTGGCTGCTTCTTATGGCAGGCGCCAAGAAATAAAATTCCGCCCAGCGCGAATACCAGAGCGGAAGATCTCATTGTCAGTTGCTTCATTTTCTCTCCCTTTGTGGTTGCAGATTGGAGATTTGAGATTTCAGATTGTTTGATCGTGAACCCGAAATCTTCAATCTGAAATCTTCAATCCGCAATTCAGTGATTCACTGCTCTCACACATATCAAGAACGCAGCCCTAACTACAAGTATCAAATCTACTTCCAGCTCCAATCGGGCTCAGAGTTGTTACCTGATGTTGTGAGCTGCTTCTGATTGGTGCCATCTGCGAGCATGGTCCAAATCTGGAGCGAGCCGGAACGGTTGGACTGGAACACGATGTGCCGTCCATCTGGTGACCACGAAGGAAAATCGTTGCGACCGCCATCGTGTGTGAGCTGCACCCACTGTTTGTTGGCAATGTCCATGATGTAGATATCTTCAGAACCCGGCGCTCCCGCCCCGTAGTGACGCATCCACGAGAAGACGAGGAACTGGCCGTTCGGCGACCAGGCAGGTGAAACGCCATATCCCTGATCGATCATCTGCTGAACATTGGTGCCGTCCGCTCCCATGGTATAAATCCGCGGCAACCCGGTACGGCCGCTGACCCAGGCAAGTTCCGAGCCTGTCTTGCGGTTCCAGCTTGGGGAAACGTCGGGTCCTCTGGAGTTAGTGATCCTGTGCAGGTTTCCGCCGGACTGATCGACGATGTAGATTTCGTTATCGCCGGAGCGCGATGATGAGAATGCCAGCTTGCTACCATCCGGAGACCATGAAGGCGAAGTGTTGGTTCCACTGAAGCGTGGGAACGAAACCATCCGGTTCAGGTCGAAGGAGAACATCCTGATCTCCCAGTTCGAGCCATTGAAGGAGCTGAACGCCAGGCGCGAACCGTCCGGAGAAATATGGGGCGAAAGTGAAATCGTTCCTAGAGTGGTGATCGGGTGCTGGTTGGCGCCGTCGTAATCCATCGCCCAGATTTCCTTGTGGCCACCGCGCGCGTTGACGTAATAAATTTGGGTTTCGGCGATTCCGTTGATTCCGCCACCGAGGCGGAAAATAATTTCATCGGCGAATTTGTGAGCAATGATCCGGACCTGCTGCGCATTGGCGACGTCGGTGTACTGCTTGGCAAGTACCTGCGGATTCGCGGTGTTCTTGACGTCGTCGAGCCAGCCCTGCACGATGACGTTATTCGCATTTGCCGCCAGGTTGCCGAAGACCAGCATGGCAGTGTTCGGAGGAGGCGCGCTCCAGGTTTCGAACTTGACGTCAGCCGGCGCGCCAACCTGACCCAGTGGATAGAAACTCTTCGAAACCAACTCGAAAATGCCAGCGTTGTTCAGATCGTTCCAGAGCGTGTCGTTGAAGGTGCGCAGCAATTCGCTGTTACGAGGATCCTGGCTGGACGCCTTGAAGTCGGGAACGGCGATGCGGACTCTTTCGACGCCTAGTCCGGTACCGGTCTTGATCCAGTCTTGGGCAGCCGATGGGATGACGATCATCAAAACCAATGCCGTCAGGAACGGGGCGGCCATTTTGTTAATACGTAATGCTGGTTTCAAAAGCGTCTCCTGTTTTCGGTTCGGGTACTCGGCGTTCTTTGCGGTTAAGAGCTGATTCAATTTTGAATTGCAAGTCCTTGCAAACCTATCGCTTGTAATCGAACCAATATTCCACCGAAACGTGACTGCCAGAATAATCTGATGGCAGCGGTCCGAATGTATCGATCCGTTGCAACGCGCGAACCGCAGACGTATCTAACGATGGCACATTGCTTGACTGCTCAACCTGAATGTGCGACGGCCGCCCGCTACGATCGATGTCGAATGTTATGTAGACCCGATTAGCACTCTGAATTCTCTGATCCACCTCGTACTTAAGCCAGTTCTCCGACACCTTACGAGTCATGGCTTGCACATAATATGCATACCGTGAACCGAAATCTCCGCCACCGCCGCTGACAGAAATGCCGCCGTTTGCCCCCGCGGCGCTGAACATCGAGTAGTGCTGTGTTGCCGGGCCGCCTTCACCGTAGGGAATCTGATTGTCCGCCTGTTGCACGGGTTGCGGTTGCGGCTTCCGCTGGGTCGCGGTTGGCTGCGGCGGCTTCGGTTTTATCTTTACGTGCTTGTCAGGAATCGGAACCGCCTCGGGCTCTTCAACTTTCTCCTGAGGCTTGGACTGTGAAAGACCCTTAGACTCGGTTGCCAGCACGCTTTGCGTTTGCACCGGATTTGCCGGCAACGGTACCGTATTGACCAGAGTCACGCCCATCGCGCTCCCGCCACCGCCAGCACCCCAGTTCGAGCCGTGGCTACTTCCTGCGATCCAGGCGTACAAGGCAATCGACACCACGAATCCGGCGTGCAAGCCCGCCGACCACGCCAGGTTCTTTCCCCAGCGTTCATGCTCGAAAAATATCTCACCGCTTGCCATTGGCTTCCAGCGGCTGCGTAACGATGCTGACGTTTGATATCCCCGACGACTTCACCGCATCCATTACCGTGGCGAATGCGCCGAAGGGGACATCCTCATCGGCGCGAAGAAAAATCGATTGGTGCTGGGGATCGCGGACCTTCTTCTTCAAAGCAGCGCCGATTTCGTTGATGTTGATGGCATCATTCCCAAGAAACACGCGCTGCTGCTTGTCGATGCTGATCACCATGCGCTCTTCGGTAATCTCTTTGACAGTGCGCGTTTTCGGAACAGCGACTTCGATTCCTGATTGCAGCACGGGCGCTGTGACCATAAATATGATCAGCAGTACCAGCACAACGTCCACCAGCGGGGTTATGTTGATGTCGGCCAGTGCGACTTGTGTGCGGCCATTGGGAGCGGTGAACGCCATTACCGCCGCACCTCCTCAGGTGTACGGGCGGCAGCGGGTTGACGCTCCACGGCGTTGAGCATCTCGAGAGAAAAATCGTCGCAACGGGCAGCGAATTCGCGAATCGATCCGCCGATCAGGTTGTAGGCAATGACCGCGGGGATCGCGGCAGCAAGTCCGGCAGCGGTGGTAATCAGAGCTTCTGAGATTCCAGGAGCTACAGCCCGCAGAGTTGCTGCGCCGCTGGTACCAAGGCCGTGAAAGGCGTCAATGATGCCCCACACGGTTCCGAAGAGCCCCACAAACGGCGTGACCGCGCCGGTGATCGCAAGCCAGGGCATATTCCGTTCGAAGCGCGTCATCTCTTCTGACGCCGCGATCTGCATGGCGCGCTGAACCGCCAGAGGATTGCGCAACCCGCCGGATGATCCCACCTGGCGCTCGAATTCCTTAAAGCCGTTGTTGAAGACTCCTACGAGCGGACTGGGACGGAACTGCTCTGAAACGGCATTAATGTCCTGCAGGCGCTGCGCCCGGCGGAAAGCACGCAGAAAACGGCCGCTCTGGACGCGAGCGCGGCGCAACACGCTCCAGCGCGAAAGAATGATTGCCCACGAAATTAGGCTGAAGGCAAGCAGAAGCAGCAACACTGCCTGGGCCACGGCCCCAGTTTCGCGAAGCAAGTCGAAGATTTCGCCACCAATGACGGATGCGGGGAAGAGATGCAAGTGCATTAGTTTTGTGGGAACGCCAGCAACTCGATTATAGACGAATGTTTTCTGCTATTTCGGGGACGTATTCGATACATAACTGTGGAAAGTGCATGCCACGGTGGCGAAGGAGGCGGCATCTTAAGAGCGGTTTATTACGACAACTTACTTCGCGGATCAAACGAGGAGGAGCAATGGCGCACTATGGGAGATTGAAAGAATATCGTTTTTCGGACGCCGCGACAGCGGATGATATTCGCGGTTCCAAGGTTTACGGTTCCGGCGGCGAAAAGATCGGCAAAATTGATGACGTGATTTTCGATCACGCCAATGGAAATATAAGTTACGCGGTGGTGGATACGGGAGGATGGCTTTCGACTAGGAAGTTTATCGTCGCGCCTGACCGGCTTCGGCCCTCTGCCAAGCACGAGGATGACTTCGAGATCTCGGCTACGAAACAGCAGATCGAGAGTTTCCCGCCGTATAACGAGTCGGACGTCGAGTCTGAGGACAAGTGGAAGAATTACGAAAAGCGCTACAAGGCTGCATGGCAAGAAGGGCCGGTGCAGCACCGCAAGGGATCGGACCGGGACATCACGCCGACGGCAAGTGAAATGCCTGCCGAGCCAGGGTCAATTGGGAGCCAGCTCAGCGAAGAAGAAAATGCTGCTCTGACCTCGCGGATTATTCCTGCCGGTTCAGATGATGTGACCATTTCAAACAGTGCGATGGGAATTGGCGCGCGCTGGCTGAATTTTGAAAACCGGCTGCGGCAGCGTCGTCGTGACATTGTCAGCGGCTGCACGTCATGCACAGTCGGTCCGGCGTCAGATCGGGCTGCGGAAAGCGCAGAACAGGAACGCAAGGCGATCTGATCTTTCGGTTCAATGTTATTCGAAACGGCTCTGCTTGGTGGAGCCGTTTTTTGTATTTACGTCGGCCCTCCGCTGCTGGAATGTAGGGTGTGCGGGTGGTACCATTTCCGCAATGCCAGCCGCTTCATCTGAAACTGACTTTCTGGTCATTGGCGCCGGAGTGGCCGGATTGCGCGCCGCCATCGAACTGGCTCCCGCTGGACGCGTCCTCGTACTCGCGAAGAAAGAAGTCAGCGATTCCAATACTCAATATGCACAAGGCGGCATCGCAGCGGCGCTCAGCGACGAAGACGAGATTAGCCTGCACCTTCAAGACACGCTCAATGCGGGAGATGGCCTGTGCAATCCCGAGGCGGCGAAGGTCCTGGTCGAAGACGCTCCAGATCGGATTGAGGAGCTGATCGCGTGGGGGACGCAATTTGACCGTGAAGGTACGAAGCTCACTTTTGGCCGTGAAGGCGCACATAGCCGGAATCGCATTCTTCACGCACACGGTGATTCCACCGGGCGCGAGATACTGCGGGCGCTCTACGCAAAAGCGAAGACGCTGCCGGAAATCTCCGTGCAGGAATTTGAATTTTCGACCGACCTTCAGGTCGAGAACGGCCGGGCATGCGCCGTTCAGCTGATCGACGATCACGGCCAGAACAAAACTATAACTTGCTCTGCGGTGCTGCTGGCCACGGGGGGACTGGGACAGCTTTATCTGAATACCACCAACCCCAGCGTGGCCACGGGCGACGGAGTAGCGATGGCTTATCGTGCTGGCGCCGAAGTCACTGATCTGGAATTCATTCAGTTTCATCCCACTGCGCTCTATTTGAAAAAGGCACCTCGATTTTTGCTTTCTGAAGCTTTGCGTGGCGAAGGCGCGCACCTACGCAACATGGAGATGACACGCTTCATGCCCAAGTATCACCCTATGGGCGAGCTGGCGCCGCGTGATGTTGTGGCGCGGGCGATCATGCATGAGCTGGAAAGCAGCCGGGCCAAAGATCCGCTTGTGTATCTGGATCTGACCGATCTTGACGCCGCGCATATCCGAAAGAGATTCCCCCGAATCTTTGCAACCTGCATGCAATACAACATCGATATCACCACTGAGCTGATTCCGATTCGTCCCGCGGCACACTATTCGATGGGCGGGGTGCGGACCGATCTCGATGGCCGGAGTTCTGTGGCGGGACTTTACGCAGCCGGAGAAGCCGCGGGAACCGGAGTGCACGGAGCGAACCGGTTGGCCAGCAATTCCTTGCTCGAAGGATTGGTCTTTGGCGGGCGAGCCGGAAAAAGGATGCGCGATGAATTGAAGATGCCGGCGAAGAGCCAAGACGGCGTTGCCCCGGCTGCCGCGTATTCCAACGGTCCACTGCCGCTGCCTGTCGAAGCGGCGATCACACAGATCCAGGAGCTCATGTGGAAGCAAGTCGGAATCGTTCGCACAGCACAGGGAATGAAGCAGGCTATTCGCGGTCTGGAGGAAATGGCGGCGATCTTGTCGCATCCGCGCACCCGCCGCCAATACGAAGCGCGAAATCTACAAATTGCGGGATCGCTGGTGGCGCGATCAGCACTCGCACGCGAAGAGAGCCGGGGAGCGCATTACCGGACGGACTACTCCGATCACAATGACGTCAAGTTCAAGAAACATTCGGTTGTGACCGGAGAGAAGATAAGCTTCGAATAGTCTTATCAACCCGAGCTAAGGGCAAGTGAGCTTGGCCGTGCCGGACACTCCAGTTGACATTTGCGTTCCCTTGGCGGAGTTGCTGGAGACGAGAGCCGTTACTGTGACTGTCCCTGATGTACCTGCAACGCATTGAGCAACACCGCTGTCGTTAATGGTCGCAATATTCGGATTGGAACTTATCCAACTGCCTGGGTATGGGGCGACGAAAGGCACAGGTACCGGAGCGGGTGAGGGCGGTGTGCTGAACGTACCGGTTGCGGTGAATTGGACCTGTCCTTGCGGAAAGGCTTGGGCATCGGCCCTCGTAGGACTCACTTCTACCGATTGAAGAACGCGATTCGGGGTTGAGTTCATCGAACCGCAACCCAGAGTGGCAATGCCAAAAACGGCCAACACGCAAAGCAAGCCAGCAATGTTCCAAACGCGGTGCTTGCGCATAAGGACCTCGTGGCGATGATTGTACAACTCTGTAAATTCAGTTTGTCAAATTATTATCAACTGGGCTCGGCCTCTTTACCCTGCTGATTGTTGGTTCCTGTGGAGCGCTGACGCCACGATTGTCACTAGCAGAATCCCCGCGATCACCGCCAGCGAAATCTCCGTCCTGATCGGATAAATATGCGACAGCATCATCTTGGCCCCGACAAAAGCCAATACGCAGGCAATGCCATAGTGCAGATATTCGAAGATGTCCATCAGTGCTGAGAGCGCGAAGAAGAGCGAGCGCAGGCCGAGAATGGCGAAAATGTTCGACGTGTAAACAATAAACGTGTTCAGCGTAATGGAAAGGACCGCGGGAATCGAATCCACGGCAAAGATCACGTCGGTGGTTTCCACGACGATTAGAACGAGCAGCAACGGGGTTGCATAAAGCCGTTCGGCGCGCACAAAAAATTTGCTATCCACGTAATCCGGTGTCACCGGCATGAATTTGCGAAGCACGCGCAATAGCGGATTTTTCTCTGGATTCACCTCTCCGCCGTGCTGAAACAGCAATCGTACGCCGCTATATAGAAGAAGAAGGCCGAATCCGTAAATGATCCAGTGAAACCGGCGAATCAATCCAACGCCGGCAAATATGAACGCTGCGCGCATTACGATGGCGCCGATAATTCCCCAGAACAGCACGCGATATTGCTGCTCCTCGGGCAGGCGGAAGTAGCGGAAGATCAAAAGGAAAATAAAAAGATTATCGACACTGAGCGAGAGCTCAATTACATAGCCGGTTGAAAACTCAAGCGCGGCAGTTCGTCCCTGAGTGCCGTACAGGAGGCCAGCAAAGCTGGCGGCGAGGCCGATCCATATTGCGCTCCACACCAGCGCTTGGCGAACGCCGAGGGCTTTGGCGCTCCGATGAATGACGCCCAGGTCGAGCGCCAGCATCGCGACAACGAAAACATTGAATACGACCCACCACAGGGTGTCAGTCATGATCAGTACTGTGGGAATTAGAAATGAAATTCCAGAAAAGCGAAAGGCGGGCTCTACCGCTGCTGATCACTCAGCGGCAGCTCAGTATCGCCGAAAAAGTTAAGGAGGCGCTGGACTCCCTCGTCGAAGTGGTCCTCTTCCGCGATCAGACTCAGCACCAAGTACCCTTCTTGGGGGAAGTCATAAAAATGTCCAGGATGGACAATGACTCTCTTGTGCTGAAGCAGAGAAATCGCAAGCTCGTCATCTGAGTGGGTGACTGGAACACGCAGAACTGCATACCAGCCGCCTTCCACTTGCAGGCGGGAGCACAGTCTCTGTGCTGCGAGGCGGTGGTCGAGTCCGACTAAATTCTTGTGAATACGCGCGACAAGCTGGGCTTGAATGGATTTTCGTTGCTCCACGAACGTAGAGGCGGCCCATTGGACGGGAGCGCTCACTGAAAGGTATGTGTCTGCGATAACCTCAAGCCGGTCCAATGCCGGTTTCACGTGCGCCCCCGGGCCGGTCACTGCAATCCAGCCCAGCTTCATCTGAGGGAGCGCGGAAATTTTCGAAATTCCACTCAGGGTGAACGTCAGAGCCTCGTTGTTTCCGGCGAAGCTTTGCGCATGGGAACCGTCATGTGCGTAATCAAGAAAGACTTCATCGACCAGCAGCGCAAGATTGTGTTTCCTGCATAACTCGTTGAGGCGCTCACGCTCAGGCGGGCTCACGTAAGAGCCACTCGGATTATTGGGGTGCACAAGAACAATCGCGCGGCTCTTTTCGGTAACCGCCTGCTCAAGCGTATGGAAATCAATCTGCCACCCGTGGTCATAAATCAAAGAGTAGGGAACGAGTTTGACGTCTTGCAGATCGGCGAGAAAATCGAAAAGAGGATAACTGGGCTTGGCGACGAGAATTTCATCTCCCGGACTTGCGAGGAGGCGAAAAACAAACGAGTATGCTTCGCTGGTGCCGGTGGTCAGGAGCAGTTTTTCCGGATCGACGGCTTCGCCGTGATCGCGATAGTAGGCGGCGACAGCTTCGCGCGCTCTGAGCAGCCCTTTCGGTTGCGGATCATACTCGAGCGAGTTGGGATTTTTCAGCGCGTCGAGAATAGCGGCCGAATCGTAGGTCAAGCCTGCGCGTGTGGGATTTGAAATTGTGAGATCGATGAGTTCGCTTCCCGGGGCGCGTGCTTCGTCCAAGGCGTTTGTGAAACGATTGGGTGCGAGCTTCCAGTCCGTCCGGCAGGAAAACATCAGGCGACCATCATAGCGGAGGAAGGCGGCGCCACTCCTAAATACGTGGATGCACGGGCGTCCTCGCCCGTGCATCTTCGAAAGTCCTGTACGTGTGATTGTGGATTAGATCGACGGCAACACTTGGCACGGCCGAGGACGCCCGTGCCTCCATCGGAAATCGCTAATCTTTCTCGTCTTCTCCCTTGTGTAGCTGCTGGGCAAGGAAGTTGTCTAGTCCGACCTCGCCAATCGCATGCAACTGGCCTTCGAGGTAGTCCACGTGGTGCTCTTCATCTTTCAGGATCTCTTCGAACAGAGCACGCGAAGTGTTATCGCCGACGTTGACCGCGAGGTCGATGGCTTCATTCAGCTGCTTCACTGCCCGCAGCTCAAGCGCCAGATCACTTTCAAACTGCGCCTTCACGTTCGTGCCGACTTTGATCGGGCCGACGTCAGTCATGTTGGGCGTGCCGTCGAGGAAAAGAATGCGGTCCATCAGCTTCTCGGCGTGCATCATCTCTTCGATCGATTCCTTGCGATAGTAAGCACCGAGGCGGAAGTAGCCCCAGTTCTCGCACATCTTGGAGTGAAGAAAATACTGATTGATGGCTGTAAGCTCGGCTTTCAAGGCTTCGCCTAATTGTTTGAGGACTTTGTCGTTTCCACGCATGGCAGGCATTGTAGCGAACGGTAGATTGTGTTGCCAATCCGATGGGGAGAGTCTTTTCACCACAAAGGCACGGAGGGACGGATAAGAAACAACTTCTTTTCCGCGGATCAACGCGGATTTAGCGGATTCTTCCGCGTTTAAGGATTGATCTGTATTGATCCGTGCGAATCGGCGGAAAAGAAGTGGGGCTCCTCTCTGTGACTCCGTGCCTTCGTGGTGAAAAGGTTTCTATGGACGGCAACGTTTGTGAATATACTTGCCCTCTAAGAGTCACGACTTGGAGGAATTGTGCTCGGAAAGCTGCTCTCCCGTTGGCCTCTCATTCAGCAGATTAAAACTGGCGCTAACGGAAATGGCGTTGAGTCTATGTCGGAGCGGACGCGCACCCTCAAGCCTAAGATTCATGGCGCCA
>QHZW01000214.1 GCA_003224815.1 Acidobacteriota bacterium | reverse complement strand
CTGAAATCGAAGGGAGCACCTTGTCCCTGGCCGCCAGCTTTTCCCGGCTGTCCGCCGGGAAATCCGCCGAAACCGCCGGCTCCAGTTGGGCCGCCGCGCGCGTAGGCTTCGGCGGCTGCTGGATCAATATTGTCGGAATAGAAACCCAACTGGTCGTAAATCTTGCGCTTCTTCGGATCACTAAGTACGTCGTTCGCTTCGGAGAGAGTCTTGAATTTTTCCTCGGCTGCTTTGTCACCCGGATTGACGTCCGGATGATACTTGCGCGCAAGTTTGCGAAACGCCTTGCGGATGTCATCCACCGAGGCAGACTTTTTTACGCCGAGGATCTCGTAATAGTCTTTTTTGGTTGCGGTTGCCATTGGTCAGATTTCTGACTGATGATTTCTTCGAGCGCGCAATTGGAAATGCCTGAAAACTTCAGCGCGTTTTCCCGGAAACACGCCTGGCTTCATTAATAGCAGCCCGCGCTGCTTCTTTGCCATACATGGCGGTCAACGCCTGGACGGCAACACGTCTGACGTCCAGCTTCGCGCTGATTCGCGCCCATTTGTAACCGTATTGAGCGAGGGCCATACCTCCTGTCGCTCTCGGATGATTAACACGTTTCATCTGCGCCTCCCCTTTTGCGCGATGTCAACTCGAAAAATTGCGCGTTCCTTCCTCCAGCAATCCCGCCTTCTCGTACTTCACCGCGTCAATGTACACAGCGATGCGATTGATTCCCTGTGCAGTAGGCGCGAAGACATACCAGCGCTTTTCATCTTCAACAAATGCTAAAAAATAATCTTTCCCTTTGATTTGAAACTGCAATTTGTTTACCCCTTTGCTCTCAGTCTTAAAATTCAAGCCACGGATCACGCGGATTTTCACGGATCTGAATTTTGATCCGTGTAGACCGTGTTAATCCGTGGCCAAGCATTTCGCCGAGCGCTGCTCGGCATGGACGGGCAAGAGTGCCCCGTCCCCACATGTCATTTCTTATCCACGTCCACGTACTCGGCGTCGATCACGCCTTCGTCTTTCTTGGCCTGACCATCGCCGCCCGGCTGTTCACCGCCTGCGCTGCCGCTCGGGCCCGCGCCTCCGCCCGGAGGTGGAGTCTGCGCCTGCGCCGACTTGTACATCTGCTCGGCCAATTTGTGCGAAGCCTGCGTCAGAGTCTCGCGGGCGCGGTCCATCTGCACCTTTTCATTCGACTCCAGCGCCTTCTTCGCATCGGCGATTGCGTTTTCCACGTCGCCGCGATCGGAACCGGAAATCTTGTCGCCCTGCTCTTTTAACGTCTTCTCAATCTGGTACACCATCGAGTCGAGTTGGTTCTTGGCGTCGATCGTCTCGCGCAGCGCCTTGTCTTCCGCCGAGTGCGCGTCAGCGTCCTTCGCCATGCGCTCAACCTCGTCCTTCGACAATCCTGAAGACGACGTAATCGTGATCTTCTGGTCTTTGCCGGTGGCCGTGTCTTTCGCGTTCACGTTGAGGATGCCGTTCGCGTCAATGTCGAACGTGACCTCAATCTGCGGCACGCCGCGTGGCGCCGGAGGCAGTCCAGTCAAATGGAATTTGCCCAACGTGCGGTTCTGCGCTGCCATTGGACGCTCGCCCTGCAGCACATGAACTTCAACCGACGTCTGACTGTCCGCCGCGGTCGAAAACGTTTCCGTCTTCTTGGTCGGAATCGTCGTGTTGCGCGGAATCATCGGCGTAGCCACGCCGCCCAGCGTTTCAATCGCTAGCGTTAGCGGGGTCACGTCGAGCAGCAGCAGGTCTTTTACTTCCCCCTTGAGCACGCCACCCTGAATCCCGGCGCCGACCGCGACCACTTCGTCCGGATTCACCCCCTTGTGGCCTTCTCTGCCGAACAGTTCTTTCACCAGCTTCTGGATCATCGGCATGCGCGTTTGACCGCCGACGAGCACAACTTCGTCGATCTTGTTCGGCTCAACGCCGGCATCCTTCATGCACTGCCGGCACGGACCGACCGAGCGTTGAATAATGTCTTCCACCATGCTCTCGAGCTTCGCCCGCGTCAGCTTCTTCACCAGGTGCTTCGGCCCGCTGGCGTCCGCAGTGATGAACGGCAGATTGATCTCCGTCTCCATCGTGGTCGAAAGCTCGATTTTGGCGCGCTCAGCAGCGTCGCGGAGACGCTGCAATGCCATCTCGTTGCCCTTCCCTCGCAGGTCGAGGCCTTCGTCTTTTTTGAATTCGTCGATGAGCCAGTCAACCAGCCGCTGATCAAGATTGTCGCCGCCGAGGTGGGTGTCGCCATTCGTGGCCTTGACCTCAATCACGCCTTCGCCGACTTCCAGAATCGAAATATCAAATGTGCCGCCGCCGAAGTCGTACACGGCGATGGTCTCGTCCTTACCTTTATCGAGTCCGTAAGCGAGCGCGGCCGCCGTAGGCTCATTGATGATTCGCTTCACGTCGAGCCCGGCAATCTGCCCGGCATCTTTGGTCGCCTGCCGCTGCGCGTCGTTAAAGTAAGCCGGCACAGTGATGACCGCCTCGGTCACCTTTTCGCCGAGATAGTCTTCCGCCGCTTTCTTCAGCTTTTGCAGAATCATGGCGGATATCTGCGGAGGCGTCTGCTCCTTGCCTTGCGCCACCACGGCCACGTGGTCGCCGGCCCGCACCACCTTGTATGGGACCATCTTCATCTCTTCGGTGACTTCGTCGAAGCGCCGTCCCATAAAGCGCTTGATCGAATAAATGGTGTTTTCGGGATTGGTAATGGCCTGGCGCTTGGCCACCTGCCCGACCAGCCGCTCCCCGGTTTTGGTGAACGCCACAACCGAAGGCGTGGTGCGACCGCCTTCTTCGTTGGCAATGACCTTGGGCTCGCCACCCTCCATAACGGCGACGCACGAGTTGGTGGTGCCGAGGTCAATTCCGATAATCTTGGCCATAAATTCTCCTTAAAATGAGTGCTGTTTCACCCTGCTCTCGGCTGTCGGTTCTCGGCTCTCAATGCGTTGTCTTTCGCCTGGAGCCGACGACCGACATCCGATAGCTAGTTCTAAGTGCTTTTAATTCAGTGTCTCACGATTGCGCTCTGGGCTATTATCATAGTTGAGTGAGTTATTGTCAATGTTGAGATGCGGGATGTAGGGCGTGGGATGCGGCCCTGGTGCAATCATTTTCGGATGATGACTGGGAACAACGAACATTACAATGTAAACACGCTTCAGGAGGTGGCGTAACTCTGATTACGAAACTGACGGAGGCGTGCCTCGTAAGTGATTGAACGACGCCAGTGGCCCAGCGGCGACTGCTGAGTGTTCGATCCTCGCACGGAATCCGGATCGTCGCGGTGCTCAGGCATTACCTAGGTAGGCAGCTAACCGGTAGACATTCGCGCTGGCCGCTACTGCGGATTCTCGACGCGGCTCACTCAGTTATCTGCTGAAGCGTAACGCCGCAAGCAGAGTCAAAACGTCGGGAGGTAGCCGGAAGGCTGCGGCGGGTCCCGGCGAAATGGCGAAGCTGGCTGCGAGGCGGAGTCGCGGGGCGACAGGCGTCGCCCCATTCCAAAGAAACTTGGTTACGATCCAGTGGTGCAATTTAGAATCCGTTTCGGAGAAATCAATGAAGTTGCTCATCGGTCTGACTGCCGTTGTTGGTTTCCTTTTGTCTGGTGTCGCGTCGGCGCAACAGAAAAATACTGCTCAAGCAGGATATGTTGATCTCACCCCGGTTCGCCTGAGCTTGGCAATGCCGAAAGACCGGACGATTGCACTGCTGAGCGAGCAGTATGAAGTGACTCCATGGAAAGGAGATGCCGAGGACTCATGGGCAATAGCGGAGAAAACGGGGCAGCACGTCGTAATCGGCCTCGTGTGCTTTGCGAATAGTGCGCTTATCAGGGCGGCCAGGTTCTGGGATGTGGAATCCGATTCAGCCTACTCCCTTGCTCATACAATCTCCTTGCTGCTGGATCAACTACGGAATGAAGGATTCACGAATTGCACCATCTCAACCCGCAAGGCACCTACTCCATCCGTTGAGACTGAGGTGCTTGGTTTTGATTGCGGTCAAAAAGGAATCGTCGTGCAGGCGGACGTATACCGTGGGAAAGACGCGCGGGCAGTACTGGTGATGGAGAATCTCCAGGCTAAGTCGGGTCATTGATAAGGTTGTGCGTCC
>QHZW01000271.1 GCA_003224815.1 Acidobacteriota bacterium | reverse complement strand
CTTAGAACCGCGCTGCCCGAATTGTGTTCCCGACTCTACTCATCGATCGCGGCGCTTACTTTCTAGCTAACGAAACAAATTTCACTTCCGCCATCTGCGCCAGCGATGATAATTTTTCAACCGGGAGCTTTCCAACAAAGTTGCTTCCCGCTGAATGGTGGTTCGAGGGCTCGAAGCCGAGTCCTCGCAATTTCTCGATCACTCCGGCAGAATCTTTCGCAATCCATACCTCGATTTCTACGTTGCCGTCGTGAAGCAGCTTGCAGTCATGGCGTTGCTTTGCAGCACAATCGAATGTCTGGAGAAGTGCCGGCTGTAACTTTGCTTCAAGCTCTTTGCGTTCGCGCGAGAGTTTCGCCTGGGGCTCAGACTCGTCTATAGAGACACCAATGGCCGAAGGCGGAGGTGGTGGCGGCGCGGGAACAGCAACTCTCGGAATAACGACAACCTCCTGGCTGGCGGCACCACCTGCGCCACCTCCAATACCCGCACCGTAACCGGAATGTTTGCTGGGCGTTGATTTCGTGCGGACAGCAGTTGATGTGGCCAAACTCGAGGAGACGGCGCCTGACTGCGCCCTGAACACGAAAGCTCCCTGCTCGCCTCCGAACACGCCCTCATAGTTCACGCCCTCCGGCATTTCCACGGGGACTTCGACGCGCTGCGGCTTACCATCCTTTGTGAGTACGCGATCTTCGACTGCGACAAACGACGTGAACTGCGTCATGAGTCCGTAGTTGAGACCCAGTTGCGTGATCTCCTTCTCCACGTCTGGTTTCATGTTGCCCGATTGTGCGCCGCTCCAATCCTGGGACATCAAGTCGTCAATCCGTCGGCGCGCCCAGAACGCGGGGAGCACGCCGTTTTGGCCACTGCTGGCCGAAAGGGAGACCGGAATATCTCGGACGAAAACCTCGCCGGCGCGCTTTCCCTTGAGCCGAATGCTGCCGGTCGCCGGGGCGGTATATCGTCCAGTAACCACCAGCGGCTTGCCCTCGAACAAGTCGGGCAGGCGCTGCGGAAAAACGTCAGTCACCGGCATTCCGTGCCAGTCGATCGAAATATCGGTCAGCAGGGGAGCGCGTAGCCGCTCATAAAGCCTGTGCGCGGCTTCCTCTGCTTTGTCGTTCAGGGAGACAACTTCCGAGTCGCCGCGGCCTGCCCTCGCCATGCCCTCGATTAGAAAACGATTCACCGCAGTTCCGATGCCGAACGCGAACACTCGCGCATTCGGATGCTTCTGCACCTCGCCGATGATTTCCATGTCATTGCCCACGTAACCATCGGTCACAAAACACACGACGCGGAGGTGGTCTTGGGAATCAGAAGGCTCGAGCGCGGCGCGAATGGCCTTCATCATCTCGGTGCCGCCGTAGCCGCGCCGGCCCTCGAGCAGGTTCTTGGCTAGCCGGACATTTTCCGCAGTAGGAAACGCTGGTTCCGGAAAGAGGATGTGTGTGTCGCCGGAAAATGTGATCAGATTGAAAGTGTCGCCGGGATAAAGCTCGTCGAGCGCGCGGCTGATCAGTTCCTTACCTTTTTCAATAGGAAAGCCCGACATTGATCCGGAAGTGTCGAGCACGAAAACTAGCTCTTTCGGTGTGATGTCGGATTCAGGAACTCGCGCCGGCGGCTGCACGATCAACGTGAAATATCCGCCTGGGCGCGCCCACGCCGTCGCTGGAGCCGGTTGCGAGAGCACAGCATCGGCGATGTGTTCTCCTGCAACGCTGTACTTGAGAATGAAATCTTTGTTAGGGATTTCATTCTCGTTGCGTAACTTGATCGTGGCAGCACTCGCACTTGGGCGTTCGATGTCGATCTGGTGAGAAGTCGAGCGCAGCGCATGCATCGGCACGCCCGCATCAATGGCAAGCTCAAGCGAGATGTCGTGTCCAGCGCGGGTCCCAGGTATGGCAACATGCGGCGTGATGCGCGAGTCAGGAACTTGATCGGTATCTGGCGACCAGCGGTCGGCTTGCCTGCCGGTAGGCTGGCCGGGAATGTAGCGCGGCCCGACCACCATAGGAAACACGAATTCATAAGCGCCGTCTGAATATTGCAGCGTTTCGGAGTAACTGATTGTCACACTGACTTGCTCGCCTGGCATGATGTTGGCGATGGCTTGCGAAAAAATATTGAGCCGCTCCTGATCGAGCAGGGCGGCAATATGTCCGGTTGCTTTAGCTTGTTCGTAGATCGCGCGCGCTTCTTCGCGTTTTGTGATTACACTGCGTATGGTGCGGTCGCCGACTTGGATGGTCATGTCATTAACCGCAGCATTCTGTGGCAGAGGAAACCTATACACCGCCTCGATTGGATTGGCGGCGTCGTTTTCGAAGATCTGCGTGACGGTAACTCGCCCGAGAAATCCGCTAATCGCGCCGCGCACGTCGGTGTGCTTCAGCGGACACGCGCCCGTGACTTTCCCATCCTTGGCGATGATTTCAAGTGAGCCTGAGGATTGGGATTGCGGCGCGGCGAGAACGGTCTCCGGTTGAAAGGGCGCCAACAACGTCAGCGCGAAAAGAAACCAACAGAAAACGAACCAGACGGGGCCCCTACGGTAGCTAGGCATAGCAGCGTCCCGGACATTGAAGTTGGAACCAGAGCACAATTGCAAACGTTGTCCTGCGCTGCGAGAATTTCTTGCATTCATCGCGTCCTCCCGTTTCACACACACTTCGGCACGAACGCGCGAGAGTCAGCGCGCTGACCTCGCCTGCTCGGAACGGGCCGCACTAGAGCGACTCTGGACTAATCACCTTAGAGCGCCTTCGCGGCAATTTTGTTCCCAATACCTTTATGCTGAGTTCGCGCCAAAAAGTTATGCGACCTGATGGGGGACGATTCAGGGTCCATGCGGAGAACGCACCTGTCGGCGCAGCTTGCAAGGTTTGTCGTTTTTGGATGGGGTGAAGAGAAAATGAAATGCCGGACAACTTCCGCCCACGCAATTCCGGGCGGACAGGAGAATCCGCCCTGCAGGATCAGATATCCAAATTCTTTACATCCAGCGCGTTCTCTTCGATGAACTTGCGCCGCGCCTCTACATCTTCACCCATGAGCGTGGTAAAGATCGTCTCGCACTCGGCGATGTCCTCAAGTTTCACAGAGAGTAAGGTACGGCGCTCGGGATCCATGGTCGTCTCCCAAAGCTGCGGCGCGGTCATCTCACCCAGGCCTTTGTAGCGCTTGATGTCATAACCCTTGCTGCCTTCACTCTTGACGTAATCAAACAGTTCGCGCGCGGTGGCTTTTGCTACTTCTTCGGTGACAGCTTTTTTGGGCCCTTTCGCAGATTTTGCTGGCGAGGTTTGCTCGCCCGTGCCCGTCCCCCCACGAGCATCGTCGCCTTCGGTTGTGGCTTCGTCACCGTCGGAGCCCTCTGCGCCGCTTCCCGCGCCCCCCTTGTTGGGCGCAGCCTCCACGATGAATGGCGGTTCCATGTACGGCTCAATCTGCTTGAACTTCGAGAGCATCTGCCGATACTCCGGCGTGGACGCCAGTTCCCAGTTGATCAAATGCTCGGCTCCCTGCGAGTTCACGTAGCGCACTTCCCAAAGGTTGTGCTCTTCATCGAAGCGCGAATCCACATCCTTGAACTGCAGCTCTTTCTGCAGTTTTTTCAATTCTTTTTCCAGCTTCTCGATTTTCTTGGGCTGCGTTTTCTTCTCGCCTTCAAAATCGGTGCGTTTTGAAAGATCAAGCTTGGGCAGCAGCTCGGTGACCCGCTCAGTTCGCAAACGCTTATTCACCTTGTCATAAAAGCCGAGATACTCGTTTAGTACATTGATGAACTTTGACAAAGTGGCGCCCTCAAGCTTGGCCGCGCCTTCGCCGTAGCGCACCACCATTCCCTCGGCAGCCCGCTTGACCATTACCTTTACGAACTCGCGCTCATCCTTGATGTACTGCAGCGACTTGCCTTTTTTAATCGAGAACAGCGGCGGCTGTGCGATGAACACATTCCCGCGCTTGATGAGATCCTGCATATGACGGAAGAAGAATGTGAGCAGCAGCGTGCGGATGTGCGAGCCATCCACGTCGGCGTCGGTCATCAGAATGATCTTCCCGTATCGTACTTTCGTTGCGTCGAAATCTTCCTTCGAAATTCCCGTTCCGAGCGCCGTAATCATGGCGCGAATTTCTTC
>QHZW01000270.1 GCA_003224815.1 Acidobacteriota bacterium | reverse complement strand
AAGAGAAATGTGGAGATTGCCTGCGGCGTAATCTCCCCGGAATGTTCGGAGGCACCGACTGGAGTCGAAGTGTCATGTGCGCTGGCGGGGAACAGGAGTTTGGAAAAAACATTCAGATCCACCAGCACGAACGCGCAGCAGGAACCATCCGCGTTGAGCGCAAAAAAATAGGAGTCTCTAGGAACGGCAATCGTGTGCTCGGTCTTCACCGATGGGCGCAATAAGGTGTGCCAGTCTGATTGCATCACGTTGTAGAACTCCGCGCGTTGAATGGCATCGCCGAACTGGGTCGGAACGTCACTGCTGGAGTATTCAGAATTCTGAAAAATTGGTGATCGGATGACGGCATCTACGAATGGCTGAATCGAGTAATGCAGTTTGTGCCCATTGACTACCCGGAGAGAGCCGTCGGAGTCGAGCAGGTCGAGCGAGACAGGGACGATGGGAGCATCGAACACCGCGCTTCCCCCATTTTGGGGCCGCGAGCCGGCGATTTCGTAGAACCATTTGTGTTGCGCGGTGCCGTTCGGCCCGATTCCGTTGGCATGAAATTCCCCCGAGAACGTCGGAATCGAATCAATAGCGTGCGGACCGGTCGCGTTTAGCAGGGCAGAATGACCGCGCGGAGCGAACACTGAGAATGCGCGATGCGCACTGGAAAGCGTTGGCGCGAGCTGGTCCCGGCTCTGCGCATGCAGAGCAAGCGCGCAAAGAAGCACCAAAGAGAAGGCGGACGATAGTCCGCGAAGCGACAAAACCGTGCCCACAGAACCGAAAACCTACCTCAACACACCTTACTTGGATGCGGGAACTCTTGTAAACCACATTTAGTAAATAAATGGTAAATAGAAGGCTGCGCTTGGGCGAGCACCGGCGGGAAGCCCGTGCTTTCAGTTTGATTGGTGAAGGAACGTTGAAACTAATGTGGCCGCGTCACGGCGCCCTGAGAAGCCGAGGCTACCAGCGCTGCGTATTTGCCGAACACTCCAGTCGGATAAATTGGCGGCCGCGCTTTCCAGTGCGACATCCGCTGCTTGATTTCTGCATTGCTGATTTCAACTTCGAGCAGACGCTGATTAACTTCAATCCGGACGATGTCGCCCTCGCGCATCGCAGCAATGGGTCCTCCCAGCGCGGCTTCGGGAGACACGTGGCCGATCATCAGGCCACGCGTAGCGCCACTGAAGCGGCCATCGGTGAGCAGTGCGACTGAGTCTCCCAAACCTTCGCCAACAATCGCCCCTGTAACCGCGAGCATCTCGCGCATTCCGGGACCGCCCTTCGGTCCTTCGTTGCGAATCACAACCACGTCGCCGGCTTTCACGCGTTTGGCCTTTACCGCTGCCATGGCCTCTTCTTCGGATTCGAAAACCCGCGCAGGGCCGCGATGGCTCAGTCGTTCGTGTCCGCTGATCTTCGCAACGCATCCTTCAGGCGATAGATTTCCGCGAAGAATCACCAGCCCGCCGGTTGCCTTGAGCGGCCTGTCAAGAGGAGCGATCACCTCCTGGTCGGGGGTTTCGACCGCGATCGACGCTTCCTCGCCAATGGTTTTTCCGGTGACGGTGAGAGCCGATTCATTCAGCTTCTTACCGCGAAGCAGCCGGTTCGCGAGCAGTCGGATTCCTCCGGCACGGTGCATGTCGGCAGCAACAAACCGCCCGAATGGCTTCAAGTCGCAGAGCAGGGGAGTGCGCTCACTGATCTTCTGAAAATCGTCCATGTCGAGGTGCACCTCGGCTTCGCGAGCAATCGCGAGCAGGTGCAACACTGAGTTCGTGGAACCTCCACTGGCGGCGACACCCGCTATGGCATTTTCCAGGGCTGGCCGCGTGAGAATGTCGCGGGCCTTGGTTCCGCGCTTCAGTAACTCCATAATCAAAGCGCCGCAGTAGTACGAGACTTCATCCTTTTGCGGATCCATCGCCGGAACACTGTTTGCTCCCATCGGCGAAATACCAATCATTTCCATAACTGTGGACATGGTATTTGCGGTGTACTGGCCGCCACAGGCGCCCGCGCCCGGGCATGCCACATTCTCAAGCTCCGTCAAATCTGCCTCGCTCATTTTCCCCGCGATGTTCGCACCAATTGCTTCATACACGTCCTGAACTGTCACATCTTTGCCGCGGAATTGTCCCGCAGCAATCGTGCCGCCGTATAGAACGAGTCCAGGCTCATTCAGGCGCGCTAACGCCATTGCTGATGCCGGAATCGTCTTATCGCAGCCCACCACGCACACCACGGCATCGAACATCTGACCGCGGCATACGAGTTCGATGGAATCTGCGATGACTTCACGGCTGACCAGAGAAGCTTTCATGCCCTCAGTACCCATGGTTTCGCCGTCGCTGATTGCGATGGTATTGAATTCCATGGGAGTGCCGCCGGAAGCGCGAATGCCTTCCTTCACCTTTGCCGCCAACCGCCGGAGGTGAAAGTTGCAGGGCATGGTTTCGATCCACGTATTAGCGACGCCGATTAAGGGCTTGCTCAGATCATCGCTGGTGAATCCAACTGCCTTGAACATGGAGCGGGCGCCCGCGCGGTCGCGCCCCTCGGTGATGTGACGGCTGCGATGTTTCGGGTCCATAGGCATAAAAGATTACGACAGTGCACGAGAAAGCGAAAGCCGCGTGCCTGCTTAAGACTCCAGGGTTGATCAGGAGCGGCTGGGAGGTCGTGTACTTGTCAGTCATAAATCTTGTAATAAGCGACGGTTAATCCAAGCAACTCTCATAAGGCCACGCTCATCGAAATCCTGCCTTTTACTGCAGCCAAGAACAGAAAGCCTGGAGCACGAATGGATCAGCCTGCCATCAAGAACGCAGTTCTTGTCTTCCTATGTTTAGTTCTCGCGGGGTGTGGTGGAGGTGGCGGTTCCTACACTGGAAGTCAGCCCCCACCGGTGCAGTCGGCGCAGGTGCCACGGTCTGGGATCAAGCATTTGATGATCGTGGTCATGCAGAACGACTCCTTCGATCACCTGTTTGGAAAATATCCCGGCGTTAACGGATTGGATTCTTCGCTGCCCAGCTATAAGCAGATCGATCAGGCAGGCAACACGGTCTCTCCGCAACTACTCACCGATTTAAGCCCTGCCGGCCTGAACCACACTGCTACGAGTTACCAAACCGCGTACGACTCCGGCAAGATGGACAAATACGCCTGGGCAAACGGCGATCTCTCCATGCAGTATTACGACAACACCAGCATTGGTCCTGCTACGGATGGTCAGCAGTTCGGAGTCGATACGCTGTGGAGTTATGCGCAGCAATATGCGCTTGCCGATAATTTTTTCGCCGCTGCCATGGCCAGCGAGCCCAGCAATATGCTGTATATGGTGGCGGCAAATCCAGGCGCAGGATCCGATCCTTATGGCTACCCTCAACTAGACGCCTGCACGGCGGGACTGTACCAACAAAACCAGGGCAGTGGCGCGAACATAACTCCGCCACTCACATTCCCAAACGTGGGTGATCAACTCACCGCGAAAAATATTTCATGGGGCTTCTACCAGGAGTTCTTCGCAAACCAACAGAGTGGAGCTTGCACTCACTACGTTCCGCAGGAAAACCCGTTCCAGTATTTTCAGACAACGGCGAATTCGGCGAATGTGCAGGATTTTACAATGTCGTCATTCAGCAGCATGCTTTCGACAGGATCGGTTCCTGCAGTGATGTGGGTGCAGCCATCGCCGGGACACACCATGCATCCCGGCCAGGGCAGTATTGCTGATGGCATTGAGTGGCTCGACAATTTTGTGCAGACGGTCAAGAGTTCGAACCTGTGGGGAAACAGCGCCATTATTGTATTGTGGGATGAGAGTGGTGGCTGGTATGACCATGTTCCTCCGCCGCAATTGAGCGGGACCCTCGGACTGGGCGCCAGGGTGCCGGTGATCGTGATTTCGCCGTTCGCGAAGATGGGCTATGTCTCGTCTCAGCAAATGGACCTCGTATCGATTTTGAGATTCATTCAGTGGAACTGGGCACTGGGTCCGTTGACCGGATCTGCCCAGGCAGCACGCGAGGCTCAGAGTGGAAACATTTGTGACCTGCTGACTTCGCTCTGTGGTGATCCGTAAAGGCGAACGCGAACTGAGTTGGATTCACGCTGCCTTCTTCTCCT
>QHZW01000094.1 GCA_003224815.1 Acidobacteriota bacterium | reverse complement strand
AACGTCTTCGAGAACTTCGAAATCCAACGTGTCCCCGGTATGCGCATCGCCGGAAGAGATTGTCCGTGCCGTCCTTATCTTGACAGGCGTGCCGTCCTCAATTCCGAATCCCTGCATGGCGGGCTTCGCAGCGGTCGGCGCCACAGCGGGTGGAGTCTGGTTGGTGGCAGTTGTCGTAGGTGCTGCATTCTGAGCCAGAGTGACGGACGTAAATAGACACACCGCCATCCAAGCGGCAAGCATCTTCCTGATCATGGAAATCTCCTTTAGGGCAGGGCTCTCCGGCGACCGCGAAGCCGGAGGGGGAGGAGTCCGGATAAGCCCTAACGCGCGGACACACCATTATGCGTTCTACTATGAAAATGTCAATGACGGATTGGTGTCACAGGGAGAGAACGACGTCGAGGAGATGCGCGAGCGGCCCGCTCGCAAATTACATCACTCTTTCTCACTTGCTTCCGCAATCTGATGAATTGAGCTTTGCGCCGCACGCAGGGGAACCGACACGTGGACTTCGTCGCCGGGATCGTTGACGTCAATCACAATTGAGCCGCCGCTCTTGGTGATCAGAACGTGTTCGCCAGGATCAGAGACTTCTACCAGCACGCCGTCTGGCGCATCTTCGAGTGCGGGAACAGCAGCGTCAATGATGGGCAGGCACTCGTGAAGCTGCTCGGAGGCATGTGCAAGGTGGTGCTTCGGGATAAAGCTGAGAGTGGCGGGCACGAGCGCAGCGGGGACGATCAGGTTCAGATGGGTGCCGCCCGGTTGCTTCTCATGAACTTTGACGTGGATGAATCCTTCGCTACAAAGAGCGGCGCCGCCGACCAGTGCTGTACTCATTACGCCTACTCCGAGTTTGGCTAGAAAGATCATTGGAAGTCTCCTCCGGGGCTAAAGCCCCACATGTGTTCCCGCTGGCCGGCACGGCTGAAGCCATGCCCTTCCCGTTCCTGCCACTTCAAATTCAACCGCCGCGATCCGTACTCTTCCCGTTCTCATCGTGCCACGGGCGAGACGCCCGTGCCGCCATACACCTTTACTCGTCGCTGTTTCGCGAGTCGACCCAGACACGAACGTTCTCGTCTTTCCCCGTCACCTTCACCAAGGTCATATCGCCCACAGTCTCGAGCGCTTTGATGGCAGCTTCGACATTGAGCTGATTTTCAGTCGTATCGGAAATCAGAGCCTGCGCGACCTCCCAGGGCACGGTGACATCCACGTTCTGCTTGTCGCCTTTATCAAAAACGTGGACCACCATTTGGCCGTGTTCCTTAGCCACGTGAACGTCGTTGCCCGTATTCTGCACAGCCACGAATTCGCCTTCGGGAGCGGTCTTCAGTGCATCAAGAATTTCCCTGATGTTCACGTTGTTTGCTTCAAATTTGCCGATATGAATTTTGCCGTTGCGGAGTTCGCCGTGATTGATGGCTGGAATGACCCGCTCGGCCAACATCAGGGGCACATTGACGCGGACCAATTCGTGTGTGGTAGGGTTTGTGACCTTTACATGGAGATACTGGTGATCCTTTCAGACCGGATGCGCTGCAATCACCGGTTCAGAGCACGCTTCGGCGTGCTGCAATGAGGTACGGAAGGGTTTACAAGAAAGTTCAGGAAATTTTTTGGCTTCGCGTGGCGGTGGCTTTCGAGATAAGCCGGGGTGCTATTGGTTCGTGCTAACATCCCGGCAGTGGCCACTGTCAGGAACACCCCAGATTTGCCCAACAATCGCCAGCGGGTGGTTTCGGCTGCCCCGGTCGAGGACGATTCGTCTTTTGAGCTGAAGCTGAGACCTCAGCGACTGGGAGAGTTCATCGGCCAGCCTAAAGTCAAAGAAAACCTGGCGGTTGCGATAGAGGCAGCGCGTTCAAGGGGCGAAGCGCTCGATCATGTCCTGCTCTATGGGCCACCTGGGTTGGGCAAGACGACGCTGGCGACGATCATCGCTAACGAGATGGGCGTGGCTTTTCAGCAGACGTCCGGGCCAACGCTGCAAATCAAGGGCGAACTGACCGCCATCTTGACGAATTTGCGCGAGAAGCAGGTTTTCTTTATCGACGAGGTGCACCGGCTGCAGCCGACGATGGAAGAGCTGCTCTATTCGGCGTTGGAAGACTACAAGCTCGACATAATGATCGGCCAGGGCCCCGCCGCTCGTACCCATACCATTGATGTAAAACCGTTCACGTTCGTCGGCGCCACGACGCGCGCGGGATTGCTTTCTTCGCCCCTCCGGTCGCGTTTTGGAATTGTTCTGCGGCTGCAGTTTTATGGCCACGAGGACTTGCGAATTATTGTCGAGCGCTCGGCGGAAATTCTGGGAGTGGAGATAAATCGCGAAGGCGCTCTGGAAATCGCCAGCCGGTCGAGGGGAACGCCACGAATTGCCAATCGCCTGCTGCGGCGTGTACGTGACTACGCCCAGGTCCGCAGCGCAGGAAAAATTGATCTGCCCACAGCGCAAGCCGCGCTGCAGATGCTTGAAGTAGATCGATACGGCTTTGACGAAGTTGACCGCAAGCTGCTGCTGGCGATCATCGAAAAATATCAAGGCGGGCCAGTCGGTGTGAACACGCTGGCGGCGGCACTAGCGGAAGAGCCGGATGCGATTGAAGAAATCTACGAGCCGTTTTTAATCCAGATCGGGTTTCTGAATCGCACGCCGCGAGGGCGCGTGGCTACGCAGCTCGCGTACGAGCACTTTGGAATTACGCCAAACAGACGGCAGAGTTCGTTGTTCTAGCGTCAGCACTCAGTACTCAGCTCAGCTTTAACCCAAAAACTACAGCCCAGTTAGTACAATGCGATTTGCATGATTGCCCATCTGCGCGGAAAGCTGATCAGCCGACATCCAAATCTGGTCGTTCTGGAGACTGGCGGCGTCGGATATAACGTCACGGTTTCGGTGCCGACGTTTTCCGAACTTCCCGGTCTGGGCAGCGAAGTGTCGCTGCACATTCATACTCACGTGCGTGAAGATCAGCTTGCGCTTTATGGCTTTCTCCGTCCGGAAGAAAAGCACCTCTTTGAAAAACTAATCACTGTAAGCGGCATTGGCCCGAAGCTTGCGATCACGGTGTTGAGCGGCATGCCCGCCGAGGAGATGATCAACGCAATTCGCGGAAATGACCTCGCAAAACTTACGAAAGTCCCCGGAGTAGGGCGCAAGACGGCCGAGCGTATGGTGCTTGAGTTGCGGGACAAGCTGCCACCGGCTGGGGCAACGGATGAAGTGCGTGCTGTGCCATCACTGAGTGCCACTCAGGAAGATGTGCTATCGGCTCTGACTAATCTGGGATTTCAACATGCAGCGGCGGAGAAGGCGCTGGCCCAGACCGCAAAAAACGGCAGCGCGGAATCGTTTGACGCACTGTTTCGCGGCGCGTTGGCGCTAGTTTCTAAGTAGCGCTCCCAATAGAAAAGTCCCCGCCAAAGCGAGGACTTTATCTCTAAGCTTGGGTTATTTCTTATCGGAGGTGGCGCCAACCTTGGCGTACTTGCGGCGGAAGCGCTCAACGCGGCCCGCTGTATCCATGAGCTTCTGTTTGCCCGTGAAAAACGGATGGCAACTCGAGCAAATTTCCACAGAGATGTCGCCCTTATGAGTGGATCGGGTCGTAAATGTGCTGCCGCACGCGCAATGCACGCGCACTTCGTTGTATGCAGGATGAATAGCTGCCTTCATGGGTTCTCCAAATCTTGTTGCGAGCCATTTGATTCTAAAGGATGGCAGAAGGATTCAGCAAACCACCCGGGTACTGTGGCACCACACTCTAAGACAAAATAAAAAACGGCAGGGCCGACCCCCTGCCGCTCCGATTTGCAAAACTTGAATCCAGCTACTTGCCGCGATTAACGGCCTTCTTAAGATCCGCTCCGGCCGTGAATTTAGCCACGCGGCGGGCTGCGATTTTGATGGTGGCGCCTGTTTGCGGATTGCGTCCATTGCGCGCCTTCCGCTGTGAAACAGCAAACGTTCCGAACCCGATCAGTGCGACGCGATCACCCTTCTTCAACGCGCCGGTGATGCTGTCCACAGTTGTGTCGATTGCGCTAGCGGCCTGCGTTTTGCTAATACCGCAGCCCGAAGCAATGCGGTCAATTAAATCTGCTTTATTCATCGTAGCTCCTGGGGGAGGTCCCTTGATTTCAGCGATGCGCCCACATAACGCGGCAAGCCGCGCCTCAAAACACATGTTGAGCTGGGGAACCCGCCGAAAGCTATTTAGCTCTCACGTTTGCTGAATGTCAACTGTGGAAATCCGCGCCGGATGCCGAGTTTGACAACCCCGCGCTCTGCATCGCCTGCTGGCCGCGGAAAGCGAACACCTTAACCACGGAGACACGGAGGCGTAGAGAAACCAACTTCCTTTCCGCCGATATACCAGATGAACACGGATTACGGTAAACGTCCGTTCTGGAGCGGGAAATTGACTCGGCCGTTGCGGAATTCGAGAGTTCATGTCGAGAACATAGTCCCTTAAGAATATCCGCGTGAATCTGCGTTAATCCGTGAAGAGAAGTCAGGCCTTCTCCGTGACTCTGTGTCTCTGTGGTGAACAGGGTCTATTTTCCTCAGGCCTGCACAGGCGAGTCCAACGGTTCACAACTTGTGCACAGGGCTTTCGCGCTGGCCACTTGCGGGAAGCAATTTCACAGTGCAAAGTGGAATGAAGAGCAAATGATGAAAGTTGCCGCCGAAGTTTGCCCCGTCTGTGGTGGAAGTGGATGGAAGTCTGCCGGAACTGAGCGCCGAGTCGTGCGCTGCGAATGCCGCCTGAAAATGCGCGGAGACGCTTTGCTCACATCGGCGCGCGTGCCCAAGCGATACGAGCACTGCGAGCTTTCGAATTTTGAATTCGAGGGCCCCCACGCGAACCTGATGCGCGCCCGCATGGAAGCCTGTAAATTTGTCGAAGAATATCCGCATGAGAGGTCAGGCTTGCTCCTGATCGGCGGTATTGGTGTAGGCAAGACCCACCTTGCGGTTGGAATTCTGAAAGAACTAATAAGAAAGGGGTTCCCCTGCCTCTTCTACGATTATCGGGAATTGCTGAAAGAGATTCAGAACTCTTATAACAACTCAGTCAAGGTCACTGAACTCGAAGTTCTTCGTCCTATTTTCGACGCAGATGTATTGGTCCTCGACGAGCTTGGTGCCGTCAAGCCCACGGAATGGGTTTGGGACACGGTCAGCTTGATTTTGAATACACGTTACAACGATAGCCGCACGACCATAATTACGACTAATTTCCCAAATTTGGGAGAACGCGAGCGACCTATTAAAGCGAATCCATCAAGTTCCGAGGCTGCGCTGTATGCTGCCACCAAAGAAACTCTCGGCGATCGGATTGGCGAGCGGATGCGGTCACGGCTGCATGAAATGTGCCGTATCGTGAAAATGGAAGGCGCGGACTTCAGGCAGACATTCAAAAGTGCAAGCTTCCGCTAGGGCGATCCGCACATTCTGCCGAATTTCGGGCCGGACATACTGCTTCGCGGCACGTCGGATAAGAATGTCCGACACACACGATCTAATACAGCCGGAAGCTCACCTCAACATTCACCTGGACGGCCACCGCCATGCCATCCTTTAAGCCCGGGGTAAACTTCCACTTCTCAACTGCCTCGACTGCCTTCTGATCGAGGCCCATACCGAGGGAACGGGCGACGCGCACATCGCGGGGATGTCCGGAAGGATCAACCACGATGGCGAGTACGACCGTACCTTGATACTTCGCTTTTCGTGCTTCTTCTGAATATTCGGGATCTGGATCGTAAACCGCGCGTGGTGGGCTGACGCCGTTTCCAACCCGGAAGACATCGTTGCAACATCCGCCTCCGGTTCCTGATCCGAAGCCTGGCCCATTTCCAGATCCAATGCCGGTGCCATGATTGCTGCCCATACCGCCGTTTCCGCCAATTCCGCTTGATGGAATGGTGTTGTTCGTCGCCAGCAAGTCGCCAAGCTGGTTCGATTGCGGCAGCTTCAACTGAGGAGGTCCCTGCAACGTGGGGTCAACCTGAAGTTTCGCGACCGTATTTTTCACGATGATCGCCGGTGGAGCCAATTGCTGTTCCCTGAACTTAGGAGGAGTTCCACGGCTGACTGGAACCGTGCTATGGTCGCCGCCTGTCCCTCCGCCGTGGGGAGCATTTTCTCCTGAAGGCAACGGAAGATAGGTCAACTCCGAAGACAATGGTTTGGTTTTGATTACGGTCCGCTGTCCAACCCATATGCCAGAAGCAATCAGAACCACCACCGCCGCATGCGAGACAAAGGACAATAAGAAGCTGCGCGGATCAGCGGGCAGCATGCTGAATTCGCGTGGCTCAAGAATCTGCGGGAGTTCGGAAGAGGCGACGAATGGATTCGATGAAGAAAATTCCGCACACTCTACGTCAAGAGCTTCCGCTTGCGCCAGCAGCTCCGCCCGGAGGTGATCTTTGAACTGCCAACTAGGCAATCGGCGCAGGTCGGACGCGATCGCGAGAAGTGGCTCACATTCGCCGGTGATTGACCCGGCCGCGTTTTCGATTTGTCTATCCAGTGTTTCCGCCAGTTCTTCGCGATTCATGGCGTCCTCCCAAATTTCTCGCGCAGGTTTTCGAGGCCGCGAAGTTGAAGCTGCTTGATCGCTCCTTCACTTCGTCCCATCTCCTGCGCGATGTCTCGTATGCTTTTCTGATCCAAAAATCTCCGCGTCAACACGCGACGCTGATCCTGCGGAAGTAATGCCACCAGATTCTGGAGCAGAATGCTGCGTTCGATTTCGTCTCCGTCGCCGCTTAAATCGTTTTCTTCCACTGGCCGGGTCGCAGTCAGCTTTTGACGGTGCCGGGCCAGCACATTCGCCGCAATTCCGTAGAGCCACGCCGAAAACGGTGCACCCTGCCACTTGAAATTCCGAATGGAAGCAAGCGCCTGATGAAACACTTCTGCCGTTAAGTCCTGCGCCTCATCGCGAGTGCTAACCCGCCGTGCGAGAAACGCGTAGACCCGATCGAAATTGTTTTCGTACAGCTGCGCAAAATTTGAAGGATTGCTCTGAGCTGCCGCGATTTGCAGTCGCTCGTCAGGCTCACGTTCCAAGGCTCTCACTGCGCTCTCCACTGTTCGTGGTTCTGTGTAGTTAATGAGCGTTTGAGGACGAAAAGTTACGCGGGAGGACACAATGTTGTGAGATGCGGGAAAGCAGTGACTAGTGATTCGTGGGTTAGGGACGCGAATTGTCCACTCGATCAGGATGCCGGGGCTCCAGCCGAAGACTGCCACTGAAGGTTTACTGGCAACTGATAGCTGGCAATTAGCAACTAGCCACTGCCCCACTACTCACTGCTCTTAAACGCTTCCGCCCGGCTCAGCATGAGAACGACGGTCTGCGCCAGACGCTCGACGACGGCCAGGTCACCATCATCAAAGGCAAAGGGATGAGTGGAAAAGACTTCGAGCAGGCCGACGAGATCTCGCTCATATTGCACCGGCGCAGCAAGGATCGATCTGATTCCCAGCATGCGGCATGCTTCAGCATCGGTCCGGCCATCTGTTTCGCAATCATCACAGCGCAATCCGCGGCCGAGGCGAACGCATTCGCCAGTGAATCCTCTAGTCGCATCAACGCTCGCACCCACGGGCGGGACATTGCTACCGGCAATGGCGCGGCAGGTCATGCCATCCTCGCCAACCAGCGCAACTGCCGCTCCAGTTCCACGGGTAATCGAGCACGCCCGGCTCACAATAAGTGTGAGCCCGACATTTAAGTCCGTGCCCAACGTTTTGAATTCATACTGAACCGTTGTAGAAACTGGCGCACTTCCGCTGCCCTGCGATTCAGTCTCAAGACTTAACGCAACGCCGCCACGTGCCTCTCCACGTGAAGCGATGCTATTGCGAAAGGCCGATTCCTGCACCACCCAGCGCGGAGCTTTCCAACTTGGGGCGCCGGCATTTTCCGTGAGCCACTCACGGAGACGATTACGCGCTTTGTCGGGCAGATCCGAAAAGCGAACACCCGCGCGCCCCAGAGCGTCGGCCCAAGCCACGTAGCCTGTGGTTTCCAAATAGGCTTCCGGCTCTCCAAGCGAAAGATGCAGCGGCAGAATGCTGTGCGCGACGAGCGGCGCGAGCGACTTCATCGCCATGCCTTCCTCGCTCAGATCGAGGATCATGCCGCCAGTGACGCCGTCAAAACTGGCGAACGCGGGCGTATTAACCTTTTGTCGGAGCGAGTGACGCCTCTCGGGTGCCATAGGTCGGTTCTTGCAGACCGTCCCAGCAGCTTTTGGAGCAGTTGTAGGAGTAGGTCCGGCTGTTCTCTGCACCGGATCGGCGGGCGGCTGGCCGACTGCAAAGGACGGCTAACTCATCATGGGTCGAAAAGTAGGAAATGAGAAGTACATGGGTGGGTACGAGGGCACGGGTTTACACAGGATTTAGATTCCAGTTCCGCGGTTTACAATAAGCGCATGGTTCCTGAGCTCAGCGATATCCTGAAAAAGGCACTGGAGCTTCCTCAGGAGGCCCGGGCTGCACTTGCGGGATCCCTCCTGGAAAGCCTGGACGAAACAGTAGATGAATCCGCTGAAGAAGCGTGGAGCTTGGAAATTGCGCGCCGCATGGATGATCTGGATTCTGGCAAAGCTAAAACCGTACCATGGGCAGAAGTGCGTCGGCAGATCTCATCACTCCTGAATGGGCGATAAGGCGCTCGAGTTCCATACTGATGCTCTTGCCGAACTGAAATCTGCTATTTCCTGGTATTTAGAACGAAATGAGACTGCGGCACTCAGGTTCGCGGATGAGATTGACGGCGGAATCGAGTCCATCCGCAGCGCACCAAAACGCTGGCCAATCCTGGAGCTAAACGCGCGAAGATTTCTGCTCAAGCGCTTTCCGTTCGCTATTTTCTATCGCGAGAAGCCGAGTGAAATCCAAGTGATCGCTGTCGCACACGGCCATCGGCGCCCGGGATATTGGCGAACTCGGAGTTGAGTCCCGCGAGAATCTCCACTACCACTCCACCTTCATCCCCTTGTTCTGTTCGTCAAGCCACTTCTTCAGTGGGGCGAAGTACTCGATGATGGCGCTGGCGTCACCTTGGCGTTGGCCGGTTAAAGCCTCCATTGCGTCGGGCCAGGGCTTGCTCTCGCCGATTTCGAGCATTTTGTTCAGCTTCGTGCCGGCCTCTTTTGATTCGAAAAAAGTGCACCGGTTGAGCGGGCCTTTGTATCCCGACTCGCGGCACAACGCGCGGTAGAACTGGAATTCATAGATGTCGGCCAGGAAGTAGCGCATGTACGGCACGTTGGCGGCGACGTGAAGCTTGGCGCCTGGATCGAAGTCGCTTTCGCTGCGCTCCACGGGCGGCGCGACCCCCTGGTATTTCAGCCGTAGCGCCCACCATGCCTTGCTGTAATCCTCCGGTTTGATCTCGCCGGAAAAGACCTGCCAACGCCATTTATCTATCAGCAACCCGAACGGAAGAAATGCAACTTTATCAAGCGCCTGCTTGAGCAGCAGAGGGATGTCGGCTTCTGCCGGCGGAATTTTCTCGAGCAGGCCTATCTTCTGCAGGTACTCGGGTGTGATGGCCAGCGCGATGGTGTCCCCGATGGCTTCATGAAAACCATCATTGGCGCCGTTCTGGAATAGAAACGGCTGATCTTTATATGCGCGCTGATAAAAGTTGTGCCCGAGCTCATGATGGATGGTGACAAAATCCTCGTCACGGATCTGAATGCACATCTTGATACGCAAATCGTCTTTGTTATCTATATCCCAGGCGTCCGCATGGCACACGACTTCGCGGTCCTGTGGTTTGGTGAACAACGACCGGTCCCAGAAGGTCTGAGGCAGCGGCGCGAAGCCCAATGACTTGTAAAAATTTTCGCCGTATTTCACCATGCCGCGAGCATCGAGTTTCTTCGCCCGCAACAATTCCGTGAGATCGTAGCCGCGGCTGTTCTCGGGAAGGCCGAGGAGCGGAAATATATTCCCCCACGCCTGCGCCCAGGGGTTCCCCAGCAAATGGGCGGGGATGGGCCCGCCGGGCGGTACAACCTGCGGCCCGTACTTCTGCGACAGCTTCGCGCGCACATAGGTGTGGAGGGAAAGATAAAGCGGCCGCACCTGTTCCCACAGTCGGTCAACCTCGGCACTGAACTGATCCGGAGGCATGTCATATCCCCCGCGCCAGAGCACGCCGGTGTCTTTGAATCCCAGTTCGCGCGCACCCTGGTTTGAAAGATCGACGAATCGCGAATACCGCTTGCGCATGGGAGCGCCCACCGAATGCCAGCCCAGCCACACGTCGCGCAACTGCTGCGGATTGCGGCTCTCGGCCATGATGTTCTCGACCTGCGTGATGTCCACGCACTTGCCGGACATGTCGCAATATTTGCCTTTCCCGTAATCCGACTCCAGCGAGGCGGCGATCTCGCTCATCTCCTTGCGCAGCTTGGGATCCTTGGGAGCAGGCGCGGTCAGCGACAGTTTGAGCAGCAGGAATTTGCGGGCAAGATCCGGCGGCATTTGCACGCCGTCGAAGCGCTTGGTCTGCTCGACCAGTTCGGTGGTGACTCCGGTGATTTCGTCATTCACATCCGCTGCGAGCGCCTCGCTGTCATCAGTGATGAAGTTCTCGTGAATCCAGTTCGCGTGGTTCCCCTTGATACTCAACTCAGCGAGCTGCCCCTCGGCTTTGTTCATGAAGTCCTGGGCTTCGGCGAGTGTGGGAGCGGTGGAAGTCTGCGCCTGAAGAACAACGGCAGCAGTGAAACAGAATATTGCGAGTGCGATGAGCATCTTCATATTGTCTCCGAATTTTACGGGCGCCCGGTGTCCTCTGTGGTTGAGGCCTTGAACCTTTGACGGCAGAGGGCCAAGGGCACGCAGCGCAAACCGGAAATTATGCACGAGAGGCATGATGATCTTCAAACGACATTTGACGGAACCGGTTAGCAAATATCCGGCGTACAATCTTGAGGTGATTCGAACGCTGCTTCTGCTCATCGCAAGCCTGGTCGTCTCAACCACGGTTTAGGGTCAAGTACAAGCTCTTCAAAGAGTACGGATTTCTGAGGACGCTTCGAGCAAACTCCTCGTCCACAGAGTCGCACCCAATTTTCCGCAAGAGGCGAAGCGAGCGCGAATCCATGGCCCGGTTGTTCTGACTGTCATTGTTCGGAAGGACGGAACGGTTTTAGTAGTGCACTTGCTTTCCGGGCCAAAGGAATTGGCTCAAGCCGCTGTCGATGCAGTACGTCAGTGGAGGTACAAACCATTCGTAATCAATGGTGAGCCGATTGAAATGGAAACGCGAGCTACTCTAAATTTTAAGCTCCAATGATCATTTTGTCGTAGTACATCTCTTCCACCGCTCTCTGCACCTCGGCCGATAGTTGGCCCATGTCTTTTGTGTCTAAGCCTGCGGTTGGAATCGGCTTGCCGACGCGCATTTCCAGGGGATGCGGCTTGATGTGGTAGGTGTTCATCGGCAGCAGTTCATACATCCCACGCAGAGCGATGGGAACGATATCAATCTCCGCTTTGATCGCCAAAAAAAAAGCTCCGGGCAGGAATGGCTGAACGCGGCCGTCGGGAGTGCGTCCACCTTCCGGAAAAATCACCAGCGGCATTCCCGCCTTCAGAGTGCGCAATGCAGATTTGATCTGTCCGATCGACCGCGACGGATTTTGCTGGTCAACGCAAACCTGCTTTGAGCGTTTCAGATGCCAACCGACAATGGGATACGAAAGCAGCTCCTTCTTGTGAAGAATACGGAATTGAAAGGGCAGGTATGCGTACAGCGCGGGAATGTCGAGCGCCGATGCGTGATTGACCGCGTAAACGTGCGGCTTCGATGTGTCCACTTGATCGAGTCCGATGACACGAAGCGGCGAGAAGATAGACCTCATCGTGAGCTTCGCCCAGAGGCTGGCGAACGCGTGCAGAATGCTGCCGTCTTTGTCGAAGAATCCGAAGGGAATAGAGGCGATGCCGAGCAGAACTGTGATAAGCCAGATCAGAGGGTCGAAATACAAATAGGATCGCAATCGGCTGAGCACGCCATATTTCTTGCCCACGGGCGCTTCCAGAGCAGCACGATCCTGTGGCTCACGCTGCTCCACAACATCAGTGCTATTCCCCATTCGCGTGCATTCCAAGTACCTGCATGGCTTCGCCAACGACGTAGATCGATCCAGTCACCACCACAATTCCGTCGCTTCCAGCTGCCGACTGCGCCCGATCGAGTGCCGCTGGAATATGGGGTTGAAGCTCGATTTCGGATCCAGTCCGTGCGGCTGCTTCTCTGATTTCTTCGGGAGTGGCCGAGCGGGGATTGTCGGCGGCAGTCGCCATCACTCGATCGGCGAGCGGAAAGAGGATTTCGGTGATCTCGCGGATAGCCTTGTCCCGCATCGCTCCAAAAACGAAAATTAATTTCCCGCCTTCGTAAATTGAAGAAAGCGTGGAACGCAGGGCCCATGCTCCGGCGGGATTATGCGCAACGTCAAAGACCATCTTCGGCGCATTATCATGAGCCGCAACGACTTGAAACCTTCCCGGCCAGCGGGTCTCGCGAACGCCTCGTTTGATAGATTCGGCCGTAATCGAGAACCCCTGTTTGCTCAATTCTTCAGCTGTCGCGATCGCTAGAGCGACATTGCGAAGTTGATGGCGTCCGAGGAGCGGCGTTTCGACGGTGATCTGTTTTCCCATGAGTTGCAGAGGATATCGAGACGACAGACGAGTCAAGCTACGCTCGATTGGACGGGCGAGGGCGCCCGTCTCCACACGGCCAGTCTCGGCGCCCGTCCACGCACGATCCGCTGCCACACCATCTGTGTCGGAGCCGAACCATTGCGGACTTGCAGGCGAAATCGGCGGCACGTATGGCACTGCGCTCACCGCCCTGGCGTTGCGCTCAAGTATCACGTTTCCGATCACGTTGTTTGCATCGGGGCTTTGCGGGAGAGCGACCAGGATTCCGTTCTCACGAATTATCCCGGCCTTTTCGCCGGCAATTTCGGCAATGGTGTTACCCAGAAACTTTTCATGATCGAGAGAGATGTCGGTAATAACGCTCACCAAGGGTTCAACTACGTTGGTCGCGTCCAGCCGGCCGCCCATACCAACCTCGAGCACGGCGAGATCAATTTTGCTATTGGCGAAATATTCGAACGCAATGGCCGTCAGCATTTCGAAAAAGCTGGGATGCCATGGCAGTTCGCCGTCCTCGACCAGCCTCTCGGCAGTGCGTTCGACTACATCGTGCAATAGTGCAAAATCATTATCGGAAATTTCGGCGTCATTGATTCGAATCCGTTCGTTGATTCGCACCAGATGCGGTGAAGTGTAAAGTCCTGTTCGCAGGCCCGACGCGCGCAAAATGGAGCCCAGGGTGGCAGCCGTCGAACCCTTCCCGTTGGTGCCAGCGATCAGCACACTCGGGAACTTCTTCTCTGAGTTCTCCATCGCCGCAAGGAGTACTAGCATGTGCGCGAGGTCAAACTTATGCGAGGGCGTCTGCGCAAGTTCGTGCCCCAGCGCGTACATGCGGGCCACTGCGGATTGGTAGGAGATGGGCATGGTCAGTTGGGTCGCGTCGCACGTCGTCGGGCGTGAGACGTCCCTAATAAAGACTAGATTATCAGCTTGGGAAGGGGGCGCTAGCCCGCAGCGGAAGCCTGCATTCCCGGCGTCATAAAGTCCAGCGCGCGTGAGATGTACGTCTTCAACTCTTTGCGATGCACCACCGCATCAAGCATTCCATGCTCAAGCAGGAATTCGCTGCGCTGAAATCCGGGCGGAAGCTTCTGGCGGATGGTCTGTTCGATCACCCGCGGTCCGGCAAAGCCGATCAACGCGCCGGGTTCCGCAATGTTGAGGTCGCCCAGCATGGCGAAGGAAGCGGTAATTTTCGCCAATTGCATTAGGCTGAGCACGCCTTCCATCATGCGAGCGCCACCTGACGCTGAAATGATGATAAGGGGTTGCTTGCGCTCAAGCGCCTCTTCGACCGCCCGCGTGATCATCTCGCCAACCACCGCACCCATGCTGCCGCCGATAAAACCGTACTCCATTGCGCTGACCATCACCGGGCGACCATTTAACTTGCCACGCGCATTGATGACAGCATCGTTGAGTCCGGTTTCGTCTTGTGCCTTCACCAGTCGTTCGGAATAGGGCTTGAGATCGACGAATTTAAGTGGATCGGTAGACCTGAGACCATCACTAAAGGTCTCGTATTCGCCATCATCGAATAATTGCGAGAGCCGGGTACGTGCATCAATGCGGAAATGGCGACCACACTTAGGGCAAACATTGAAGTTATCTTCAAGATCCTTCTTCCAGATGATCTGGCGGCACTGGTCACACTTCACCCACAGCCCTTCGGTGCGAATTTTCTTTTCGCCGCCAGTGTCGAGCTCAACGGATTGTCGTTTGAACCAAGCCATAGGATGGATCGGATAATTTGTAATTGAGTAATCGGGTAATTTGCACACCTAATATTCTGGCTTCAATTACCGAATTACGAAATTCCTCAATTACCCAATTGGGTCAGTACTCAATCCCTCTCTGCGCCATTACGCCCTTTTCGTAGGCGTGCTTCACCTGACGCATTTCCGTCACGGTGTCGGCGATCTCAACAATTTTCGGATGCGCATTGCGCCCCGTCAAGATCACGTGCACCATGTCGGGCTTCCGCCTCAAAGATTCAGCAACTTTCGCCGGGTCGAGCATTCCGTAGCTGATGGCGTAATTGATCTCATCGAGGATAATCAGATCCCACTCGCCGGAATGAATCGCGCGCTCGCCCTCGGCCCAGGCCTCTTCCACCATGCGCACGTCTTCTGGATCGGGCTGCTCGGCGCCCACTTTCACGAAACCTCGACCCATCTGCTTCATGATGAACTTGTCGCCAAACACCTTGGCAGCATCGAGCTCACCATAGTGCCAGGAGCCTTTAATGAATTGCAGCATCAAAACCTTCATGCCATTGCCTACGGCGCGAAAGGCTGTCCCCATAGCGGCGGTGGTCTTACCTTTGCCCGGCCCAGTGTTCACGATAATCAGACCTCGGCGCACATCGGCCATAACAGAAGTTAGGATTGTACTGACCTGGCAAAGTTTCTACCAGCGGCGCGAAGGCGAATGTCGGCGATCGGGCGCATTGAAGCGCCTGCGTCATCAGATATGGCAATGCGCGAGTCCGTGTTTTTCAAGATACTGCTGGTGATAGTCTTCGGCTTCGTAGAATGTCATCGCTGGAACGATCTGAGTGACGATCGGACGATTGAAGCGCCCGGATTTTTCGAACGTCTGTTTCGAAGCGTGCGCTGCCTGCTCCTGTTCGGGTGAATGGTAGAAAATCGCCGACCGATACTGGGTCCCAAAGTCCGGGCCTTGGCGGTTCAATTGCGTGGGATCATGATTCTCCCAGAAGACATTCAGCAAGGCTTCGTACGAAACCTTTGCAGGATCGTAGTCAACCTCAACTGCTTCCGCATGTCCTGTGCGGTCGGTGCAGACGTCTTTATACGTAGGATTCTTCATCTCGCCGCCGGTGTAACCAACACGGGTGCCTGTCACACCAGGAATTTGCCGAAATGTTGCTTCGACGCCCCAGAAGCATCCAGCTGCAAATGTCGCTTTCGCCATGAACTGCTCCCTTCTGCTTGATCTTCTGCTCAAATTTGATGCAGAAGGCCAGGAAAAGTGACAGTTAGACCTGCATCGCGCCAGTCAGTTCCGCTATCCTTGGGACCTCGCGCTCGGCACACCAGCGGGTAAGTTCTGCCACGATTTTTTCCGTGGCGCGCGGGTCCCAATAACTTGCTGTACCCACCTGGACCGCCGAAGCTCCAGCCAGCATGTACTCAATTACGTCCGTCGCGGTTGAAATCCCGCCCATGCCGATGATCGGAATCTGTACTGATTTCGAGGCCTCGTAAACCATGCGTACGGCGATCGGCTTGATCGCTGGGCCCGAAAGTCCGGCGGTCAAGTTCGCGATGCGCGGCTTGCGCGTGACCACGTCAATCGACATCGCGACAAAGGTGTTGACGAGCGAGATCGCATCCGCGCCGGCTTCCTGCGCGACATGCGCCATCTGCCCGATGCTGGTTACGTTGGGCGAGAGCTTCACAATCAAAGGCCGCTGTGAAAAGCGCTTGGCGGTCGTTACTAACTCGTCAAGCGAACGGGGATCGCTTCCGAACTGAATGCCACCATACTGCGTGTTGGGACAGGAAACATTCAACTCGTACGCGGCAGATGGTATCTTTCAGCGTGCGAAGCTTGGGCAGCTTTTCGTCAACAAAGGCGCGGGCACCAATGTTTTGCAGCCCAATCGCGTTCAGCATGCCGGCAGCAGTCTCATACAGACGAGGAGGAGGGTTGCCGATGATCGGCTCACGCGAAAGGCCTTTGACGACGAAACCCCCGAGGCGGTCAAGATGCACGACATCCTCGAACTCAAGGCCGTAAGCAAACGTGCCACTGGCCGCAATGACCGGGTTCTTGAGTTCAATGCCGGCAATGCTTACGCGGAGATCAGGAATCATGCGCGCATCCTAAATTTTTCATTTGTGAAAGCGGGATTCGCCTTGTTAGTTTACACGCGGGGATTTCCAGATCGTTAAAATCGGCAGGGATGAAAAACGTTCGATGGATTACTGCCCTCGGGGGTTATGCCTTGCTGATGGTGGCCGCGAGGTTCTTCGCCCGGCACGCAGCAACCTCATTTTCGGACGTCATGTTCACGCGCGCGTTCGCCGCATTCGCGTTATTGTTCGCGCCACTGTGGTTTTGTGGGTTCGGCGCCGCCGAACCGCTGGCGCGCGCGTCGAAAGTGGCAAGGATTGCGGCAGCAGCGGCTCTAGCGCTGCCCTATTTCGCATTCTCCTTCGGTACTCCCGATTTCTATTGGCGAGCCGCAGTAATCTCCATTGCTCTTCCGGTACTGCTTGCCGCGTTTGTTGCGCTAACAGACCTGCCCCCGAGAATGACTTGGCGCGATGCCGCGGTGCTCGCGATCATTGTTGCCGCGCATTTTATGAAATGGGTAAATTTCTGGCCGGCACCGGCGCCGGCTGTGTTTCCCAAGTTATTTCTCGCGGACATCGCCCTTTATTCTTTCCTCGTCGGCAGACGGCTTGGGGGAATGGGATACTCATTGATTCCGAGTGCGAAGACTCTTCAGATCGGTTTTCGTGAATGGCTGTTTTATTTCCCAATCGCACTCGTGCTTGGCGAAGCCACAGGGTTTATTCACTTTCATGCGTCAGTCCTCCGTCTGAGCAGCGTCGTCGCGGCAATCCTGATTACCTCGCTTCTCATTGCGCTTCCCGAAGAACTCTTCTTTCGAGCGATCATGCAGAACTTATTGGAAAGGCGCCTAGGCCGATATGGTGGGCTCATTTCGGCGGCGATCTTGTTCGGGCTTTCGCATTTTAACCACGGCTCGCCTTTTAACTGGCGATATGTGCTGCTGGCGTCCGTTGCCGGGATCTTCTACGGCCGTGCGTGGAGGGCCGAACGCCAGGTTCTCGCCGCGGTCGTCACCCACACAGCAGTGGACGTTGTGTGGTCGCTTTGGTTCCGCTGAAAACGTGCAAAGCCCAACTCTTTCCTTTACATTAATTCATTCATGCTTGACCTCGGATTTGTCCGTGACAATCTGCCCAAGATTGAAGAAATGCTGCGCCACCGCGGCATGAATCCCGATGTCGTTCTCAAAGACTTCCGTACCGTTGACGCGCAACGCAGGCAGGCAATTACTTCTGCCGAGACACTGAAGGCCGAACGAAACCGTCTGACGGAACAGATTGCGGGCATGAAAAAGTCTGGACAGGATGCAAGCCAGGTCATCGCCGAGACCAAGAACATGCGCGTCCAGATCCAGGAACTCGAGAAAGCCGCCGAGGAATATGACACACGACTGAGCCAGGTGCTGGTAAATATTCCCAACACCCCGCACGAATCGGTACCAGTTGGCAGAGGTTCGGAAGACAATGTGGAGATCCGGCGCTGGGGAGCGCCTCCGAAATTCGATTTCACTCCAAAGCCGCATTGGGAAGTTGGTGAACAGCTCGGAATCTTGGATCTGGAGCGCGCCGCTAAGCTTTCAGGCGCTCGATTTGCGGTTTACTGGGGTGCGGGTGCGCACCTGGAACGGGCGCTAGCGAACTTCATGCTCGACGTGCACACCAAAGAGCACGGTTACACCGAAGTGCTACCGCCATATCTGGTGAACTCGGCATCGATGTATGGCACCGGACAGTTGCCCAAATTCGCTTCTGACAGTTTCCGTGTTCCGCACGGCGAGAAGGATTTGTGGCTGGTGCCGACGGCGGAAGTTCCGGTCACGAATCTTTATCGCGACGAGACCCTGGAAGCATCAAGGTTGCCTATTTCGCTGACTGCCTACACTGCTTGTTTCCGGAGCGAAGCCGGATCGTATGGAAAAGATGTGCGTGGAATTATCCGACAACACCAGTTTCAGAAGGTGGAATTGGTGAAGTTTGCGAACCCTGAAACTTCCTATGAGCAACTTGAAAAGCTGACACACGATGCCGAGGAGATTCTGCAGAAGTTAGGCCTGCACTATCGCGTGGTGACGCTTTGCACCGCCGACATCGGTTTTTCTGCCGCCAAAAC
>QHZW01000093.1 GCA_003224815.1 Acidobacteriota bacterium | reverse complement strand
CCAATCGCGGAGGAGTACGCGAGCGAACTGCTGGAATTTGCTGGCCCGAATTTTCGCGGCGGTGCTGTGTATTTCACCAGTGGCGGGTCTGAGGCCATTGAAGCCGCACTGAAGCTGGCACGCCAATTTCAAGTTGAAATTGGTAACTTCAGCCGGTCAGAAATCGTCAGCCGTAATCAGAGCTATCACGGCGCTACTCTTGGCGCCGTGGCTATTTCTCGCAATAAGAAGCGCCGCGAGATATACCGCCCCATGCTGCGGGAGTTCTCCACCGTCAATGCGCCTTATTGTTATCGCTGCGCCTATGACTGCACTGACGGTTGCCGCAACTGTGGCCAGGAATATGCCTTAGAAGTGGAGGCGGCAATCGCGGCCTCTGACGGGAAAGTGGCGGCAGTTATTCTTGAACCGGTAAGCGGCGCAACTCTCGGCGCTGTGGTTCCCCCGCCCGGTTATCTCGAGAAAGTCTCGGAAATTTGCCGTCGGCATGAAGTCCTGCTGATCGCCGATGAGGTCATGACCGGAATGGGCCGGACCGGGCGCAACTTTGCCGTGGACCATTGGGGAGTCGCTCCCGACATTCTGGTCACAGCTAAGGGTCTTTCCAGCGGATACGCGCCGCTCGGAGCCGTGATCATCTCGCACGATGTGGTTGACGCGATCGCCACCGGCAGCGGCTCATTCATTCATGGTTTCACGTACAGCTCGCATCCGATCTCACTGGCTGCAGGCCGCGCCGTTCTCGCGCACATCAATCGAACGAATCTTGTTCAAGCCGCGGATTCCGACAGCAACGACAGCCCGGCGTCGAATTTGAAACAAGCCCTTTCCGAATTGCGGAGCCTGCCAGTTGTAGGCGATGTGCGAGGTATCGGCCTGCTCTGGGCGATTGAGTTCGTCTCCGACAAAGTCTCAAAATCCACCTTCCCTGCCGAGAAGAATTTTGCAGCCGCAGTAGCGCAAGCTGCTGTGGAGCGCGGGCTGCTCGTGTATCCCGTACAGGGCTGCGCGGATGGAGATTGTGGCGACCACGTTTTAATAGCTCCGCCAGCAATTATTTCGGCCGAGCAGACCGCCTGGGCGGTCGAACAGCTTGCGGCTGCGATCACCGAAGCTTCGGCTCATCCCTGAATATGAACTGTTTACGTTCCGAAAACGTAAACACATTTCTCTCAACGTAGATTACCCGCTACTGTAAGCTGCTCAATTCAGTATGTTTACGAGATGATTAGCAGTTGACCGCGATTTTACCCGCTATCTATTGCGCCTCATCCTGTCCCGGAGCAAACTGCCGTTCGGGAGATATCGAATGGCAACCAAGAGTGTGCCGGCTGCAATAACCTTTCGCCCCGCAACTCGGATTCAGGAAAGCGCGCTTTCCATCGGCGAACGGAAACTTCTTCTGTGGCTCGCGAGCCGCATGCCGTCTTGGGTGAATTCCGATCACCTTACCGCGCTCGGTTTCGTGGCTCAAATCATGACCGGCGCTACCTACGCGTTAGCAAGATTCGATCGCCGATGGCTCGTCGTGGCGATCGCGTTCCTGGTCCTGAACTGGTTCGGCGACAGTCTTGACGGAACGCTGGCTCGATTCCGCAACCAGCAGAGGCCTCGCTACGGCTTTTACGTGGACCACATTCTCGACAGTATCGGCTCCGTCGCGCTGATGGGCGGGCTTGCGCTCTCCGGGTACACGAGCCCAACTATCGCCGTGGGTCTCCTGCTGCTGTTTCTGCTGCTTTCCATACAGTCTTATCTGGCAACGTACACTCTGGGCGAATTCCGAATGTCATTCTGGAGCTTCGGCCCGACCGAACTGAGGATTCTCCTGGCCGCTGGGAATCTGGCACTGCTCCGGTGGCCGATGGCGCTCCATGGGCGTTATCGCCTGTTCGATGTCGGAGGCATTATCGGAATTGTTGGCATGACCGCCATGCTGGTCTTCTTCACGGTGAAGAACACGGTCCGCCTTTACAACGAAGAGCGCGTCGCATGACCGCTCCGCGACAGTGCTTCATGCGATGGCTCAAGTTCATTGCCGTCGGGGCAATTGGAATTTGTTTGCAGCTTTCTGTTCTCGCTCTACTTCGTTCCGGCTTCGGATGGAATTACCTCCTCTCAACAGTGATCGCGGTGGAAGTCACGGTGGTACACAACTTCTTATGGCATGAACGATTCACCTGGGCAGACCGGATGACGAGTACGCCATTGCGCAGGTTCGTGGCCTTCAATCTGAGTAATGGGGCTATTTCATTGCTTGGCAACATTGGATTAATGAAGTTGCAGGCGGGAGCCTTTGGTTTGAACTATTTCCTCGCGAACGTCATCAGCATTGCTGCATGTTCTTTACTGAACTTTGCCGTTGGTGACCAGTTCGTCTTCGCGCCAGGCGGCGCTGACCGTTAATCCATGTGATTGTGTTGGCGTTCGACTGACCAGACATCTTCCGGCTTCTTTTCTGTCGGATAGATGTGCACCATCCAGCCGAAAACCTGCGGATAGAATTTGCCGCCTGCAGCATCACATTCCTCTTTGGTTGCGATGGATCCTCTCAGTCCGAACTTCGAGCCCGACGGCAAAACATCATCTTCTGTTCGATCTGCGGGCAAGCACAGATTCACATGCGCATGCCATTGCGCAATGCTGAGCGGAACGCGTGAGTTCAAATCATCCTCGCTGGCGTTCTTCTTCGCTGTGTACATAACGCCGACGAGCTTATAGCCGTCGCCATTCTTCTCGTATAGCAGAGATGTCGGACGCGAAGGATCGAAATTGTTCCTCGCTTCCCACGCGTAACGATAGTTCGTGAAGTGGTACTGCTTTTGCGTAACGTTGGGGAGGAAGATTTTGAAACCGTCAGCCAGCGCGACGGTATAGTCTTGATATTTTTCTGCAACCACCCGCGCCGCCTGCACCACCTGCTCAGCTTTCTCTTTGTCGCCCGGCCGGACCGGTCGCAAGTCGGTCATTTTCATATGCGGCCCCATGTCCATGTGGTGCGATTCCATCGAGTGCATCGCCGCGGCACCGCCCTCGCCCATGCTCGCCATGTCGCCGCTGCCGTCATGTGAACGTGACATATCCATGCCCCGCATACTGTGCCTGTCGGACGGGCTTGGTTGGTTTGAACCTTGGGTCTGGGCGGCTGCGAGCGTCCCCATCAAAATCAATATCGGAATACAAATGCAACGCATCAGCTTACCTCACTCTAATAATTAATCCCGACAACTGCTCGAGTGACTGTCACAATTTGAAAAGATTATTGCTAACTTCGGCAAGACTGCCGCGCAGAGTAGAGTGACCATTCAAGTAATCGCCGAGGTCGAAATTCCAATATCCGACAAAACCTTCACAGCCGCTTCTGATCCCGATCGCACGCAATCAGGCACGCCGATTCCAGAATAAGCATTCCCCGCGAGAGCGAGACCCGGCGTCCCTGCAACCAGTTCCCGTATCTGTACCACTCTTGCGCTGTGGCCAATGCCGTACTGCGCCATCGCTCTGGGCCACTTCTGAACTCGAAAAGCTAGAGGCGCGACTGTGATTCCGGCCAACTCCGCAAGTTCACCGCCCACGATTCCGGCAATCTTGTCGTCTGTTTCATCGAGAACAGATTCATCGCGACATCCGCCCAAAAAACAGCGAATCACCGCCCGGTCCTCCGGAGCGCGATTATCGAACTTGTTGTGGACGAAAGTTACCGCTAAAGTGCGGAAGCCTTCGCTGCGTGGAACAAGGATTCCAAATCCCGGCGGAAGCGCGGTGCGAACAGTGTTGTCGTAAACGAGAGCCACTGTCACAGATGAACTGTATCGAATCGCGCTGAGTTGTTGTGCAATTTGCGGAGCCTCCGCGAGCAGCGCGGCGGCAGCGTACGCGGGGGTAGCCAATATCACGGCATCGAACTCTTCTGTTCGCCCAGCACACATCAGCAACCACTTGCCTGATTCACCTTTTATCTGTTCCACCGGCGCATTCAACCGCCGTGCGCTGTCGGGAATTCGCGCCGAAACCGCATTGACCATCTGTTGCATGCCATTCCTCAACGATGTGAAGATCGGCTTGTTAGGAACGCCAAGGCTTTGCTTCCGAGCTGCGATCATGGCCTTGCCCAGACTTCCATACTTCGCTTCCATGTCTACGAAGCGCGGCAGAACGGCTTGCGCGCTCAACTCGTCGGCAGTGCCGCCGTAAACACCGGCCAGCAATGGATCAGCAACCCGGTCCACCATCTCGCGGCCATAATGACGCACGATGAAATCTGCGACTGTGCATTCGCCAGCATCAGTCGAAGGTTTGTAAAACCATTCCTGCAAAATGCGAGCCTTGGTTGTCCAGGAAAACAACGGCGATGTGAACATCGGAAGAAACTTCGTCGGGACCATGAACATGAGGCCGTCTGGAATCGGCACCAGACGTCCTTTGGCGAACATGTAGGTCTTTCGTTCGACGTCTTTGGAATAGATCAGTTGATCTTGAAGGCCCAACTCACGGCAAAGATCTGCGCCCCAGGATTTTTCTGTCAAAAAAGAATCTGGACCGGACTCGAGTACGCAGCCTTCAACCTGCTCGGTTTTGATTACGCCCCCGAAACGTTCGGTTGCTTCGAGAAGTAAGTACTCCAGTTGTGCCCCGCGCTCTATTTGTTTTTGAAGTTTGAACGCGGCGGCCAAGCCCGAGATCCCAGCACCAATCACTGCGATTCTCTTCATGCGGATTTACTTGCAGCCATTCGGGATTGTGCGAGTTCGGCCAGCGCTGCCGTGAGCAAAGGAGAGTCATTGAGCGATTCCGCCCGCCATAAGCGCATACCCTGATCTTCGGCGAATTTTTTGAACACGACATCAATGTCGTAGAGGACCTCAACGTGATCGCAAAGGAAGCCAATCGGTTGCACGAACACGCCCGAGTGTCCACTGCACTTCAAATCCATGATGGTAGCTTCGGCTGTCGGCCCGAGCCATGCACCGCCAGACATGCCCTGGCTCTGAAACCCAAAGCGCCACTCGCTTTCTTCGAGCAACGCCGCGTTAGCAACTAGCTCAGCGGTCTGTCGGGCCTGCAGCTCGTAAGGATCTCCTTCAAGAATCGTTCTGGAGGGCACGCTGTGCGCAGTAAAAATCACAGGAACATCTCGCCCGCATTCTTTACGAGCTTGCTCGCGTCCACTCTTCAGTTTTTCTGCGAACGCCTGAATAAGATGGGGATGGTCATGCCATGACTCGACGAAGTCAAAGGTGAGGCCCGGGTCAGGCGATGACAGTAAGGATGTGCGGTACAAGCCAACGCTGGTTTGCGAGTTTTGTGGTGCCAAGCATATGACGATTGCATGACGCACGCCATCGGTGGTCATCCGTTTCAGAGTTTCGGAAACGAATGGATGCCAGTTTCGCATGCCTACATAAACAAGCAACTGCACCTTAGCGCTGAGAAGTTTTGCCTGCTTCAACGTGATCGAAGTAAGTGGTGATTTGCCGATCGCTTGATAGCGCCGCTGCACCTCTGCAATCACTTCAGGAGGAAGTGGCCGCCCACCGGTAACATTTAACAGAAACTTGGGTACGTCTTCTGGTGAGTCCGGACTCCCGTGCGCAAGCAGAAGAATTGCCGTTGAGTTTCCAGGCGCATTACTCATTCGCGCTCACCGCCGACGTCGTGGCCGAATACTGCTGAACAAACGCTGCCAGGTCTTTTACGTTTTGCACTGGGGTTTCGGGCAGAATTCCATGGCCCAGATTGAAGATATGTCCCGGGCGACCGGCAGCTCGATCTAGAACCTCCCGCGCCCGTGACTCAATCTGTGCCCAGCCAGAAAACAGCAGCACCGGATCCAGATTCCCCTGAATTGCTCCTCGGCCGCCAAGCTGTGCCCAGCCTTCATCGAGCGGAATACGCCAATCCAAACCAATCACGTCGGCTCCGGTCTCTTTCATGGTGCTCAGCAGCGTGGCGGAGTCGGTTCCAAAATAGATTACTGGAACACGGGTAGTTTTCAATTTCTGCACCAGTTCTGTCGTCCTCGGCAAGACGTGCCGCCGGTAATCGTGCGGTGATAAGCATCCCACCCAGCTGTCGAAAACCTGAATCACATCGGCTCCGGCGCGTACTTGTTCGGCGGCATAGTGAGCCGTCACCGAAACAAGCTTGCCGAGCAACTCGTCAAAAACCTCTGGTTGTGAGTACATCAACTTCTTCGTGTGGATGTAGTGTCGCGACCCACCGCCCTCGATCATGTAGCTGGCAAGAGTGAAGGGTGCGCCGCAGAATCCAATTACCGGAAGTTTGGAGCCAAAGTGTCTGGCAACTACGCCAACAGCTTCGGCCACGTACCCAAGGTCTGCTGCTGAATCAATCCTAAGGCGCGCAACATCGGCCGCGGTGCGAATCGGAGTTTCAATCACAGGCCCTTCACCCGCAGAAAATCTAAACGGCAGACCCATAACTTCTAGCGGTAGCAGCAGATCGGCGAAGATGATCGCGGCGTCCACATTCAGGATTTCCGCAGCAGTAATCGTCACTTCGGCTGCAAGCTGCGGATCCTTGCAAATCTCGATCAGGGAATTCTTTTTGCGGACCGCGCGGTATTCAGGCATGTAACGTCCCGCTTGCCGCATGAACCATACCGGAGTGCGGTCAACCGGCAGCGCTTTGCAGGCTCGGACAAATCGGGACTCGGGCGCTGACATGAAGAATTACTGTAGCACCGGCAGTAGGATTGGGACTAAGCAGCAACCGCGCCAGTGATGTGTCTACCTCGATCTCAGCTCGACTGACTCATCTTCCGGTAGTTCAAGGCCGACTTCTACGCGATTGCGGCCATTGTGCTTGGCCTGATACAGGGCTGAATCTGCAAGGGCAACTAGAAACTCCGGATCGCTATCGGCGGTTCCCAGGGTCACACCCAAACTTACAGAAACTTTGGCAGAATCCTCGCCAAGATCAATAGCTTCGTCCCCGATTGCGGTGCGAATGCGCTCCGCCAATTTTTGCGCCAGCGCCAGATCGCAACCAGGGGCAATCAGCAGGAATTCTTCGCCCCCGTAACGGCCAAGCGAATCGTAAGAACGGAGGATTGAGCTGATGCGCTGCACAGCGGTAACCAACACAGTGTCGCCGCCCGCGTGGCCATAATGGTCGTTGATTCTCTTGAAATGATCAAGATCGCCCAGTATGACTCCCAATGTGTTCTTGTCACGGCGGCAACGCGCCAGCTCTTTTCTGAGCACATCGCGAATGGCGCGCCGGTTCAGCACTCCTGTAAGCGCATCATGCTCAGCATGGAAGCGCAAAGATTCCTGCGCCTGCAGGAGCTCGGCTTTTGCTTTCTGGATCGCAGCCAGCATGCTGTTGACTGCGCGCGCTAAATCGCTGAGTTCATCTTTCCCGCCGGAATTAAGGCGCAGAGCCAGATCTCCGCTTACGGTGACTTTAGCCACATCGCTGCTCAAACTTGCCACACGTGCTACGAGCACTTCGTCCACGAAGAAGAACAGCGCGCCGCAAAAAACAGCGCCCGCCAGCATCAGCAAGCTCCACAGATAACGAATCTCGATTTTTCCTTCCAGGAACAGAGATCGTGGTGTGCGTTCTACCAGATAGCGTCGCGTTTTGCCGGAGAGATCCCGCACAGCCACATAATTCAGCGACATGGAGTCGCTTTCAGATCGCGCCAGATTGGCGCCGTCACTCCACAGAGTGCCTGGCAATTTGTCCCCGCCAATGCTGTCCCCCGGCTCAAGCCAAACTGGATAGCCCATCCATCGCGAGAGAGACGCAATAACGCTCTCATCGAGCTCCCGTCCTATCACCAGCGTACCGCGGGGGATTAGATTCGCTTGTGTGTTGAGAATGGGATGATAGGAGAGCATTACGATCCGCCCATTCATCTCCAGAATGCCGTTCAGGGGCGCGTTCTTCAGCCCTGCCGTTTCAGCACGCATTTCGACTTCTGACATTTGCCGCAGATCATCATCGCTGACCGTCCAATCACCGTTGCTCTGACTGGCGGTCACCTTGCCTGACGGGTCCAGCAAGACCACGAAGTTGACTTGAATGCCCTTGAGAGCCACCGGCGCAAGCTCGGTGTTAACGTATCCCGCCGCGTGGTTCCCCATGAAGTCGTATGTGCGGTCCCACTGCCCGTAGTCAACTGCGAGAATTTCAAGATGAGATTCTTCATTCCGCAGTCCATTCTGCATGTGGCTGATGTTTTCACGGGCAGAGTCGCTTTCCAGACGCGCGAAAGCATTGAGAAGAGCAAATCGGGAGAGCAGATACACTGCTGCGAGGAAGGCGCCCAGCGCCAGGGCCGAAAATAACAAGATCTTCTTGCGAATGGTCATAGAACAAGCACTTGGGTGGACCCGCGCGGTGAACTCTGGCCCCCAGAGCGCTTCCGCTGTTCTTATGTTGATTTCAATCGAATATCAAAAACTAATTCCCCTCCCGACTGTAGGGGCGCATGCTCAGCCCTGCAGAGGTAACTATCACGGGGACAGCCCTTCCAACATAGCATCGGCACTATTCATTTCAGGTGAAGTAACGACCAGTTTAGTGACCTTGGTAACCGTCGCAAACCGGCCGATGAGACCTACTCGGAGCTGCGCATCCAAGACCATACCGCCTGAGGGAGGCGCTCCAGAATCTTTCCCGGAGAGTTCCAACGATTTAGTTGGGACAGCCATGCTACATGGTGCACCAGGGACATCGGCGCGGTGGGGACGCCTAATCCGGGGGGCGTACCTGCTCGCGAAAATACCAAACAGTTTTGCGCGTAATACCATTGCACTTTCGAATTGTTCCAAATCCTCGGCCGGATCACGTCGTAGCACTCATAACCAAACTCCCCGAACAGGTCAGCCCAGTACTGGGGCCACTGCTCGTTGACATGATTGCGCCCGCCCTGACCAGGAACTGCGGCTGAGAAAAGGACCCTATCGGCAGCATCACACAATCCCTTCACAAATTCTTTTGCATTTGCAGCAGGTAAATGCTCGGCAACCTCCAATGCGAGGGCAAGATCGAAACTTCGGCCCATACTCAAAGGCTGGCGGAGGTCGTGAATTCTAATCTTGTCGCGAGGAATTGCCGGATTCGCCTTGGAAATCCATTCGCCCTCGATACCCAAGATATCGGCGATCCCTAACTCCTGCGCGACCGATAACCAGTGTCCTTCGCCGCAGCCAACGTCAACAACGCTAGCCGGATGCAGCAACTCGATCACGATTGGCAAGATTTGTCGCGCGGAGTCGCGCGTCTGCTCCAATTCCTGGTAAAACTTTGCGTCGTATAAGCGCTTTTCGCCGCTCATGAGTGCGAGGATTATAGAATGCTCCTGCGGTGGTCGGGCCATCTGCTGATCGGACCACACCTTGTCGCCGCCCAGCCTGCTCTCTACAATAGAACTCGCGCAGTCGGCAGTTGGTCCAATCATCTGACGGCTGGTGTCCCGATCAGTCGTTCATCCGATACAATTTCTTATGATTCACTTTCCTGTCCCCGAAGCCCTTACCTTCGACGACGTGTTGTTGCTGCCTGCGCGCTCCGATGTGGTTCCGGCGAACGCCAGCACGCAAACGCAATTGACCCGCAACATCCGCTTGAATATTCCAATCGTCAGCGCGGCCATGGATACCGTGACCGAATCGCACATGGCGATTGCCCTGGCGCAGCAGGGCGGGCTTGGCATTATTCATCGCAATCTGACGGTTGAACAGCAAGCTGAAGAGGTGGACAAGGTAAAGCGGTCGGAAAGCGGAATGATCGTGGACCCGGTCACGATGAGCCCGGATGACAAAGTTTCCGACGCTCTGGACATGATGCGGAAATACAAGATTTCCGGTGTGCCTATCACTAAGAATAAGAAGCTGGTTGGCATTCTCACCAATCGCGATTTGCGCTTCGAAAGCCGCTTTGATGTTCCCATCAGTCAGGTAATGACCAAAGAAAACCTGATCACGGTTTCGGTTGGGACCACGCTCGAGCAGGCGGAGAAAATTCTGCATAAGCACCGCGTCGAAAAGTTGCTGGTGGTCGATGATGCCTACAATTTAAAGGGCCTTATTACTGTAAAAGACATTCAGAAGAAATTGAAATATCCGAACGCCGCAAAAGATTCCCACGGGCGTCTGCGCGTCGGCGCGGCTATTGGCGCAACCGGAGATTTTCTTGAACGCGCCGAAGAACTGATCAAGGAAAGCGTTGATCTACTCGCAATCGACAGCGCGCACGGCCACTCCACCCGCGTACTCGAGGCGGTGAAGACAATTAAGTCGAAGTTCCCCGAAGTTGACCTGATCGCCGGCAACGTCGGCACATTCGACGGTGCCTGCGAACTGGCCCGTGCTGGAGCAGATGCCATCAAGGTCGGCATCGGGCCCGGTTCAATCTGCACCACCCGCGTCGTCACCGGGGCGGGAGTTCCGCAGATTACGGCGATTGCCGAAGCTTATCGGGCGACGAAAGACGCCGGCGTGCCGGTCATCGCTGATGGTGGAATCAAGTATTCGGGAGACATCACGAAGGCCCTTGCCGCTGGAGCAGGCGCAGTGATGATGGGCTCAATGTTTGCCGGAACGGACGAAAGTCCGGGCGAACTCATCCTTTATCAAGGCCGGACGTTCAAGTCGTATCGCGGTATGGGCTCGATTGGCGCAATGGCCGCCGGATCCAGCGAACGGTACTTCCAGAGCGCGTCCGGAGAATCCTCTGCGGCGGTGCCGAATATGGGCGCTGATCCGAATCGCCTGGCAAAGCTCGTGCCTGAAGGCATAGAAGGGCGGGTGCCGTATCGCGGCTCAGTTTCGATGATTCTGTATCAGATGGTAGGCGGCCTGAAGTCAGGTATGGGTTACTGCGGCTGCGCCACCCTGCCGGAGTTGCTGCAGAAGACACGCTTTGTCCGCATCAGCGGCGCTGGACTGCGCGAAAGCCATGTGCACGACGTAATGATCACGCGGGAAGCGCCGAATTACGCGGCAGAATGAACCGGATTGACGGATTTTCGGATTTAAGAATTGCTGGATTGCGCAAGTCAGCGGGCATTTGGGCAGCCTTCAATTAGACAATTCGAAAATCAAAAAATTCGAAAATCAGTACAGCGAGTCGTACTCCGAAACCGCCCATCCTCCGCCGCGGCTGTCGAGTGTGACTGACAACGTGGTCTGATACTCCGTCCCGCCATTTTGCCTTTTACCCTGGTAAGACAGGATGCGAAGTGGCGGTCGGTCTTCCCAATCGGCAATTTTCCAAGCAATCAATGGATGGCTGGCTTCGGAATCGCAGATGAACTTTGCGCGCTTCGACCGGTAGTCTTTTTGCCACTCTGCGAGCTGCTTCTTGCAGTTGCCATCCCGCATGGCGCGTAAGAAATCACTGGCCAGGCGCTCAGACGAGCGGTCCCGCATTGGGTTCAAATCAAGGGACACCGGAATCTTCGTAAGCGGATCGACTTCAGGCGACTTTGCCAGTACTGGCGGCTGTGAATTCAGCCACTGCAAATAAAATAAAAATCCCAGCAGAACCAGAAGCCCTGCTCCGGCCGCAATCGCGATGTGGAGTTTAGAAAATTTCATATGGCGTTCAGCGGGTTTCGGCTCTCGGGGAGGGATGCTGCCTCTAGTTTAGAACGGCATATGACGTTGAGAAGGTTACTTTGGTGAAGGAAAAACCCCACTGTACGACAGGACGATCCTGGCACTGTTCGGCGGTGGGGATCGACGATAGTGACCTAAAATGGCTCGTGCGCACTGAGCGTTTCGAGGACACAGTTGCCGCCTACGACAGCTTGGCTCCGGAATATGGCCGTTCCGGAACACCGCGAGCCCTAGCTCCGCACCAGAAGTCAGATCGTTCGCCGAATTCCTTCGGCGTGCTTAGATTGTTTTTGGTCAGACCAATTAGGAAGGTAGGATTCTACTGGTTTCGCCATTAATGCTGCATCGAAAGTAAGAAAAAGGCGAGCAAACATGCCCGCCTTTCTGCCGTTCAGTTCTGTTGCTTGCTATCTGCTTGCTGTTTGAGAAGAACCCTTCGGAGCAATACTCTTTGCCTGCTTCAAGTGCTCTTCCAGAGTTGGCGCAGTTTGCGAAGCAAAGTTTTTCAGGTCAGGGTCTTTGCCGGTTTTCGCTTCATTCTTAAACTCGCGCACGTCTAGGGTATGGTCCATGACCATATCTTTCATGTAAGCGCGGTCAAACTGGTCGCCGGAGAGTTTTTCCAGTCGCGCCTTAGTTGCTTTGTCTTTTGCACTCAGGGTATCAGGCAAAGTCACACCCTTTTGCTCGGCAACTTGCTTCAACTGGTTGGCCGCCTGTGAATGGTCGGTGACCATGCGTTGGCCAAACTGTTTCACCTCAGGCGATGAGGCCTTTTCCTGAGCCAACTTCCCGAGCTCTACCTCGGCTTTCCCACCCCGGGCGGCCTTGCGCATGAAGAGTTTGTCGGCCGGACTTACCTTTCCAGATTGCGCAGTTCCAGCTTGCGTGTTGCTTGCTGACGTACTCTGCGCCGCCGATCCCAATTTCTTCCTCCTCAGCTTTACATTTCGATGCCTCCATCGCGAATAGGTTGGGAACTCCGCCACCGAAATCGAACGCTCGCCAGAAATCATCGCGAAATCCCGCCGCGCTTCACTTAATGAACTCTTACTGCTCTTCCTGGCATCAATAAATGTTGGGTGATTTTCGAGTCTTTCTCTGCACCTCTCGTACGAAATTGATAGACTGAAGAGCTTCTTCGGTCACCTCAGTGCTGCAATCTCTTAGGGAGAATCTCCTATGGCGGTCAGTGATCAGGCGATATTAACGGGCAAACAGCTCGATACGCTTTGTATCAACACCATTCGCACACTTTCGATTGATGCCGTACAGAAGGCTAACTCAGGACATCCGGGCGCACCGATGGCTCTCGCTCCAGTCGCATACGTCCTCTGGCAGGAGTTCCTGCGATACGATCCCGCAAATCCAGTCTGGCCCAATCGCGATCGCTTCGTTCTTTCCAACGGACATGCGTCCATGTTGCTGTATTCGATGCTGTACCTGTCCGGCGTTAAAGCTGTCGATTCCGAATGCAAGGTGCAGGACAAGCCTGCAATTTCACTCGACGACATCAAGAGCTTCCGCCAGCTCGACAGCAAAACGCCGGGACATCCCGAGTACCGTATCACCTCTGGAATCGAGACCACCACCGGGCCTTTGGGTCAGGGGATCGGCAACAGCGTGGGCATGGCGATCGCCGGTGAGTGGCTGAAAGCGCGTTATAACCGGCCGCAATTCGAGATTTTTAATTACAAGGTCTATGCCTTTTGCGGCGACGGAGACATGATGGAAGGTGTTGGTAGCGAAGCGGCTTCCCTCGCCGGACACTTGAAGCTGCCAAACCTTTGCTGGATATACGACGCAAATCAGGTCACGCTGGATGGGCCGGCAGACTGGTCGTTCAGCGAAGATGTTGCGACCCGCTTCCGCGGCTACGGTTGGAACATCGCCCATGTAGGCGATGCCAATGATCTGAAAGCCGTGTCAGGTGGTTTCCGCGAATTCCTCGCGACCAGCAGCCGTCCAACCCTCATCATCGTGAACAGCCATATCGGCTATGGATCTCCGCACAAACAGGACACAAGTGCGGCGCACGGCGAGCCGCTCGGCGCGGACGAAGTAAAGCTCGTAAAGAAAAATTACGGCTGGCCCGAAGACGCGCAGTTCCTTCTTCCTGATGGGGTGCTGGAGAATTTCCAAGAAGGTATCGGACAGCGGGGAAACGAACTGAGCTCGGAGTGGAACGACCTGTTTGCGAAATATGGCCAGCAGTTTCCCGATCTGGCCGACAATGTCTCGCGCATGCAACGGCGCGAACTGCCCGACGGATGGGACAACAATCTTCCAACCTTTCCTGCGGATCCAAAAGGTGTAGCTACCCGCGAGAGCTCAGGAAAGGTCCTGAATGCATTTGCGCAAAATATTCCGTGGCTAATCGGCGGCTCGGCCGACTTGGCAACTTCGAACAAGACAACCCTGAAGTTCGACGGTGCCGGCGACTTCAAGGCCGGCAGCTACTCCGGATCTTTAATTTCACCGACTACATGCGTCCGTCCATGCGGCTTGCCGCCATCATGGAAATTCCGACGATCTACGTGGTGACGCACGACTCGATTGGCCTCGGTGAAGACGGCCCGACGCATCAGCCGGTTGAGCAACTGGCGTCTTTGCGAGCAATGCCAGGCATGGTCGTAATGCGTCCAGGAGACGCGAATGAAGTAGTTGAGACGTGGAAGGTCATTCTCCAAAGCAAACACGAGCCCGTAGCGCTAGTGTTGACGCGCCAGGCCCTGCCGACGCTCGACAGAACGAAATACTCAGCCGCTTCCGGAGTCGCTAAGGGAGCCTATATTCTTGCCGATGCTAAAGGTGGCACACCTGAACTGATTCTGATCGGCACGGGCAGCGAGTTGTCGCTGTGTGTCGATGCGTACGAGAAGCTCACCGCCGAAGGAATTCGTGCTCGCGTTGTCAGCATGCCATGCTGGGAAATCTTCGAGCAGCAGGATGGAGGCTACCGCCAAAGTGTTTTCCCGCCGGACGTGAAGTCGCGCGTTTCGGTCGAAGCGGGGTCGATCTTCGGCTGGGAACGCTACGTCGGGCTCGACGGTGCAATCATTGGCATGACCACATTTGGCGGGTCCGCGCCTGCGAAAGACCTGTTCAAGAAATTCGGATTCACCACGGATCATGTCATCCAAGCCGCCAGAGACGTTTTGGCGCGGAACAAGTAGAGAGGATCTTTTATGCAGCCGACCGGAATCGTAGATACCACCAACGCCACCGCGAAAGCCACAAATCCGTTAAAAGATCTGCTGAAATTCGGGCAGTCGCTCTGGCTGGACTACATCCGCCGCGATCTGCTCACCGGAGGCGACCTCAGGCGCATGATTGCCGAAGATGGCCTGCGCGGCATGACCTCGAATCCCGCAATCTTCGAAAAGGCAATTACCGGCAGCACCGATTACGCGGACATCCTCGACCAGCTAAAAAGCCGCTCGGATACGTCAGCCTGGAAGTCTCGCCTTACCTTGCCCGCGATACTCAGGCCACGCTCGAAGAAGCACGCCGCCTTTGGAAGACGGTCAACCGTCCTAATGTAATGATCAAAGTTCCGGGCACCGCTGAAGGCATTCCTGCCTTCGAGCAGCTCATCAGCGAAGGCATTAACATCAACGTTACGCTGCTTTTCTCGCAGAAAGTCTACCAACAGGTCGCCGAGGCTTACGTTCGCGGGCTGAGCAAATATATCGGCAGTGGCGGCAAAGATGTCGGGCACATCGCCAGCGTTGCCAGTTTCTTTATTAGTCGTATCGACAATTCGGTGGACGCGCAGATTTCCGCCAAACTCAAGTCAGCCACGAATCCTCAGGAAGAGCAGAAGCTTAAATCGCTGCTGGGTAAAGTTGCTGTCGCGAATGGAAAACTTGCTTATCAGCGTTATCTGAATATTTTCTCTGGCGCGTCGTGGGACGCATTACGCGCCAAAGGCGCGCAAACCCAGCGCGTGCTCTGGGCCAGCACCAGCACGAAAAATCCGGCGTATTCTGACATTCTTTATGTCACCGATCTGATCGGACCTGACACTGTCAACACCATGCCTCCGGCAACTGTCGACGCCTTCCGCGATCATGGCCAACCACGTGAAGCGCTGACCGAAGATATTCCCGGCGCCGAAAAGGTAATGCAGGACCTCGCCTCGGTCGGAGTCCCGATCGACAAAGTCACCGATGAGCTGACCAATGATGGCGTACGCCTCTTCGAAGAAGCATTCGATAAATTGCTCGCCGCGGTCGAAAAGAGCACCCAGGGCGGGACAGCACCCAAGATTACTCAGCAGCAGCAAAAGCTGCCGGACGATTTGTCCAAACAAGTAGCCGCAGCAGTGAACGATTGGCGCGCAGGCGGCAAAGTTCGCCGGCTGTGGCAACGTGACGCCTCCCTGTGGTCAAACTCAGATGAAGCGCAGTGGCTGGGTTGGCTTGATATCACTGAAAAGCAACTGGCTAATGTCGCCGAATTCCAGAAGCTCGCCGATGAAATTCACACAGAAAATTTCAGCGACATCCTCTTACTGGGCATGGGCGGCTCAAGTCTCGGCCCCGAAGTTCTGGAGAAGACCTACCGCCAGATCAAAGGGTTCCCGCGGTTGCATGTCCTCGACTCGACCGATCCTGCCCAGGTGAAGGCGTTCGAGAAAAAGATCGACATCTCTAAAACTCTTTTCATAGTATCCAGCAAGTCTGGCAGCACCCTTGAGCCCAACATCTTCAAGCAATATTTCTTCGATCGGGTGAAGCAAGCAATCGGCGCAGATAAAGCGGGCAGCCGTTTCATCGCCATCACCGATCCCGGATCAAAGCTCGAAAAGAAGCGCAGTCCGATCACTTCCGCCACATCTTCCACGGCCTGCCCAGCATTGGCGGCCGCTACTCTGCGCTGTCGAATTTCGGCATTATTCCAGCCGCAGTCATGGGGCTTGATGTCAAGAAGTTTCTCGATAGTACCGAAGAGATGGTTCAAGCCTGTGCCGCCTCGGTTCCAGTTGAGAAAAACCCTGGCGTGATGCTTGGGATCGTTCTGGGCACGGCCGCAAAAACCGGCCGCGACAAAGTCACGATTATCACTTCGCCGGCAATTTCCGATCTCGGCGCATGGCTCGAACAGTTGCTTGCCGAGTCCACCGGTAAGCAGGGGCGTGGAATCGTCCCAGTTGACCGTGAGCGGCTCGCCTCGGCGGAGGCTTACGGCAACGATCGTGTATTCGCGTATTTGCGATTCGAATCTGCGCCCGATGCTGATCAGGATGCCAAGGTGGCTGCGCTCGAGAAGGCCGGGCAGCCAGTAATTCGTATCGCTGTTCAGGATACCTACGATCTCGGCCAGGAATTCTTCCGCTGGGAAATTGCTACTGCTGTTGCCGGCTCGATCATCGGCATCAACGCTTTTAACCAGCCTGACGTCGAAGCCAGCAAGATTGAAACCCGCAAACTGACCGATCAATATGAGAAATCTGGATCGCTTCCCGCCGAACAGCCGATCTTCGAACAGAATGGGATCAAGCTCTTCACCGACGCAAAGAATTCGAGCGCGCTCGGCAAGGCCAACTCTCTTTCCGGTTACCTGAAAGCACATCTTGGACGCATTCAACCTGGCGATTATTTCTCTGTCCTCGGTTTCATTGAAATGAACGACGAGCACGAAGATGCGCTGCAGAAGATTCGTCATGCGGTTCGAGATTCAAGGCACGTTGCTACCTGTCTGGGCTTTGGTCCGCGGTTTCTGCATTCCACTGGACAAGCCTACAAGGGCGGTCCGAACAGCGGTGTATTCTTGCAGGTCACTTGCGATGACGCGGCCGACCTTCAGGTGCCGGGGCAAAAGTACACGTTCGGTATTGTCAAAGCCGCGCAGGCCCGCGGAGATTTCCAGGTTTTAGCAGATCGTGGACGTCGCGCGCTGCGTCTTCATCTTGGCAAAGACGTGGACGCCGGCTTGTCAGAGCTGTCCAAAGCGGTGGCTGAAGCGCTACAAAACTGAACTCTCTTGTGATTTCATTCCGAACCGCTTCAGCGGCAAGGAACCTGCTTCTCGTCGGACGGAGGAAACTACATGCGTCTTGGAATGGTCGGCCTGGGCCGGATGGGCTCCAACATGGCGCGCCGGCTCATGCGCGGCGGTCACGAAGTCGTCGTCACTGATCTGAGCCCGGATGCTGTAAAAGGCATGGCCAAAGAGAGCGCAATCGCCTCTTCTTCCCTCGATGACTTCTGCTCGAAACTCGGGTCCCCGAAGATCGCATGGCTGATGGTTCCGGCCGGCGGCCCGACGGAATCTACCGCGCAAGCAATCGCGCAGCACATGAAATCGGGTGACATCCTGATTGACGGCGGCAATTCTTATTTCAAAGACGATATTCGCCGCTCTAAAATATTCCGCGACAAAGGCATTCACTATGTCGATGTGGGCACCAGCGGCGGCGTGTGGGGTCTCGAGCGCGGCTATTGCATGATGATCGGCGGGTCTAAAGAAGTCGTTCAGCAACTCGACCCAATCTTTAAAACGCTGGCACCGGGGCGCGGCGATATTCCGCGTACTCCCGGTCGTGAAAAGCTTCCGGGCACTGCTGAAGAAGGCTACATCTATTGCGGCCCATCAGGATCCGGACACTTCGTGAAGATGGTGCATAACGGAATCGAGTACGGCATCATGCAGGCCTATGCGGAAGGGTTCGATATTTTTCGCAATGCCAATAAACCCGACCTTCCGAAAGACCAGCAATACGATTTGAACCTGGCCGACATTGCCGAAGTTTGGCGACGCGGAAGTGTCGTTAGCTCATGGCTGCTCGATCTTACGGCGATCGCGCTTGCTGAGAACGCAACTCTGTCCGAATATTCGGGCTTCGTACAGGATTCTGGCGAAGGTCGCTGGACGATTGAAGCTGCTATCGATGAAGCTGTTCCGGTTGATGTGCTTTCCGCTGCCCTGTTCGTGCGCTTCCGTTCGCGCCAGGAACACACATTCGCCGAGAAAATGCTTTCCGCCATGCGCCAGAAGTTTGGCGGCCACGTTGAGCCAAAAACCGAAAAGAAATCCGCCTGACGGAGATGAGTGAATGGCACAAGCAGAAGTGCTGACCAAACCTCAGCGTCCACCGGGGCGCGTAGCTGACCCCTGCATCATGGTCATCTTCGGCGCGGCCGGCGATTTGACGCGTCGCAAGCTGGTTCCTGCGCTTTACAACCTCGCCAAAGCAGAGCTTCTTTCACGAGAATTTGCCATCCTCGGCGTGGCCCACAGTCCAATGTCCGATGACGATTTTCGCAAGAAGCTTGCGGACGACATCAGGCAGTATGCGGGCAGTGACATTGATCGCGAGATCTGGGAGTGGTTCAATCGCCGCCTTTACTACATGACCGGCGACTTCGGCGATAAGAATATTTATGCCCAGCTCAAGTCGAAGCTCGGCGGGCTCGACAAACAACATTCCACCCATGGCGACTACTTCTTCTATCTCGCTACCGCGCCTGATTTTTTCGGCTCGATTGTCGAACAGCTCGCCGCCGCTGGCCTTATGGACGAGAAAGACGGCTACTGGCGGAGGGTTATTGTCGAAAAGCCTTTTGGTCACGACCTGGAATCCGCCAAAGCGCTTAATCAGCAATTGTTAAAGGTGGCCAAGGAGCATCAGATTTACCGGATCGACCACTATCTCGGCAAAGAAACGGTCCAGAATATTCTGGCGTTCCGATTCGCCAACGGGATTTTCGAGCCGATCTGGAACCGCCGTTACATCGATCATGTACAGATTTCGGTGGCTGAAACTGTCGGCGTGGAGCAGCGCGGTAGCTACTACGACACCGCCGGAGCGTTGCGCGACATGGTGCCTAACCACATCATGCAGCTCATCAGCCTCACATCGATGGAGCCTCCGGTTTCATTTGAAGCTAATGCCGTTCGCGATGAGCAGGCGAAAGTTCTGCATGCCATTCAGCCGCTCTCTTCGGAAGAAGTTCTTACGCGCACGGTCCGCGGACAATATGGTCCTGGCATTGAAGCAGGCAAGCGCGTTCCCGGCTACCGTCAGGAACCAGACGTCCCGGAAGATTCGCGCACTGAAACATTCGTCGCCATGAAGCTGGCGATTGACAACTGGAGGTGGGCCGATGTTCCCTTCTATCTCCGGACCGGCAAGCGGCTGGGAGCGCAGAATACGCATATCGTTATCCAGTTCCGCCGCGCGCCGTTCGTTCTCTTCCGCGACACGCCCGTCGAAAACTTGATGCCGAATCAGTTGGTCCTTCACATTCAGCCCGAAGAAGGAATCTCTTTGCAGTTCGCCGCCAAAGTTCCTGGCCCGGTGATGCATCTGGGTGCGGTCGATATGAACTTCGAGTACGCCGATTATTTCGGCACCCAGCCCAGCACCGGTTACGAGCGACTGCTGCACGACTGCATGATCGGTGATGCTACCCTGTTCCAGCGTGCGGACATGGTTGAAGCCGGATGGTGCGTAGTCAGTCCCGCGCTCGATGTATGGAAGGCCTTGCCTCCGCGCAATTTCCCCAACTATGCTTCCGGCACTTGGGGTCCGAAAGATTCGGATGAACTACTTGAGCGCGACGGCCGCCACTGGAGGAACTTCGAGAAATGATCCTGGCCGGAGACATCGGAGGCACCAATGCCCGCCTGGCCCTTTTCGATGTCCAGAATAATGAATACAAACTGGCGCAACTCTCAATTTTCCCCAGCCGTCGTTATGCAGGCTTGGACCAGATCGTCACTGAGTTCGTAAAAACGACTGGTCAGCATCCCACGCAGGCGTGTTTTGGGATCGCTGGCCCGGTCACAAATGGCCGCGTTGAAGCTTCGAACCTTCCCTGGACGATCGAAGCCAGCCGATTGGCTGACGAGCTGAACATTCCGAAGGCCGTCCTGATCAACGATCTTGAGGCTACCGGATGGGGAATCGGAGCGCTCACTTCTAAAGACCTCGTCTCCCTGAACCACGTTGTTTCAATCAGCGGGAGCGTTGCGGGAAATCAGGCAGTAATCGCTGCAGGCACCGGTCTTGGCGAAGGCGGACTTTACTGGGACGGCCGGCGCTATCATGTCTTTGCATCTGAAGGCGGTCACTCCGACTTTGCGCCGCAGGGCGATCTCCAGGTCGAGCTTTACAATTATTTGCGTGGACGCTACGGGCACGTGAGCTGTGAGCGCATTCTTTCGGGTCCGGGTCTTGTGAATGTGTTCGAATTTCTGCGCGACACCGGCAAAGGCAAGCCTCCCGACTGGCTAGCTGCGGAAATGGTGGAGTCCGATGCGGCAGCGGCGATCTCGCATGCTGCCATGAGCGGACAATGCTCCATGTGCGAACAGGCGCTGGATATCTTCGTCTCTGTTTTCGGTGCCGAAGCCGGAAATCTTGCGCTCAAGCTTAAAGCCACCGGCGGTGTTTTCCTCGGCGGCGGCATCGCCCCAAAAATTCTGCCCAAGCTCGCGACTTCAATCTTCGTGGAAGCCTTTTTGTCCAAGGGCCGCCTCCGGCATCTAATGGAAATAATGCCTATCCAGGCAATCACCAACGATAAGCTTGCCTTGCTGGGTGCGGCGCGATGTGCCCAGTTTGAAACCGCCGCGTAAGTCGATGCCTCCTGAACCCCAAGTCCGCGTTTTTGATCCACCTGCAGAACTGTTTCGCGCTGCCGCGGAAGAGTTCTGCCGCATTGGCGCAGAATCCATTAGCCAGCGGGGCCGCTTTTCCGTCGCCCTTTCGGGGGGATCGACCCCCAAAGCCCTGCATCGTGAGCTCGCCATAACCTTTGCTTCGCGCCTGCCCTGGGACAAAGTTTTCTTTTTCTGGGGAGACGAGCGTCACGTCCCGCCGGATTTTCCCGAGAGTAATTTCAGGATGGCGAAAGAGACTTTGCTATCACAATTACCTGTTCCCACTGAAAACATTTATCGGATGCGCGGCGAATTGCCCGACGCGGAACAAGCAGCATTGATGTATGAAGACGCTTTGCGCGAATTCTTTCGGCCCGCTGCGAGCGAGTTCCCGCGGCTCGATTTCATTCTGCTCGGCGTCGGCCCTGACGGCCACACCGCGTCGTTATTTCCCGGCACAAAAGCGCTCGAAGAAAGCCGGCGATTCGTCGTCGGTAACTGGGTCGAGCAGCACAGCACCTGGCGCATCACGTTCACTTACCCGGTGCTGAACGCCGCAGCGAATGTTGTGTTTTTGGTGAGCGGTGGCGGGAAGAAGCCGGAGATCGTGCACANNNNGGAGGAAGTTACTTCTGTATTCTCACTTCTGCATTCTTACTTCTGCATTCTTACTTCTTACTTCTGCCTTCGCTAGAACACCGGTGCCAGGTTGTGCATCTTCTGAAACAGCTTGCGATCTACAGTGCGCAGAATCTCTTCCAGGCTAGTTCCAGTCACATACCCTGCCATGCCCCACGCAAAGGATAATTGGTAGGCCTTGTCGTTGGTGATGTTCCATTCCTCAACGATCTTCAGTAGTCGTTGCAGCGGAAACTCCGCCTGCGGTTCGCTGGTGTCCGGCATCACCACTAGGAACTCGTCTCCGCCTTGTCGAAAGACCAGGTCGCCGCCACGAAAAACACCTTTGAGTATTTTTGCAAATTCGGTGAGAACCCGATTCCCTTCCATGCTTCCCAGCTTGGCATTGAGTTCGCGAAATTGATTCAGGTCGAGCACCAGAAACGTAAGCGGCTCGCCGTTGCGATTCGCTCTGGCTAGTTGATGCGGAATCAGTTCGTTCAGTGCGCGCCGGTTCAGTAATTGAGTGAGCGGATCGATGAGCGAGAGGTTTTCCAACCGTTCATTCAACACCAGTTCGCTGATGAGCGCTTTGCGCGTGGAATTCAGCGCAACCCGCTGCGACAAGAAATAAATGTTCAACAGGACGATAAGGCAGATTAATCCAAAGAAAAGTTGCGGAAGATAGGCCTGCTGCACGCGAAATACGCGCTGTGCCCAAACCAGGTTGGGCGCGACCACAGCTAGAAACCCGCACGTCAAAATCAAAACAATCAGAGTCACAATCGACCAAAGCTGCGTGTCCCGGCTGGACAAATGATGGATCTGCCTCTGTATTTCTTCGGCCCGCGCCAGCATGGTCGGGTGGTCTTGTCTTACCTGCGACATACTCCCCCTTGCGAAGAGCACACGTTCAGCGATTGTCAGCATTTCTAAATCATTTCGCGATGAAAATCGCAGGAATAACCATTTGGCGGGTTACCTTGGTAAGCGGCGCTGGTGTTGTCCTCGAACGCATAACTGATTTCCTGGCCAACTCATCGAGTGTGCTTAAATCGTGACGTGCGTCTCGGTGAGAGTCTCCAATCCGCCATTGCTCAGCTGAGAGGCAGCGGCGTGCCGTCGCCACGAATGAACGCTGAGCTGCTCCTTATGTTTACTATCGGCCGCGACCGCGCATTTCTGTATGGCCACCCCGAGCAGGAACTCACGGCGGAGGAATCAGCTCGCTATGAGGCAGCGCTTGCGCAACGCTCGAGCGGCATTCCGGCGCAGTACATCACCGGACATCAGGAATTCTGGGGCATGGATTTGATCGTGTCTCCAGCAGTCCTGATTCCCCGTCCCGAGACCGAACACGTTGTTGAGACAGTTTTGGATCGTGTGGAGCCTGCCCTGAGCTTGTCGAAGGGTCGGACATTTCTGTCCGACCAGCCTTTTAAAATCGCCGATGTCGGTACCGGCTCCGGCTGCATCGCCCTTGCCCTCGCCAAAGAGTTACCCGAAGCCGAAATCCATGCCACTGATATCTCTTCCGCCGCACTTGAAATCGCACGCGCCAATGCCGCGCGTCATCAGTTCGCAAATCGAATCGAGTTTCGCGAAGCCGACCTGCTGGCCGGATTTGAGCCTGAGTCATTCGATCTCGTGGTCTCCAATCCGCCATATGTCGGCGAATCAGAAGAAGACACTGTTCAGTTGGAAGTCCGCAAATTTGAACCCCGTAACGCAGTGTTTGCAGGACACCCGGGGTCGGAAGTAATCGAGCGGCTCATCCCGCAAGCACAAAACGTACTCAAACCCGGAGGCTGGCTGGTGATGGAGATCAGCGGCACAATCGCAGAGCGCATACGCGAGTTGCTGAAGGAATGGAAAGGCGTTCAGATCACGAAAGACTTGCAGGGAATCGAGCGTGTCGCATCAGCACAGAGACCAGCTTAAGCCTTCTCTACCACCGCCGGCTGAATCTCCTCCACATCCACAAGATTCGTGGGATAACGCCCGGTGTAGCAAGCAGTGCAGTAGGTGGTCTTGTCACCGTCGCGGCAGGCTTTCTTTAGGCCTTCGATTGACAAGTACGACAGCGAGTCCGCGCCAATATATTGGCGAATCTCCTCGACAGAGTTGTTCGCAGCAATCAATTCTTTTTTTCGCGGCGTATCCACGCCGTAGTAGCACGGGGAAATCGTCGGCGGACAGGAAATCCTCATGTGGACTTCCGTTGCTCCCGCGCTCCGCACCATACGCACGATCTTGCGGCTGGTGGTCCCGCGTACAATGGAGTCGTCAATCAGCACCACGCGTTTGCCCTCAAGCAGACTGCGCACAGGGTTGAGCTTCAACTTCACTCCGAAGTCGCGGACTGATTGCTGCGGCTCGATGAAAGTGCGCCCCACGTAGTGATTGCGAATGAGACCGAAGCGCAGCGGAATTCCGCTCTCCGCAGCGAAACCCATCGCCGCAGTGACGCCTGAGTCCGGCACCGGCACAACCAGGTCGGCTTCCACAGGAGATTCGATTGCCAACTGACGCCCGAGCTGTTCGCGGCTCTCCTGTACGGGTCGCCCAAAGACGCGGCTGTCAGGCCGCGAAAAGTAGACATGCTCAAAGATGCAGCTCGACTGCAGCAATGCGGGAGCGTAGAAACGCGAATGCGTTCCTTCGGGGCCCACGATGACCAACTCGCCCGGCTTCACCTCACGCTCGTAGTTCGCACCCACCAAATCGAAGGCGCACGTTTCGGAGGCAAAGATGACTGTATCCTCCTTACGATCTCCCTGGGCTGGAATGCGTCCCATCGCCAGCGGACGGAATCCACGCGGATCGCGCATCGCAAAAATTCGGTCGGGGCTGATCATCACCAGCGAGAACGCGCCTTCAACCCGGCGCAGCGCGTCGGCAACCGCTTCCGGCAGCGTGTGCTCGCGTGATTGCGCGATCAGGTGAACAATCACTTCGGTATCGCTGCTGGTCTGAAAAATTGAACCCTGCGCTTCCATGCGCGCGCGGATTTCGCCGGCATTGGTGAGATTGCCGTTGTGTGCGAGCGCAATCATGCCTTTGTTCGATTGCACCATGATCGGCTGGGCGTTCAGAATGGCCGAGTCGCCGGTGGTCGAATAACGCGTGTGGCCGATGGCCAACGTGCCGCGAATGCGCGACAGCTTCTTTTCGGTGAAGATGTCGGCGACCAGCCCCATGGACTTGTGGATGTGCAGCGACATGCCATCGGAGCTGACGATGCCGGCCGATTCCTGTCCACGATGTTGCAGTGCATGAAGCCCGAGATAGGCGAGCGTCTCCGCCTCAGGATGCGAGTAGATCGCCACCACGCCGCATTCATCACGAAATTTGTCGGATGTAGTCATCTGCCCTCAGTAAACTCTTCCTGAGCGAAGCGAAGCACCTACGCAACTTCTCCAGTTTCACTTCGCAACGCGCCTTCCAGCGCATTCTCATACACCGCACGCAATTCCGCAATTGACGCGGAAACGACGTTGTTTCCGTCAATTCTGATTTCTAAGTTGCTGGATCTCGTCTCCCCCAGTTGTTCCGCCGAAATCCCGTGCTTCGCCGCCAATTGTTTGATTCGCACCAGGTTCGCTGGGTCGCAGGAGATCACGATACGGCTCGCATCCTCCCCAAAAAGCACAAATTCTGGTGCAAGTCCTTGGGCTCGCAGCTCGGCAGTACAACCAATTCCCTTGGCAAACGCTGCTTCAGCCAGGGCCACCGCCAGCCCGCCCTCCGAGCAGTCATGGGCCGAATCAATCAGTCCAGCAGCAATCAATTCAATAATCGCCCTCTGCAATCCGGCTTCGCCATCCAACTTCAACGCCGGAGGAAACCCCCACAACTCACCCAAGACTGCCTTCGCATACTCGGACGATCCAAACTCGACCTCAGCATCCGTCGCGTCGCCCGGCTCCGAACCACGCAGCAGAATAACGGCGCGCCCCGCCTCGCGGAAATGCGGAAACATGCCATCAATTGCCTGCGAAAATTGCCACATGATCGGCGGCTTCTCGGGATTCCCAAAGTTCAAACAATTCGTTGCGCCTACCGGCGTTGCACCCGAGCACGCAACATTGCGCGCTGCTTCGGCAACGGCGTGCATCGCCCCCAGCTTCGGATCGAGATAGCACCAGCGGCCGTTGCCATCGAGCGCCATAGCCAGCCCGCGCTGCGAACCTTTGATGCGAATCACTCCGCCATCTCCCGCGCCCGGGCCTTCGACCGTGTTGGTCTGGACCATTGAATCGTACTGCTGGGAAATCCAATGCTTGCTGCAGACGTTCTGGCTGGGAAGCAACTGCTTCAGATCTTCGGTGAAATCTGACTTTTGCCCAAGCTTCACACTCTCCGGCATCTCGCGTGCGACTGGAGGTTCCCAGCGCTGCAGTGGGCGCTTGTAAACCGGAGCATCGTCGGTCAAGGCCGTGTTCGGAATATCGGCCACAACTTCCCCGTGCTCCAGCACGCGCATGCGTGATTCGCTGATCACGCATCCGACTTCGACCGCATCGAGTCCCCACTTGCGGAATACGCGATAGACTTCTTCTTCGCGTCCCTTTTGCGCTACCAGCAGCATGCGCTCCTGCGATTCGCTGAGCAGAATTTCATACGCACTCATCCCGGTTTCGCGCTGCGGCACGCGGTCCATTTCGATCTCCAGACCAACGCCGCCACGCGCGCCCATCTCGCAAGTGGAGCAGGTCAGGCCGGCTGCACCCATGTCCTGAATGCCAATGACCGCACCGGTCTGCATGGCCTCAAGGCACGCTTCGAGCAATAGCTTCTCTAGGAAGGGATCGCCCACCTGCACATTCGGCCGCTTGGCTTCGGACTCTTCGCTGAATTCCTCGCTGGCCATCGTGGCGCCGTGGATGCCGTCACGCCCGGTCTTCGCGCCCACATAAATAACGGGATTACCTTCGCCTGAAGCCTTGGCGTAGAAGATTTGATCCTTCCGCACAAGACCAAGCGCGAATGCGTTCACCAGTGGATTGCTGGAGTAGCAAGGCTCAAACTTGGTTTCGCCGCCGAGATTCGGCACGCCGAAGCAGTTGCCGTACGAAGCCACCCCGCCTACCACACCATCAAGGATGGAGTGATTCCTGTGAATCTCCTCCGGCTGTGTGGGTCGGACATTCTTGTCCGACTTGTCCGACGCTTTTGATTTTGCTTCTGAACAAGCAATCGGCCCGAACCTCAGCGAATCCATCACCGCAACCGGCCTGGCTCCCATGGTGAAAATGTCGCGCAGAATGCCGCCTACTCCAGTCGTCGCTCCCTGGAACGGCTCAATGAACGACGGATGATTATGCGACTCAATCTTGAACGCGCACGCCCAGCCGTCGCCGATGTCAATGATTCCCGCGTTCTCCCCCGGCCCTTGCAATACACGCTTGCTGTGGGTCGGCAGTCGCTTCAGGTGTACGCGCGAAGATTTATACGAGCAGTGCTCGCTCCACATCACGCTGAAAATGCCGAGTTCGGTGAACGACGGCTCGCGTCCGCCAAGCAGTTGCTTGATCCGCTCGTATTCGTCGAGTGTTATGCCGTGGTCGCGCAGAACTTCGGGAGTGATTGCCGGGGTCGCCAGAGTGCTCATGTGGGGAAGTTCTATTTTCTCATTTCTAAGCGGTACGTGAACAGATCAAATTCAGGAGCTCTTCACCGATCGCTAATTGCGCAGCGCCTTTGGTCCAAGTAAGGCTATGTGGGACCCAAGGCCATGTAGGGACGCAAGTCCATGTGGGGACGAGCGCCCCCGCAAGCTTGCCCTGAGCATAGTCTAAGGGTCCGATCGAGCGAAGCTCGATACTCCCGAATAATCGAAATCGGACAGATTTACACCGAATATACTGAGCTTAGAAATGAAATCCATCATCGTCGGTACCGCCGGCCACATTGATCACGGCAAAACCGCGCTGGTCAAGGCATTGACCGGCATCAACGCCGACCGGCTGCAAGAAGAAAAACGTCGCGGAATAACGATTGATCTGGGCTTCGCGCACCTTGAACTCCCGGTCGATAACGGCGAGCGCCTGCGCTTCGGCTTCGTCGACGTTCCCGGCCACGAGCGCTTCGTGCGCAACATGCTCGCCGGAATCGGCGGAATTGATCTCGTCCTGCTGGTCATCGCGGCAGACGAGGGCATCAAGCCGCAAACTCGCGAGCACTTCGATATCTGCCGGATGCTCTCAATTCAGCGCGGAATCACAGTTCTCACCAAATGTGACCTGGTCGATTCCGAGGCGCTCGACGTTGTCAGGCTTGAAGTCGAAGAGTTCTTGCGCGGATCGTTCCTGGAAAAGTCCCCGATTATTCCCGTAAGCGCTCTCAAAGGCACCAGCCTCGATGAGTTGAAGAAACATCTGGTCAGTGCCGCAGCATCTGCGCGCGCGCGTGATGCCTGGGCGATCACTCGTTTGCCCATCGACCGCGTATTCACTATGCAAGGATTCGGGACCGTCGTCACGGGCACATTAATCGCCGGCACGATCCGCAGAGACGACGAATTGGAACTCTTCCCGGGCAACCGGCGCGTGCGAGCGCGTGGTGTTCAGGTGCATGGGACCGCCGCTGAACAGGCCGTTGCCGGCCAGCGCACGGCGGTCAACCTTGCCGGAATGGAGAAACACGAGATCGAACGCGGCATGATGCTGTCCTTTCCCGCAATGCTCGAGGACAGCTCCCGTCTCGATGTGAAGCTCTCCCTATTACCTTCCGCGAAACCGCTGAAGAGCGGAGCACGCGTTCATCTTCACGCTTTCACTTCGGAAGTGATTGCAACCGTGATTTTTGTCGAAGTCAAACAGCTGCAGCCCGGGACCGAAACTTTTGCGCAGCTTCGCTTGAATGCACCGCTCCTCCTCCTTCCTGGAGACCGCTTCATCATTCGCCAGTTCTCGCCGGTGATTACGGTAGGGGGCGGAGTGGTGCTCGACGCGTTTCCAATACCACGATTAAAGCTGGAAATCAGGTACGCCGTTATCAAAGCCACAAGCCAAGGCAATCCGGAAGAGATCCTCTGTGCACGAATTGCGCGCCGCTGGTATTCGGGAATGACCCTGGCGCAACTTGTCCGCGAAACGGGTTGGCCTCCTGCGGTGGTTCGCGAGCGTTTGGCTTCGCCGCTGAAGAAAAATGTAGTCGTTGTCGTTGACGATCGTTTCATGTACTTCCCCGCTGTGGCCGTGCTAAAGCAGCTGGTTGTGTCCACGCTCGAGCGGTTTCACGATCAACACTCCCTCGTTTCCGGCATTCAGCAGCAAACCTTGCGCGAGGAATTGAACGTGGATACGGCACTACTGTCGTTCGCGTTAGGAGAACTCCATCGCGAGCGTGGGTTGGAGATCAACGGCGATCTGGTCCATCTTGCGGGACGTGGCGTCGTAATGAAAGATGAGGAGACGGAATCGCGAAGGCTCATCGAGCAGGCTTTTGCCTCAACTGGGCTCAAAGTTCCTGCGTTGAAAGACGTGCTTGCCGGATTGAAAATCGACAAAGCTCGCGCGCAGAAAATCGTGACGCTGCTGCTTCGCGACAAAACATTGATCAAAGTCTCAGACGATCTCGTGTTTCATCACTCCGCCCTGGCCAGTCTGCGCCAGCAACTCCAGATTCAAAAAGCCAAGTCGCCAAAGATTGATGTCGCCAGATTCAAAGACCTCACCAGTGTGAGCCGCAAATACGCAATTCCGTTGCTCGAATATCTCGATCGCGAAAGAGTAACCAAACGCGTTGGCGATGAAAGGCTCATTCTCTGATTGTCAAAGCTAAGTATGCTCATGTGGAGCCTGCCCTGAGCTTGTCGATGGGTCGGACATTCTTGTCCGACTTGTCCGAGAAGCCTGGACATCCAGAACTTTCCAGCCCAAACAAACGCCGCTTCCCTGAACTTGGCTAAATTAAGTGGATCAACTCAGTCGCGAAGCGACGGAATATAAATAGCCCGGCACGTAAGTGCCGGGAAAGCTGAATTGATATGTGCGAGTCCCGGAGGGACGGCACAGGAATGAACTGGCGTCTCAATCCGCCGATGCCGCCGTGATCTCCTCACCGCTCGGGCCGGAACTCATCAGCGCACGCTTAAGCCGGAGCTTCTCATCCATCAGCGACTTCAGCTGCGCGGCATCCGGGGCTCGTGCGGTTTCGATTTTTTCGGCAGTGAGTTCCTCGTCGTCTCTCATCAGAATGGTCGCCAAAAAATTGCGCTCCACATCTGAACCCGCGACTTCCAGGGGTTCGGAATTCTCGGCAGCCAGTAACGCTTCCATCAGCGACTCTGTTCCCAGCCCCACATGCAGGCGTTCAGAAGAGAGCACGTATCTCGCCTGACGTGCCGGATCGAAAGCCTCGTCGGCTCCATCGCGGTCAGAAAAGTATTCCTCCGACCGAAACTGGTGTCCCGATGCTAGGGCCCGAATCAGAATCTTCTCGGCATCAGTTACAGATGATTGCGGCGCGGCCTTCACACTGGCGCTCTTCCGGCTGCTCGCTGCATGCTTTAGTTCCTGGCGCAACACAGCAGAATCAATGCTCAGCTTCTGGGCGATTTCCTCCGCCAGTTCGTCGCGAATAATCCGACTGGGTACACGCTGGATGTGTGGCAAAAGATAGTTCACCGCCTTGTGCTTTCCTTCAGCGCTGCGTACCGGGAACTGCCCACGCGCCCGCTCGATCAGGTATTCAAAATATTTTTGTGAATTGCGCAGCGCAGCTGCATACGCATCCTTGCCTTTTCGCCGGACATACAAGTCTGGGTCAAGTCCGGTTTCGAGCGTCAGCACGCGAATATCGAACTCTTCTTCGACCAACAGTGAGAGCGTGCGCTCGGTGGCTTTCGCACCCGCAGTGTCAGGGTCGAAGTTAACGATCACATTTTTGCTGAAGCGTCCAAGCAGTGCCGCTTGCGCCGCCGTGAACGCCGTTCCGGAGCTGGCAATCACGTTGTGGAAACCGGCTGCAGATACCGAAATGCAATCCATCTGTCCTTCGACCAGGATCGCGTAATTGAGCGCGCGTACCGCTTCTTTCGCCTGATCAAGATTGAAAAGGACCCGCGACTTCGAATAGATCACAGTTTCGGGCGAGTTCAAATACTTCGGCCCAGCGCGTTCGTCCGTCGCCAGCGTACGTCCGGTAAACGCAATCACCCGCCCGCTCTCATTCGTAATCGGAAACATCACCCGGTTGCGGAATTTGGAATACATGGAGGAGACCGCCATCGGTCGCCGGTCGTTGGTCGTTGGCTCGTTCTCGATCGCCTGGTAGGTGCCCCACCCTACGCGGTTTTCGTAGGATGGGGACGTTGACTTTGCCGATGACCGACGACCGAAGGCCGACGATGACTCTGCGCCGTCTTTCCACGACAGCAGCCCACATTAAGCCGCGCCCAGCCAGATATTCCCGTGCCCTCGCGCCCTCGCCTCCAAGCAGGCATTCCTGAAAAAATGCGCAGGCCCGCTCGTGGACTTCGAGCAGCGCCGTCCGCAGCTTCGCGTCCTGCGCCTCTGCTTCGCTGCTGAAGCTCGCCTTCGGCAGCGCCACGCCCATCTTCTGCGCGACCGCGCGCACCGCTTCAGGAAACGAAATATTCTCGATCTTCTGGACGAAGCTGAACACGTCTCCCTTTTCGCCACACCCAAAGCAGTAGAAGTACTGGCGAGCGGAATGTACGCTAAACGACGGCGTCTTCTCTTTGTGAAATGGGCACAGACCGGAATAGTTCTGCGCGCCCGCCTTCTTCAGGCTGACATAATCGCCCACCACACGGACGATATCCGCCTGCTGCTTCAACGTTTGCGCGAAATCAGAGGCCATGGCCATGCTAATTTTTCAAGCGTGGAGCTGCGGGCGTCCTCGCCCGCAAGGGGAGGATAACTGATTAAATTGTGAGACATAAGCGGCAGATTGGGAACAGTGGATTTCGGTGTGGCTGTGGGAATCAGGACTTCTGATCGAATCGCTGAAACACGGCTTCCCCTCAGGACGAGGCCGCCACACCCTCGCATTCTTCGTTGATCCTGACTGGATCAAACCTCCACCACGGGCACCGTATTTCCTTCCTTAAACCCCTGAAACTAAACCGCTGCCCATGCCATCTAATTTATTGACGGCAGGGTACGTACGGGCAGCGTTTCGGCATAGTCTGGACAGGGCGCGCACAACCGAAAAAGCATCGTTGTTGGTTACCTTGATCGCGCAAAGGCGCAACATGCATTCCGGCAACCGCAAAAGCAGAAATTCCAGCTGAAAAACAACGACTTAAGCTGGCGGCTACACGCTTCTTTCTGTTAAACTTTTAAGGTTTGTGCCGGCGTCAACTCGCCATCGCACGCTCCCACCGTTAATTAAAGGAAATCTCACTGTCGTTCTTCTCGACGGCGCAAGCCATTTGGAGGAACGAAGACAAGAGGACAATCCGTCTTGGCTCTCGAAGACAAGTTCGACGACATAAAAAAGCTGATCGATACAGGCAAGGAAAAGGGATATCTGACGTATGACCAAGTCAACGATCTAATCCCACAGGATGTTCAAAGCCCCGACGACCTGGAAGATCTGCTTACTACCATTGGTACGCAAGGAATCGATGTACTCGAGGGCCCAAAAATGCCCTCGACCGCTCTTGACCGCGAAGATGCAGAAGAGCTTGGGGAGGACGTTGAACTTGACCTCACCCCGGGCGCAATGGAAAAAACCAATGATCCCGTCCGCATGTACCTGCGCGAGATGGGAACGGTGCCGCTGCTCACCCGCGAAGGCGAAGTTGAAATCGCCAAACGGATCGAGCGTGGGCAAAACCGCGTCCTGAAGGCGCTTTCGCGATCGCCCATCGTGATTCGCGAACTGCTCGCCATGGGCGAGGACCTCAAGAAGGGCGTCCGCTCCATCAAGGAAGTGGTCACTTTCGACGAGGAAGAGATCACCGACGAAATCGTGCAGGCACGCCTGAACGACTTCACCGGGAAAATCGACGAACTTGCCAAGGCTTACAAAAAAGCCATGCAGGTGCAGGAAAAGTTCGGCGAGATCTCGCAGAAGAAAAACCCCAAGCCGTTCCGCCGAATGCACAATAAGCTGGCGCGGGCGGTGATTGAAGTCTCGAAGGCGGTACGTGATCTCGGTTTCACAAACGTTGAGCGCAAGCGGCTGATTGAGCGGCTGAACAAGACGGTCGATACGATGCGTTCGCTCGACCGCCAGGCTCAGAACCTGGAGAAGAAGGCCGAGGCCACCCGTTCCGAAGACCAGCGCAAGGAGTACAAGCGTCAGGCCCGGACAGTCCACGCGGAACTCGAAAAGATCGAGCAGGAAGTCGGCGTCGCATTCCAGGAGCTTAAGCGCACACAGCGCGAACTGATCCAGGGCGACATGGACGCCGAGTACGCCAAGCGCGAACTCATCGAAGCCAACCTGCGACTGGTGGTCTCAATTGCAAAGAAATACACCAATCGCGGATTGCAGTTCCTCGACCTGATTCAGGAAGGCAACATCGGCCTGATGAAAGCTGTCGATAAGTTCGAATACCGCCGCGGCTATAAGTTTTCAACTTATGCCACGTGGTGGATTCGACAAGCCATCACCCGCGCGATTGCTGACCAGGCGCGTACGATTCGTATCCCGGTGCACATGATCGAAACGATCAACAAGCTGATCCGCACTTCGCGGCAGCTGGTGCAGGAACTGGGACGCGAGCCTACGTCAGAAGAAATTGCCAAGCGCATGGACATTCCGGTTGCAAAAGTCCGCAAGGTTTTGAAGATTGCTCAGGAGCCGATCTCTTTGGAAACTCCAATTGGAGAAGAAGAAGATTCGCACCTTGGCGACTTCATCGAAGACCGCGCCGTCGTTTCTCCAGCGGAAGCAGTCATCAACGTCAACCTGAAAGACCAGACTTCGCACGTGCTTCGCACTCTGACGCCACGCGAAGAAAAGGTCATTAAGATGCGCTTCGGCCTCGAAGATGGCAGCGAGCACACTTTGGAAGAAGTGGGCCAATCGTTCGCGGTCACTCGCGAACGCATACGGCAAATCGAGGCTAAGGCGCTGCGGAAACTGCGGCACCCAAGCCGGTCGAGGAAGCTAAGGGCATTTCTCGACGGAGTAAGAGACTAGGGAAGGGCAGAAGTCAGATTTCAGAATGAAGAATTTAGGCGCGCGCGAAGCGCGCCTTTTTGTTTTCAGCCTGTCGCGAGTTCCGCTGGTATTTGGTGTCGACAAAAGCACGCATCAGAGATCTACCGAATCTGCGAGAACATCAGGAATGCGGGGGAATTTTTCTCGCAGCGATTTAAGGGAAGCCAAAACGGCCCGTAGCGACTTTGTAGATGTCGGTTCAGTGATGACTCGTTGGGAGCACGGCCGCTTTTTTGACATATGCTCAGCATCTGCTAAAGGCGTCCCGACGTCCAGTCGGAAAGCTTCTTTTCGAGTTGTTCCAGCAATAAGCTAATAACTTGGAGCATCTATGCCCTATTCCTTTCTTGTCGAAACCTATGGCACGGAGCGAATCAAGGTGCTTACCGTGTGGAGCGAGTTCCGCGACGAAGATATGCCCGCGCGGCCGCATGCGACGGACACTCGCGGACGCAGCGTCCACGAGCAGATGGTTCATCAGTGCGTAAGCGAGGACCTGTGGTTTCGTAACATGCTTGGCATTGATGTGCTGGCGCCGCCGTTGCCGCAACAGGAAACGCGGCTGGAGTTCATCCGGCGCTTCGCGGAAGATAGCGGCAAGCGTCTGGCCGCGCTGGAGCAGAAGAATGACGCCTGGTGGGAAGAGGAGACGAACTTCTTCGATGTGCGGCGTTCACGCGCCTGGATCATGACCCGGCGGCTGTGTCACACCTCGCATCATCGCGGCCAGCAGATGGCCATGTTGCGCATGCTCGGACGCCCCCTGCACAGCAACTACGGCCCGACGGCAGACACCGGCGGTCTTATGCAACAGCACGCGCCGACTATTTATGCTTATCCGGATTTAGACGCCCTGCTCGACGGAGAAGCTTTTGGAGGTCCGAAAGCTGCTTTGCCCGGAGCTGGGGAAAAGCCGGTTACGGAGAGGCCGTAGACCCAGCAATGAAAAAAAGAGCCAAGAGGCCTTTGGCCTCGAACACGGCAGCGAGCAACGCTGCAGAAGTAGGCCAGAGCTTCGCCGTCACTCGCGAACGCATACGGCAAATCGAGGCTAAGGCGCTGCGGAAACTGGGCACCCAAGCCGGTCGAGGAAGTTGCGGGCGTTCTTGGATGGCGTAAGGGACTAACGCAGTCAGGGTTGCAGAATCAAGGGCGCGAGCGATCGCGCCCTTTTTTCCACGATTCAGCTTGCATGAATCGTTGAAATTCGGTGAAATGGCGGGAACGTAGGCCGAAATGCACCAATCCACCGTAGACGCGGAACCTGATTTTGAACAGGAGATCCGGGAATACTTTGCGTCCGTCGAGGACGCGTTCGAAAGCACGTTCACCATCGACACGCAATCGCAGCGGCAGTCTTTCTTCGATGTCGCGTTCCCAATCGCCATCATTTCCGCGTTTCTGAGCGTCGTTCCAATAATTCCAGTTGTCATTTGGGCCCTAGTGCGATGGCTCTTCCTGCCACGCCAGGTAGTTTTTTATGGGAGGGTTATTCCCGTAGGTTCGTTTTTATTCTGGTATGTGACGGCTGCGCTGACGTTTGTCGCTGCGGCGGTTTTGATTGGATTCTTAGGAAATAGAAAAGAAAAGCCAGTCTCGGAGCGCCTGGATGCGGCGCCAATTAGGTTTGCGCTTTGTTACGCACTCGTTCAAGAGCTTGACCGTTATTCCAAGAACCGTATTCCAAAGCATATCAACTGCGCGGCCGAATATTGGCCTGTCTTGAAAGGTTCACTTCGTAGTTTTCTGAACCCATTTTCCATGCGATCTGGGCCGATGTTAGTAAGTCCCGCGATCGAGGTTACGTCGCTCGTGGCATCCGATCTAGATGCCGCAACCATAGCGGATATGCGTGACCACGGGTTTGCCGGGCCCGGCCTGACGAAATATCATTCGCTGTTTCCACAAATCGAGCTCCTCAGGATGTCACACTCGTGGTTCCGCCTTGAACCCGACACGATCAAGATCGTAAACGGCTTAAACCTCCTGTCGGTAAAGATCACAGGCGACCGACTGAAGGACAAGAAAGACTTACCAAGCATTGCTCAGCCTCTTAAGGAGTTGGCTGGCTATCTGTACTCTGAAATCCCTGAAGTCGCCAGCACGGGGCTGCACAACAAAGGTGATTTGGCAAAGTTCGGGGAGCAGTGTCTACTGCAATTCGCTGAATTGATTCAGAATGTTCCGACATACTCCGCGGAGCCCCGAGCGCTGGCTCCAAAAGAAAGGGCAACAAGGAAGCTGGTTACGCTTGCGCTTTGGTTTGTCGCTCTATTCTCACACGAGAATCTTTTGGTCAGATTTTCATGCTGGTGGTTCTTCAGCCAGTCTTTCGTCCTGGCAGTACTTAAAATCACGATGCAGTGGGTACCAACTCTCAAGGCTGATTCAACACTTATTTCGCTCGTCATAGCAACGCCGCTTGTTGTCTCCGTAGCAGCACTTGCAGCTCCGCTAAAAGGAAAGTAACAAGAAGCGCGCTGGCCCTTCACCCTGAAGAGTACGTCGTTCCCGCGAAGTTGATTCGCGGGCTAGCGTCGATTTGTTTGTGCAGCCACGTGGCAAATGAAGAGTATCGTGAGGCGTGGCATCTGTTGCAGACAAGGTCCGAATGTGAGGAATCCCACTTCTCCCCAGATCAGCGAGAAGCGGGGCACCCGCCAAAGAGTGAACTGGAGGGGAGTCCGGTGGGTCTGGGAGTGGCGCGGATGCAGACGGCGATGAATTCCTTTCGAAGTTACCTGGAGAAGGGTGGCCGGGCGCCGCGTTAAGGGTGGGCTGGCGAGCTATCATTAAGGTGTTTGGCAGATATCGTCCGTACGGCAAGCCCTGACCGGAGGTTTGCTTTTGGCCCCCAACAAAATACGATCCACGGCAGCGCTCAGGCTGCTGCCCTCAGCGCCTAAAGGCGCGATTGACATTGACAAGCAACGCGGCCATGAATGGCCGCTCTTCGACGTTTCTGCTCGCGAGGCATAATCTTCCATACGCCCGGATTCGCGCAGCCCGGTTCGCGCAGGGTCATCAAAGCGAGGCAATTTGTGCAGGAACTCGGTGGACGAAGTGATTCAAGGAACAACCGTGGAAGAGCGGCTCTTCAGAGCCGCGTACCGCGTCTGTAAAGATCTGCCCTTTAGGGCCTGCGGGCTGAAGCCCGCAATTAAAAACAAAGGCGCCTCTACGCGGCCATAAATGGCCGCTCTTCCACAAATCCAGCGAATAGCGATATGCTTCTCGAACATCTTGCTATGGGCATCTACGTGGAAATTCCCATTCACGCGAGCATGGACGAGTTGTGGGAGAAGACCCAAAACCCACAGCTACATCAGCGATGGGACCTGCGTTTTACGCAAATTGAATACCTGCCACGGGAAGATGAGGAGCCGCATCGGTTCCTGTATCGCACGCGTATTGGCTTCGGACTGAAGATCGACGGCCAGGGAGAAAGCATAGGCGAGCGCGACGGGGAGGACGGCGCGCGCACGTCAAGTTTGAAATTCTGGTCGGAGGATCCGAAGTCGCTAATCAAGACAGGATCAGGATATTGGAAATATGTGCCGGATGGAAAGAAGCCGTGGCCGGGCGAGGACGCCCGGCACCCCACAATCAGATTTTTCACCTGGTACGACTATGAGGCGCGATTTGGTACGCTCGGCAAACTGATCGACAGATTTTTGTTTCGTCCGCTGCTCGGGTGGGCAACGGCGTGGAGCTTCGACCGGCTGCGACTCTGGATCGAAAAAGGAATTACGCCGGAGGCGTCGCGTGATCGCGCAATCGCGTACGCCCTCGCGCGCGGAACGATGGCGTTCATCTGGTTTTATCACGGCCTGGTTCCGAAGCTGCTCTATCAGGACAGGATTGAACTTGACCTGCTCAGCAGGATTACTCCACCGGATTTCTTACGCACGGCAGCAACTTTCGCCGGAGTGCTCGAAGTATGTTTCGCTTTCCTGCTTATCTTGCTCTGGCGCCAAACTTGGCCGTTGTGGGTCACAATTGTTCTGATGCTGGCCGGCATTCCGATTGTCGCGCTCACCGCGCCGGAGTATCTGCACGCGGCATTTAATCCTGTGACGTTGAACATCTCTCTTGCTGTTTTTGCCGGCATCGCGCTGGTGGTGAGGCGTGATCTCGCAACCGCCGCCAGTTGCCTTCGAAAGCCTAAGGAGAACAGTTGAGATCAATTTACGAACAGGCGCTCGGCGAGAAGTTCAAACTTCTGCATCCGCGGATTCAGGAGCGCTTTGGATTCAGCAGCAAAGACCGGCGCGGATCCATCGGCAGAGGCGTTATGGAGAAGGTTTGGCGTGGCAAGTTCGTTACGCTGCCTTTTCTGTATGTGGGCAGTTGGCGCCGAATTATGTTTCCCGAATATGGGACCAATATTCCCTTCACCGTCAGGAACTACGCTTACCTCGACCCGTTCGGTAGAGAGACCGTCACATGGATTCGTAATTTCGAAACTCGCCATCCGCGCCGTTTTGACGCTTACATGATTTACAGCCAGCAGCGCGGCTGCATTGTCGATTACCTTGGCACTCACGAGCATCTCGCGGTGGACATCCACTTAAGTGTGGATGATCGCGGGGGTTTGTGCCTGCGCTCTGGAGAGCAGCGCTTTTATGAAGGAATGATTGGCTTCAAGTTCCCGATGGCATTCTCCGGTATTGCCGACGTGTGCGAGTGGTTCGAGGATGGTGATCAGAAATTTCACATCGAGGTAAATGTTCATAACGACGTTTGGGGGCCGTTGTTCGGATATACGGGTTCGTTTACGACAGAGTGGGTCGAGATCAGCGACGGGCAAATTCCAGCGGATCTCGTGCCCGCACGTTACGAGCGGAGGGAATGAGCCCTTACTCGAGCCTATGCCCGCAGCGCCTAAAGGCGTGATCCAGATTGAGACGCGACGCGGCCATAAATGGCCGCTCTTCCACAACGGCTCTTCCAGACGGACTCGCTTCTACGCACGTGATCGAACGAAAGCAAGGATAGAAATCTACGAATGGTCGTGGAAGAGCGGCTCTTCAGAGCCGCGTCTCGCGTCCCCTAAACGACCGACCCTTTAGGGCCTGCGGGGCTAAAGCCCGCAGACAAAATCAAACGCTCTCTACGCGGCCATGAATGCCGCTCTTCCACGTGGGCGCAAGCGTCAAAATTTAAGCCGCCGCGTCCGCGATGCGACCATGAATGGCCTCTCTTCCACGGAGCTACACGCGTGGGATCATCAATTTCAAATCGCAGTGATGATAGCTTCTTGGAATTTCGTTGATGCCGACGAATACGGATACAACTCCTGGCTTTCCACCAGCCGCGAACGAACGGGATTCATTCGAATGTATTCGGCATGCCGTTGATAGTCCTGCTCATCGCGAATACGATTCGTGAAGCTCTCCTGCCAAACGGACCCGTTTTTTGATTTGCCCAGTCGATAAGAGAATCCGCCTTTGATCAACTGCATCGCACGTTCGAGCGAAATGCCGGCAGCGGGCGTGAGTAGAAGATGAAGGTGATCGGGCATGATCACGAACTCATGAAGGACGTATTTCTTCTGCTCGCGACAATGCGCCAGCACGTCAATCATCAATTCCGTTTTTTGCGGATTGCGAAACAACGGGGTTCGTTGCCAAGTCACGGTTGTGACGAAGAAGGTTCGATCGAAGGGCATTTCAGCAAGATCGTATGAGTTCGGCAGGGTTGTGTCTGTGACATATGCACATTCCGTTTGTCAGTTTTGGACCGGTCGGCTGTGGAGTCTTTCGGCCGGCGCGGGCTAAAGCCCCCTTCAATAAATGAACGCCTTTACGCGGCCATAAATGGCCGCTCTTCCACCACTCACGAGGGACTTCCCGTTTTGGGCATGCTTTCCTCGTTTATTTCGGAATTTGATTGCCTCCAGATTTTCAGAAGGTTCCAATAGAGAGATAATGCGGTGTTCACAGTTTTGGAATCGCAGCCTGATTTTATTTGGCGAATGAAAGCGTGCACCTCAGGCGCTGAAGCGCGGGTTTACCCAATGGCTTAGCGGCGTTCGCAAATTTTGGATGCCGCCTGATTTTATTTGGTGAATGAAGGCGCGCACCTCAGGCGCTGGAGCGCGGGTTATCCAATGGCTTAGCGGCACCCTTCGACTTCGCCCAGGGCAGGCTACGAACTCGTGCCCCTCCCGATTCTTTTCAAAAGCTGGTCGGACAGGAGTGTCCGACCATTCGACTTCGCTCAGGGCAGGCTCCACACAGGCCGGGGTGGGTCCTGACGGAGATGGCGGCGCGGGCAAAACGCAAGGTCCCTCGACTTCGCTCGGGATGACAGAGTTGGGGTGGGTGCAGGCGAATGCGCAGGGTCAAAGGTGGACAGGAGTGTCCGACCCTTCGACAAGCTCAGGGCAGGCTCCACACGAGAACTGGAGTTGGCTGAAAATGGAAAAGCGGAAACCGGAAATTATCAGGGACAACAAAAAGCGGGGGGAGTGGGCAGAGTCGGTGTTTGTGGCGCGGGCGGTGGAGCACGGATTGGAGATCAGCAAGCCGTTTGGAGAGTCGGGGAGATTTGATTGCGTGGTTGGCGGGCCAGGGAAGTTTGTAGCGGTGCAGGTGAAGTGCACGATTGCAAAGCAGCCCAACGCGAAGGGATATATCTGTAACCTGAAGAGCAATAACAAGAAGTATCGGCCGGGGTCGTTCGACTTCGTGGCGGCCTACGCAACACTGGAAGACACGTGGTACATCGTCCCGGAGAAGGCGATTCGCGGGATGCATGCAATTTGCCTGTGCAGCACCATGCCGAAGTATGAACGGTATCGGGAGGCGTGGCAGTCGTTGAAAACCCCACCGGGAAGAAACGGGGACCCCGAAGCGTCGGGGTGTGAGGAATCCCACTTCTCCCAAGATCAGGGAGAAGCGAGGCACCCGCCGGACGAGATCCCGATGGGACCGGGCCAGCAACGGATGCAGGGCGCGATGAATTATTTTTCGCAATTATTTGGAGAAGGGTGGACGGTGAAGCACTGACCTTTTTATTCCCACCCCATCCCGCAAAAACTGGGAGAAGTGAGCCTTCATCCCACCCTAGGAAACCACGTAAGGTAGGGCAACCCTGTCCTTTCCGATTCTTTCCAAAAGCGTTGTCGGACAAGAATGTCCGACCCACACGTTTGCGCTATACTTCCGCGCGTTGATCTTGCGGGAGGAGCAAATGAATTTCAATCGTACTGCTGTCGCAATTGCGGCCGTATTCTTCGCGTTAACGTTCGCTGCGGGAACCGTCTTCGCGTCGGACAAGGATGACATCGTCGCAACCGTGCATCAGTTTGCGGACAACCTGGATGCTAAAACCATAGACAAAGCGCTGGCGACATGCGACTCGCCGGCCTCGATCATCGACGAGTTTCCTCCGCACGTTTGGAACTCGTGCGGCGACTGGGCGAAAGCGTTCGGCGAGTACAACGAGAAGAACGGGGTCACCGATGCGGTCGCCAAGATCGGCGCGCCGTGGAGCGTGGACGTCGAAGGAGACCGCGCCTACGTGGTAGCACCAGCCACATACACCTACAAACAGCACGGCAAAGTCGGCAAGGAATTGCACGCGGTGTTTACCGCAGCATTCCGGAAAACGGATTCTGGTTGGCGCATCACTGCGTGGACCTGGTCGAAGCACTGATTGCCGATCCGAGGCGGCTGGTTCGCAAGTAGCAAGAGTCGCTCCGCGACGCAGCCTATGCTACGGCAACCGCTGAGTGCTCTTGCCTTGCTGAGAGTCATGCGAACTCTCGCCAGCCAGCCCCTCCACCATGTCTTTCGCTTCTGCCAGACTGCATTTGTAAAGTTGGCGTGCGGAGTACATGGCGGCGACGGTCTGCCCTCGCGCGTCCATTTCGCGCAATTGCTCTTGTTGTTCATCGCGGCTAAGCGATTGCAGATGCGCGAAGTCTTGGGTGAGCGAAACCGGATCGGCAATGTTGGTGTACGGGCGCAATGCGTCCAGAAACTTGCGCATGCCAGGCACGACTTGCCAGCGAATCCGCAAAAAAGGCGGGGACTGCATGCGCACAGGATGATCTTGGTACAGCAAGCGGAGCGACGTCGCCCGCCAGTTCAAGTTCCACGTAGCACAGGAACTGCGTCTCGGTCCCGTGGCCTTGAAGGTCGGGCGTAGTGACGCGCTCGCGAATCAGACGCGCAGACCGGATTTCGCCGAAAGAAACAAATACAACAGTCAGGTCGTCAGCGGGCAAATGATAATTCAGATAAGAACGAAACTGGATGAAGACGCCTACGTCGTTCATCCGCACCAGCCAATTCGAGGGCCGAAAGCGCGCGCCGACAAATCGGCGCATCAGCTCGAGGAACAGAACGATTACAACGGCAATGTAGTAGCCAAGCTTCCATCCGGCAGTGAAGGCGTGGACGGCCGTCCAAGCGGCGATTGCGAGAGCAATTAGGACCATCAGCACAGCCCGCATACGCGAGTAACGGAAAATCCTGTCGCTGGGACTTGTCTCGACGTCAGTGAGGCGCAGCAGGCGCATTTTTCGACCGTGGGAATCCGATGCGACAAGTTTACGGTGCGGGGAGTCGTAAGAGGGAGTTTCAACTTCAGCCCATCTTGCTCACGTCCCATGCCGCGGGATGCAAGTCTCTCTTCGCCATCAGCGACTCGATCTCCTCAACTGACTGAATCGCGCCGCGAGCCCCGGCAGCAGTGCAGTTGAGCGCGGCCGCGGCGGAGGCAAACTCGAGTTGGCGCTGCAGCGGCCAGTCACGAAGCAAGCCGTAGATGAATCCGGCATGAAATACGTCGCCGGCGCCGGTTGTGTCGATAACGGAAACACGGTACGCAGGCGCGTAATGGAATTTGCTGCCGTCCCAGGCAAGTACGCCATCGCTGCCGAGAGTGGCCGCGGTCAAACGGCATTTCAGGCGATGTTGCAACATGGGCAACGCTTGTTCGAGGTGCGGCTCTCCGCAAAGGCGGCGGGGAAAATCGCGGCTGACAATCAGGAAGTCGATATTCGGAAGCAGCGCGTCGATTCGCGGGTAAGCTTCGTCGGAGTCGGCAATGACGGGAATGCCGGCGGTGGGCGCCCACTCTGCGGCCTGGGCAGCCGCCGCGGTGTCGGAACCATCTATGAGCAGAGCGCGAGGATTGATGATCCATTCGCGCTTGAGTTCACCCGGCTGAAGCGCGAGCCGCTGGTCGCGGTATCCGACAGCAGTGCGTTCGCCTTCGGGGTCAACCAGGATGAGCGACTGCTGGCTTCCGCAACTTGGAACCGTGATGAGCCGTGTGTCGACGCCTGCGCGGTCGAACTCATTGCGGTGAACTTGTGCGGCGGAGTCGTCTCCGAGCTTGCCGACATAGCGAGTACGAATGCCCCAGCGCTGGCAGGCGATCATCGCGGTTGCTACCTGCCCACCCGGCAAAATTCTGACAGAATGCGATTCTACCTTTGCGCCGCGGGCTGGATACTCCGGCACTAGGAGCATGGTGTCGGTGGCATTCAGCCCGACGCCAACCACATCAATTGTCGAGGGCTGGCTCATTCTGGGAGTCGCCACTAAAAATCGACGGCCGAAGATTTCCGCCTATCGCATGTGCAAAACTTTTGAGGTTTGTTAAAGCTTTGTAACTTCAGTACTTAGCGCAACAGCCCGTAAGTCCTGTATGTAAGATGATGATAGCAATGCTGTTGCAAAATGTTACAACTTTTGTGCTACCAGACTGAGCGGTCGGTTTTCAGAAAGTGCATTTGGCCGAAAGCGTGTTCCACAATCTTTCCACAGGGCCAAAAAACGCCTGTTTTCGCCGAAAAACGAGCAGTTTTGCTTCGGGCGGCGAAGCGTTCACTTCTAGCGTTTTGCCCGCCCTAGTATGGCGACTATTCATCCGGATCGGAGCCTGCGGCCATCGATTCGAATCTGGTCGAGCTCTTCAGGAAGGCTAGCTTTACGGTGCCCGTCGGACCGTTGCGTTGCTTCCGGATAATCAACTCGGCCACACCATCGAGTTCGGGATCGTCCGGTTTGTAGACTTCCTCGCGAAAGATGAACGCGACCACGTCGGCATCCTGCTCAATCGAGCCCGATTCGCGCAAATCCGCAAGTTGCGGGCGATGATCGCCTGAGCCTCTGCTTTCCGGCGCCCGGCTGAGTTGCGACAGTGCAACGACCGGGACAGCCAGTTCCTTCGCCAGCGATTTCAGGCCGCGCGAAATCGCGGAAACTTCCTGTGTCCGATTCTCATAGCGCTTGCCGCCGCCGGACATCAACTGCAGGTAATCGACAACGATCAAATCGAGGGATCCTTTCGATTGCAGCAGTCGCCGGGACTTGGCCCGCATTTCGCTGATGGTGATACCGGGCGTGTCGTCGATAAAAATTGGCGCCTGCCCCAATTTTTCGAGCGCATGAGAAATCTTGCGCATGTCGTCCTGCCACAGCGAGCCGGTGCGGAACTTATGCGCATCAACCCGAGCCACCGAGCACAGCATGCGTTGCAGCAGCGCCTCCTTCGACATTTCGAGGGAAAACACAGCGACGGTCTTCCCATCTTCAATGGAAACATTTTCTGCGATGTTCATGGCGAAAGACGTTTTGCCCATCGAAGGGCGCGCGGCCACAATGATCAGATCCGATTTTTGCAGACCGCTGGTCTTTTCGTCGAGATCAACGTAATGCGTCTCAAGGCCGGTGATGCGGCTGCCGCGTTGCAGCAGAGCATCAGCTGAGCCGAACGACTCTTTGATGATCTCCAGCACTCCCATGAAGCCGCGACCAATTCGCTTTTCCGAAAGCTGGAAAATCTGGGCTTCGGCGTCGTTCAGGATCTCTTCGGCGGGATCTGCTTGCTCGCTGGCGCGGGCAATTGCCGCCGTCGCGGTGTGAATCAGTCCACGCAACAGGGCTTTATCGCGGACAATCTTGATGTAGTGCTCGATGCTGGGGCGATCTGGGACACCATCGAGCAGTCCCGAGATGTACGCCGCGCCGCCAATTGCTTCGAGTTCGCCGTGACGGCCAAGCTCCTCGCATAGCGTTATCAGATCGATCGAGTGCGACGCCTCCGAGAGATCCACCATGCGGGCGTAGATGCGCCGGTGCGAATCCAGAAGAAAGTCTTCGGCCTTGAGATGCTCGGCGGCCTGATTGTAGGAAAGATTATCGAGAAGAATTGCGCCGAGAATGGAGCGTTCGGCTTCGATGTTTGCAGGAAGGGCCTGCGCGGAAATGTAATCAGTAGTCGCCACTTAAATTTGTTCGAAGTTGTCTTTCAGGAAAGTTTTTCGTCCAACGCGAAACTGATAGTACTCGTAGTCTCTCTGTGGATGGCGTGCGCCTGATTTGGAAAACGAATCCGAAATTCATTTTTTTGATAGTCATTTGGCAATCATTTTCTCGAACAGTTACCCGGATTACGGATGGGAGGCAAAAAATAATGCGGTCTGGGCCAGCCACCCAGTCCGCGTTTGCTTGCGTGAATTCCTTCTGCCGTCGCCCGCGCTCTGCCGTCGAACCAAACCGCCGCTGTCATCAGCGACCATTTCAATTGGACTGCGATCTGCGGTGGCACCCCCGCGCTCGAAAGCGCAGTTGCACCGAATCGCGCGTTGCCGGCTTGCGGTCCCGCCATGCGAGACCGAGTTCTGAGGAGGCCGCAACGCCCGGGTTGCCCACAACGCTTGCACGCTTTGGGAACCGCTCGGCAATTCGCTCTCGCGAACTGCCGCAGAACCAGCCTTGCGCGATCACTGGCAGCGTATCGTTCACGCCTGCAGTGATTGCAATGTCTCGCACTCCAGAATTTTCAGCAATGAAAAATCGCGCCACACCTGTGCGAAAACTGTGGACGCGATGACTTGTTTGTGGAAAGGCACGGAAAAAACGGAAATAATGCCCAGTGAAAAGACTTCCATTTTATTCGGATGGTTGCATTCCGGGCCTTTTTGCGGCGTCAGGAGTTCATCGATTCTGCTTATTGATCTTTAAGTAAGGAGAAAGAAAAGCCTCCGCCAGCACCGTCGAGTGCAATGAAGGTCCAGTTCTCGCCTGAAGCGAGATTGATCGGGCCGCTATCAAGCAAGACGCTGCTCGTGCCGGGCGAAGTCATCAAAACTTCATAGTTACCCGCCGGAGTTAAGTGATATCCGGCGCTCTGGTTGAGTACCAGTCCGGTCGCGACCGGAGTAACTCCGGTTATTCCGCTGCCCGCGGCAACGATGTAAACGTCAGCCGCTCCCATGCTGACCGAAGCATTCAGCACGCGAACGTAACCATCTCCGGTAGTTGATGTAGTACCGCCGTCAGTCAGCGTTAAGGATTTAATGCTTCCAGTTGATCCGGTCAGCAGCACTGTAGTGTTCCCGTTCTCAGTGATCGGGACGGAGAGATCCAGAATTGCCGAGGTGGAATTTACCGGGACGGCATCAAGACGCCGGTTGCCGACTTTGACGGTGAGATACCCAGTTGTATTGCCATAGGCCAAATTCGAAGCTTGGGTTGTGTTGTCGATCAGGAGATCGACGTGAGGAGCGGACGGAGACGCTTGCATGAATCGCAACTGGCCTGTCTTGCTGCTGCCGCTACTGCCGCAACCAGTTGCGAATATCGCCGCCAACGAAACTGCTACAAGTGCAAAACGTCTTCCCAAACGCGCCTCCGGTGCAAGCTTTTGTTTATCAGAAATTGAGGAATTCAGGAAATAGGATGCGGGGGTAGGCGAAGAATGATGTGTCTCAGACTTAATTCAGGTGAACCGAGACATTACCTTGAAGCAAGGGTGAAATTTACCGTGATCTGCGTATCGACTTCCACCGGGGTGCCGTTTAACAAGTAGGGACGATATGTCCACTGCCGTACCGCGTCGAGAGCAGCTTGGTCCAGCAAAGGGGAAGCGCTGCTGAGCACGTTCAGTGATTGAATATTGCCGTCTGTTCCGATGATTGCATGCAAAACGACAGAACCCTGTGCTCCGGCGGCTTTCGCTTCCGCGGGATAAGCTGGATACACATTCCTTACTTGGAGCCCGTGCATTACACCGGCCGAGACGCGCACTCGATCTGTCGCCTTTCTGGATTGTTTCGCAGGGCTGTTTGCAGTCGCCGGCTTGGCCGAGGGCGTCGCATTCGCTCCAGTAACATCGGTAGACGGGACTACTAGGGTGATCCCGGTGGGTCCACCTCCGTCCCGCACAACCTCACCGCTGCTTAAACACGTGGTCGCCTTTCCGTCGGCCGATGCACGGACTGTGCCGCCCTCATCCGAACAGAAAGCGCGCTGGCCGGAGTTTGGAACTTCCGGTTCCGCGACAACTTTGTAATGCGCTGCATCGCAGTTCGAGATCACGAAAATGTAGCCATTCTTCTTACCGCTGATGAGTTGCCGGTCAAAAAGATAGGTGCGGTGTTCCGTACCGGCACTACTGCCCAGTGCAGAAAGACTGCACGCATATGCGCCTTGCGCCGCAGAGTAGCTTTTTTCAGCGCCTACGATTGATTGCACGGTATAGATGGTCATCATCTCGTTCTGGCTGCGCTGATGGTACTCGATGCTTTTCAGGAATGTCGGGTCAGAGAGCGGCACTTTGACAGTGATGTCAATCTCATTCAGGCGCCACACGTCTGCCTGTTGCGCCATGAGAAATGTGAAACGAGGAATGATCGGCAGCGATTCTTCTTTGAAATTTTTTGTGATGTGAAGTGCTAGTTCGATCTGATCTTCATCCCCACCCAGATCGTCGCGCTCGACGGTCAGCTCGACTTTTCCGTTGTTTGGATCTTCGGTGCTCAACAACGTCGGCCCGGTCTCGAACGTCTCAAACTTGCCACCGGCTTTCAGCTGAGAAGCAATCATGCTGAACTCATCAAGAGAGTTCATTCCGTTCGCCGAAGGCATTTTCTTAAACGCATTACGCGTGATATCAGGAAGGTGTTTCTCGAGATGATTCGGACCAGTGCCAAAGAACATTTCAATCAGCGCCTGGCGTGCCGTGTGAGGGGGAGGTGGCGTTTGCGATGTGGCAAGATTCGCAACCAGGCAGACAAGAGCGACGAGCGGCAGGCGCGCCATTTCACACCTCCAGAGCTGTGCTGGAACATTACCAGAGTTGTTCTCATCAGGTAAGACGCATCGCTAACGCGGAATGTTCCCGATGAGTGGCCTGGTGCAGCGAATGTGCACAATTCTGCACATTCCGACATGATTACTTTGCCAGCGCCCGAATGCGTCAATGACCTTGTAAGTCACACAATTTGCTGCACTTAGCATTTAAGGCGGATGCTCGCGTGATGGCCCGCCACTTTGGCTCGGCAAGTGCAATTTCACATGGCAAGATAAAGAGGCCGCCAAAACCCAATGATTTCGACCCTCTTCTTTCGTGATCCTCGACCCGACCTGAGCCGCTCCTTCAGCAAGAGCGGCATCTTTTTTTACCAACCCTGATTTTTCCTGCCAATCGCCTCTTTTAGATTTAGTGGCCTCAGAAATGAGGCCACAATTTTTTGCCTGGATCTTTTTGACTGAATCCTGGGGCCGCTCCTTTGAATCAGTCTGGGTTCTGACCATTTCGGAATTGGGGAATTTGAATTGACGAATTGTGTTTCTGTCGAAATGCTCTGTGGTCCGAATTCAATTCCACAATTCGCAGATTTGAAAATCTGTAAACCTTTCGAGGTGGTAATGCGCCTGATTGCTTCGCTATTTTTTGTGTCGCTACTTGCGACTGTTTGCGTTTGTCAGCAACCCCCACCGGCATGGGCAAAGCTTCCACAAGAGGCTGAGTCCGCCACACGAGCATTTTCACCGCAGCTCAGGGGCGAACTGGCGCGCATCCGCGAAGCAGCGATGCAAGATGATTACGCTTACAAAGAACTCGAATATCTGACGGACAGCATCGGTCCGCGAACGCAGGGTTCGCCGCAGACTGATGCAGCCGTTCACTACGTTGCGGACGAACTCCGCAAGCTGGGCCTTGATGTGCACTTGGAGCCGGTGCCAGTCCGGCAGTTCTTGCGCGGAAACGATTCCGCGGAGCTGGTCGAGTATCCGGGGCAGGTCGCCGGCGCGACTCAGAAGATTGTTCTCACGGCTTTGTATGGCAATTCGCCCACTCCGCAAGGCGGGATCACCGGGGAAATTGTCGTAGTGCACAACTTCGATCAACTCAAGGCACTGGGACGGGACAGGGTCGCAGACAAAATCGTGCTTTTTGCGGAGCGCTTCGATTCAGGACAGGCCCTCGCAGGCCATGCAGGCGAGGCTTACGAGGACGCTGTACGTTATCGCAGCGTTGGCGCGGTCGCAGCGGCCAACCTGGGCGCGATTGCATCGCTGGTGCGTTCGGCGGGCGACGGCGCATACCGGTTGCCGCATGCGGGCTGGAGCACTGACGCGCATATCCCCGCGGCCGCTGTAACGGCGGAAGATGCGGATTTGATCGCACGCCTGGCCGCGCGAGGACCCGTGAAGATTCATTTGTCTCTGCCGACGCGAGTTGGACCTGAGGTTCAAAGTTATAACGTGATCGCAGATCTGAAAGGTTCCGAACATCCGGAGCAAGTAGTGATTGTTTCTGGGCACATCGATTCCTGGGACCTCGGGACAGGGGCGATTGACGATGGCGCCGGAGTTGTGGTCGCGATGGAAACTGCGGAACTGCTTCATCGTTTGAACTTGCGCCCGAAACGCACGATCCGCGTGATTGCATGGATGAACGAGGAGGCAGGAGCGACCGGGCGCGACACCTATGCGCGCGACCACGCCGGTGACATGGGGGCTCAATTCGCTGCGATCGAGAGTGATTTGGGAGCAGAGCATCCGTTGGGATTCTCAGCAAAGATCAGCGCGGCTGCCGCGCAGGAGCTTTCGCCGGTTCAGGACGCATTGCGTCCTATCGGCGCCAATCTCATCCAGGTCGTTCCGGAGTCGCCCGCGACGGACATCGAGCCCCTGGCGGACAAGGGCGTTTCTGCATTCGCAATCTGGCAAGACGGATTGAAGTATTTCACGTATCATCACACTCCGGCCGACACGCTCGACAAGGTCGTTCCAGAAGAACTGCGTGAGAATGCCGCATGCATGGCTGTGCTGGGATACGCACTGGCGAGCATGGACGGTCCGATGGCAAAGTGAAGAGCAACTCGGATTGAACCCTATACACGAGTTGACGCATCTTATTTGACGCGAATATTATTCCGGTTTGGTTTTCGCGTCTGGGGCGATTCAGGGTTACAGGCGCAGTCTGGAAGTCAGATGGACAAAAAGAAGTTAGAAACGTTTAAGAAGAAGCTGGAAGTACGGCAGCAGGACTTGCGTCGCATGGTAACGCGAACGCAGCAGGACGGCCGTAGCGCGGACGAAGATACGGCGCAAGACATCGCCGACAAGGCCGCCAGCTCTTACAACAAGGAATTCTTGTTCCACCAGAGCAACGCCGACCGCCAACTCCTGCAGATGGTGGAAGGGGCGCTTGCGCGCATCCGCGAAGGCAACTTCGGGGAATGCATTTCTTGCGGTAAAGAAATCAATCCTAAGCGGCTGGAAGCAGTGCCCTGGACTCGCCACTGCATTGAGTGCCAGGAGAAGCTGGAAAAGGGCATTCTCGAAGAGGCGTCGCGATAGTTTCCGTAAACATCACTGGCCGCGCAGCTTCAAGCCTCATCAGAGCTCAATGAGCGGCGTGCGTCCTTTGCGCTCGCGATTTTCCGCTGATAGACTGAATTTTCCGATTCTATCCAGACAGAAGGGAAGTTTGTGCGCGCAGAAACCCGTCGTCAATTAAAACAAGACAAATTCAGTAGGGCCACGATCCAAGTGGCGGAGCAGACTGTCCACTGGAGCGTTGAGCACAAGGGCAAGATCTTTGCCGGCTCGATCGTTCTCATAGTGGTGATTTCTGCGGCCCTGGGTAGTTGGTATTACCTCGAAAAGCAGGACGAAAAGGCCAGCGCGGACTTCACCAAAGCTGTCCAGACGATGAATACTCCGGTGCGGCCTGCGGGAATGCCGCCCCAACTGAACGAACCTACTTTCGGTTCAGGGACGGAGCGCGCGACTGAAGCGCACAAGCAGTTCCAGGCGATCGTGAACAGGTATCCACACACGCGTTCAGCTGATTTCGCGCACTATTTCCTCGGAGTGACTTCTGCCAGCACGGGTGATAACGTTGCCGCTGAACGTGAATTCAAGAACGTTGCCGGATATCACAATTCGGAGTTGTCTTCTCTGGCGAAGATGGCGCTGGCATCGTTGTATCTGGACACCAACCGCAGCCAGGACGGGATCAACATCTACAAACAGCTGATCCACAATCCGACGCAAACCGTGGGCAAAACGGCTGCTGAGGTACAACTCGCCGAAGCGTATAAGGCGGCGGGCAATAATACGGAAGCGAAAAAGCAGTATGAGCAGATTCAGAAAGAAGCTCCGCAGAGCGAGGCGGCAGAGTTTGCCAAATCGAAGCTGCAGGAAATGAAGTAGCTGCAGGCCTGGGCACTCCAGCATTCCTCTCTTTAAACTCATCGCGTCGCAATCCATTCCAGGTCAGCTAATCTGAACGAGGATCCGCCCTGCCGATGTTCCTCATGCACCGGAGTCTCCGGTCACAACTGTGATACTTTGTTGCCGCAGAGGTCGCCAGGATTCAAACCTGCATCGAAGCAAGTTCATCTATTCGGCATTACATAAATAGAAAGCGAGTTTCGTTAAATGAAAGTATGCAAAGCGGTGTTTCCGGCGGCGGGACTCGGCACGCGGTTTCTGCCTGCCACGAAGGCCCAACCCAAGGAAATGCTGCCCATTGTCGATAAGCCGATTATCCAGTACGGAGTCGAGGAGGCGCTGGCGGCCGGATGCAATCAGATCATCATGGTAACCGGGCGCGGAAAGACGGCGATCGAAGATCATTTCGACGTCAGCTATGAGTTGGAAAAAATTCTCGAAGAGAAGGGCAAGTCTGATCTG
>QHZW01000269.1 GCA_003224815.1 Acidobacteriota bacterium | reverse complement strand
CGTCTATGATGGCCCGGTGTTTTACTCCGCGATCGATCGCAAGCCAAAGCAGGTGCCGGCTTCGCAGCTGGCGCGGGTGAAGAACATCGAGCAGACACCGCAAGTGGCGCTGCTCATCGATGAATACGATGAAGACTGGACACGTTTGTGGTATGTGCTGGTGCGCGGAGGGGCAGAGTTAGTGTCCGATCCTGCGGAGCGCAAGCGCGCGCTTGAGCAGTTGAGAACGAAATATCCTCAATATCGCTCAGGGATGCTCACCGACGATGCTCCGGTGATCCGCATCACACCTGAACGCGTCATCAGTTGGGGCAAGATCTAAATCGCAATTCCAGAGCCGCGTTCAGCTTACTTTCATCATCGGTTGCAACTGTTCCAGCAGCGACATCCAACGGTCAAGTGACTGCCCACCGGGAGAAAATGCCGGATCGAAAAATATTTCGCCGATGCCGATTTTCGCGCAGCCGCGCACGTCATCGGCAATTTGTTCGAGCGAGCCGGAGAAAATTGCCCGATCGTTGTCCAAGGCCGTGTCGGTGAGCTCGAGAAGAGCGTGCACGAGCATGCCCAGCTCTGACGGGTCACGCCCAGCTTCTTTCGCCATTTGCTTGATACCGTCGAACATCTGTGCCATGACGGGAATGGGGAGGAAAACCGGATTCCATCCATCAGCCTCTTTCGCCAGCCGCTTCAACGCCGCTGGGACAAATGCTCCCAGATAGATTGCCGGATGCGGCTTCTGCACCGGCTTGGGATTAATGTATGACTTGGGAATGTTGTAGAACTTTCCATGAAATTCCACGGGGTTGGTGGTCCAAATGGTCTTGAGCACTTGCAGGAATTCGTCGGCAAGGGCGCCGCGTTTTGTGATGTCGGCGCCGGTCGCTTCCATTTCATCCTTTGACCAGCCCAGGCCCAAACCGACGATCAGCCGGCCGTTCGAAAGGAAGTCGAGCGTGCTCAGGCGGCGGGCAAGCATCACCGGATTGTAGTAAGGCATGTCGAGGACGCTGGTGCCCAGCTTGATCTTTTTCGTCTGACCGGCGACGAATGTCAGCGCCTCAAGCGGATCGAGCGAGTGCTTGTAAATTTCAGGCAGGGAGCCGTCCGGCGTGCCGGGATAAGGAACTTGCAGGTTCAGCGGATATAACAATCGCTCGATAGTCCATAAGCTGCTGTAGCCTAGCGCTTCGGCGCGCTGCGCAACTTTCGTGACGGCTTCCGCGGTTCCGATGGGCCCGATGTTTGGAAGGGAAAAACCAATCTTCATGGCATGCCTCTAAAATCTTGAAGTGAAGGTGGCCGGTATTCTAGTCAGAAACGTACCGCATCTCAAACCGGTGCGATTCTGCTGCGGCGAGGGTAAAGCTACGGGCAAAGCTGAGGGAACAGCTACCAGGCTCGGGTCTGCATCTTGAGGCGCCCAGCGGGCGTCTGAGCCCGCTGCCGAAATCCCGAGCGAAGCGAAGGAACTGCTACCAGCCCCGAGTTTGCATCATGCTGGCTTCATCCATCGCGGCCACCGCGAGACCTTTCATTGCTCCGGTCAGATCCTCACTGACCTCAAGTAGAACTTTAGGGTCGTTGAAGTGTGTGGCCGCTTTCACGATCGCGCGGGCGCGCTTCTCCGCCTCTTCAGGAGGAGCGAAGGCGCAAGTGTCATCGTAAGGATGGTTGGAAACAGAGTGAACGCACGAGGTGCGCTTGCCCATAAAGATGCCCGAGCCGACGAACACCGCTTCGGCACCAAGCTGCATTACGAGGGACGCATCGGCGGGCGTGGCAATGCCCCCGGCGGAGAAGTTCGGGACCGGCAGCTTCCCTGCTTTCGCGACCAGCTTGATCAGTTCATACGGCGCCTGATGCTCTTTGGCTTTGGCGTAAAGTTCTTCTTCACCGAGCACGGTGAGAATCTTCATCTCTTGCACAATCTGGCGTATGTGCTTGACGGCGTGCACCACGTCTCCGGTGCCAGCCTCACCCTTGGTGCGAATCATCGCCGCACCCTCGGCGATGCGCCGAAGCGCCTCGCCCAGATTCCGCGCGCCGCAAACAAACGGTACCTTGAAGGCGTGCTTGTCCACATGGTGCGCTTCATCCGCCGGCGTCAGCACTTCACTCTCGTCCACGAAATCGACGCCGAGCTCTTGCAGGATTTGCGCCTCGGCGAAGTGGCCGATGCGGCATTTCGCCATAACGGGGATTGAGACAGCGGCCATGATCTCGCGAATCTTCTTCGGCGAAGCCATGCGCGCAACTCCGCCTTCGGCGCGGATTTGCGCCGGAACGCGCTCGAGCGCCATTACCGAAACGGCGCCGGCCCGTTCGGCGATCTCTGCCTGGCGAGCATCCGTGACGTCCATAATGACGCCGCCTTTGAGCATTTCGGCGAGGCCGGTCTTAAGGCGAAGGCTGGTGGAATTACCGTTAGACGAATTACCGTTTTGTTGTGACATGGTGAATACCTTGTGGATACCTTTTCGCGATTGTGAAGAGTGGGGCTTAACTGATATCTATTTTACAGCCTGAGTGGGGATCCGACGCGTCAAAAGCTTCTGACGGCAGAGATCGCAAAGGGCGCTCAGCCCATAATTCTCGGCCCTGCATACGCCGATGCTGGCGAAAGGTCCCTCTTCAGTCTGCCTGCGGCGAACGGATTCGGGATGCCAGGGTGGAGGGGGCTAGCGCCAGCCGCCGAGAATTGCCCCCATCACCACGAGCGCGATCGTCAGATACCCGCCGTTTATTAGAACGTAGGACAATGGACGGCGCTCGAATAGCGAGACTATTGCGATCCCCATAAAGACCCAGCCGAAGCCGGCGAGAAAGCCGGCCGTCGCACCCCAGGCAAGGTTCGTCTTCGGATCATTCAGAAACATGGCGAGATTGAAGGCCATGATCAGGCTCAAAACGAAAGCGACGAAGAAGATCTTCGGCCCTGCCGCTGGGTGATCGGTGCCAAAACCGTTTGCTCTCTTCCATGCTCCGTGAAATGCCACGGGCGAATACCAGAGCCCACCGAGCACGAATGCCGCCAGTGCGGCCACAAGTATCGCCCAGATATTCAATGTGTGCAGGTTCATGTGTTTCCCTTTTCAGTGCGCGTTCGCCGCCGCGCCCCAAACCTTTACCCAGTCGATGGGGCCGTTCACGAATCGATGGTGGAGCGTGGCGAGCAACTCGGCGTTTCCGGCGAATAGATACTCGTAGGCCTTGTCCCATTCCTCGCCCTGCTGCCATCCGGTCTGTTCGAGTTCCACGATGGTTGAATTGCCACGTGATTCGAAGCGAAACCGCGCGTGGGTGCGAGTGGAGCGCACGGTTGGAAACTGCTCCGGCGCCATCGCAGAAATGACGATCTCCTTTTCGGGGACGAAACTGACAATGGTGCCACCGCCAGTTTTCCCGCCGGGATAATGCGCCGTCCACTCGCCGCCAGGGCGAAGATCAACTACGGCGCTGGGCGTCAGCCAGGTGCTCAAGCCTTCGCTGGTGGCGAATGCTTTCCACACTTCAGTGCGCGATGCAGGGACAGTGATGGTGAGAATCAGCGACTTGCCAGCTGAGGCGTCGTTTGAAGCGACCTTCTCTTGGCTTTCGGCAAATGCACCAGTGGTGAACAGCAGTAATGCGAGCAACAGTACTTTCATGAGTCTTCCAACGAGACTTGATTGAACGTTCAAGTAAATCACAGTATTCTGGAATTCAGCAAGAACATTCTTTGTGA
>QHZW01000268.1 GCA_003224815.1 Acidobacteriota bacterium | reverse complement strand
AAACCATGCAGGATTGCTGCGTGCTGTTTCCTTCCTGCGAAACCAGAGCGTAAGTCAGCCCGTGAATCGACCAGCTAACAACCTTGTATCCCTCGACCATTCCGTAGTGGAAACTCACCTTCTTAAAATCGACTTCGACTCCTCCTGAAGCGACCGCCACCGAATCGGGCGTCACCATCAGGCCCACAGGGCCCGTCTGCATCCGGTAGGCGATGTAGGCCGCAGTCTTGCCGCCGAGTTCGACCAGTCGCGCACCTTCCAGGCGGTACGGTCGCTCCTCGCCAGGCGCCGCGGGAGACGCCGGCAAAGCCAAGGAAAAAGGGGACTTGATTTTGAACCATTCATTAAGCGCCTGCTGCGACTCCGAACGAACGTCGAGCGCAAGACTACCGCGGGCGTGCTGCTTGTAAGTACTGACAGCGAATTCGGCTAACTTTGGCCCAGACAATGGCGTTGGCGATGACCGCGGTCTCGTAGCTAAAACTCCAACAATTACCATGAGCACCACCGCTGGAACCAACCACCGCATGAACTGCCAAGGGGCTGGCAGAGACAGCACACTCCGACGGACAGATTTGGGCCGCGACGGCCTCTTGAGTTGCGTCAGGAGGTTTTCTTCATTAGGAGCCGGCTCGTTGTCCAGGGACGTGGCGGCGCGAAGCAGGGGTCCGCAGTGGTCGCAAAGAGATGCATGTAGCATCAACTGCCTTGCCTTCAACTCCGGCCACAGTCCGGCAGCCACTTCATACCAGTCGACATCTTCATCTTTGGGACAGTCAGCGCCCGGCGATACGATTTCCGAGACTGCCGTCGATAATCTATTCACGAGTTGCCGGTATTTCGATACGCTCCGGCTGCAATCGACGCATGAGCGCACGTGACGCTCGGCCTCGCGAATGGAGTCCGGAGAAAGCCCAGGCATCTCCTGTCCGCTCTCCGAAAACGAGGGCACGAGAGCGTTCAGCTCTTTGCTATCAATATGTTTGTTCAATGGACGTCCCAAATTCCGACACTCCCCACACCACTAATACGAGTTCGCATGGGAATTTGCTTTTGACTTTACCCCCTCGCCATCGTCGGAAGCCGAACGAACCCCAAGGATCTGCTCCCGAATGCCATGCTTCAGCCGTTCAATGACGCTTCCCACCCCTTTAGTGCCCAGTCTGATGGTGGGCAGGGCGGCGATTTCTTTGGTGCTCATTCCTTGCCGAAAGTAGAGCCAAAAAATCATACGGTCGCGCTCCTGGTCGGGCCCGGTCAAGCAATGCTTCAGGTGTTCATCGATCTCAGTCAAAAACACTCCAAGGGCGATCCTTTCTTCGCTGCCATGAGCCTGGTTCCCCGCTGCGGGCTCGATATCGCTGGTGGAAACATGCGGTTCGTCACCGCCAGATGATTGGCTGTGGCCATGCTTGAAATAGTCGTGAGTGGCGTTAGCGGCGGTCTTCTTCAAATATCCCAAAATCGCTTCGGGGCGCTGGATAGCAAAGTCCCGCAGCAGGCGGCAGCCCCCTTCCCAGAGTTTGAGGTAGGTTACCTGGACCAGATCCTCCACCAGCGAGCGAGAAGGCTCGCCCCAGCGAGAGGCCGTACGCATAATAGTGAGGCTGATGGGCCTTCCCACCCGGGAGACGAACTCCTGCCATGCTTCATCGTCACCAGGTCCGGCGCAGAGACAGACCACGTCTTTCAGTGACAAAGACGAATACCGTGTCGTTCTAGGAGTGTTCGACATTGTGTTTTGTCATTGCTGATCACGATCGGGCGGGCTATCCGCTTGATTCGCGCTGAAGGCTAACTCACAAGACTGCACAACCACACATCCACCCCTCGCCAAACTTGACCACGACCAGAAACGCTTTCTTTCTGCTTCGGGTGAGCAGGAAAATCATTTCGAGTTCGACCGGCATGCCGTCTCCTTGTGATGAATTGTCGAAGTGCCAAATGGCAGTGTTTCCGCCCTTCGAACTGTTGATTCATACCGACTCCATCTCTCTCAGCCGACCCGGCGCCGATTTGTTCTCGCCCTATCTGCGCTCATAAGACTCGACTGGAGGCGAGGGGTCAATTCACCCAGGCTGCTCTTCTGATAGTCTTCATGTTTCCAGCTAAGCCCCTGATTCCGAGAAGATTAGAGCGAAACATATCCTTCGGATTAGATTGCTCGAATCGTGCTAGACTTCGTGCGGACGCGAGGCTCTGATGGAGAGACTGCAGCAACACACCTCGGTCTTGCGCTTTGGGACCTATGAAGTCGATCCCGACTCGGGAGAACTTCGCAAGAGTGGCATTAGAATCAGGGTCCAACAGCAGCCATTTAAACTCCTGGAAATATTGCTGAAACGCCCAGGTGAGGTCGTTACCAGGGAAGATTTGCGTGCACGCATATGGCCGGATGAGAGTTTTGGCGATTTCGATCAGGCGGTTAATGTTGCAATCGCGAAGCTCCGGGGTGCTTTAGGCGATTCCGCCGACAACCCACGCTTCATCGAAACCATACCCCGCCGCGGCTACCGTTTCGTTGCCGAAGTTGCTGTTGTCCAGCGGGATTCCGGACGAGCTAAATTAGCGCAGGAAACACCTGCGACTGCGGGTACCCGTGATTCGGCTCCCGCCGTGGCTGAACAAGCAATGTTTACGCGACTGCCAGGACCGCTTTCCTGGAAGATCATTGGTGTCTCGGTAGTTCTGTTAACCATCGTCGTGGTCGCTGTCATCCGTTGGCGGAAGCATTCACCCGCGAATGCTTCGCCCACCAGCCCTATTATGTCTCTGGCGGTGCTTCCGCTGGAAAATCTATCTGGCGATGCGGAGGATTATTTCGCCGATGGCATGACGGACGAACTAATCACGGATCTGGCCCAGATCGGCGCGCTGAGAGTGATCTCCCGCACGTCGGTGATGCCCTACAAAGGTGCACGCAAGTCCTTGCCTCTGGTTGCGAGAGAGTTGAACGTGGATGCCATTGTGGAAGGTACAGTGTTGCGTTCAGGTAACCAGGTTCGGATTACCGCACAGCTGATACAAGCATCGGTCGACAAGCATCTATGGG
>QHZW01000267.1 GCA_003224815.1 Acidobacteriota bacterium | reverse complement strand
TGTCCGATCCGGCCCTGAGTCCGGCTCAGTTTCGGCCTCGGACAGGAATGTCCGAGCCACACACTCCGTGCTCAACCTCGCAATCTCACCCGCCAGCGCATCCGAGGTCAACGGGCCGGTTGCAATGATGGTGATCTCGGATTCATCGATGCTGGTAACTTCCTCGCGATGAATCTTGATCAGCGGCTCACGGGAAATAGCCTCTGTCACTCTCGCGGAAAACTGGGCGCGGTCCACTGCCAATGCATGCCCTGCGGGGACGGCGCATTCGCGCGCAATCTCAATCAGCAGTGATCCCGACCGGCGCATTTCCTCCTTCAGCAGCCAGGGTGCCGTGTTCTCGCTCTCAGATTTCAGTGAATTGGAGCAGACGAGTTCGGCGAAGTCAGACGTCTGATGCGCGGGCGTCGAACGCACCGGCCGCATTTCGTAAAGATCAACTGGCACACCCCGCCGCGCACACTGCCACGCTGCTTCTGAACCTGCAAGCCCCGCGCCGATGATTCGAATTCCTCTCATAAAAAGTCTTTTTCACCACGGAGACCCTGAGGCACGGAGAAAATCAGTCATGCCGAAAAAACTTAGGGACTTTATTTTTTCTTCCCCCGTGTCTCCATGTCTCCGTGGTCGATAAGTTATCGGCTCCCCGCGACGCGCCGCATGGTTTCTTCGTCAAAGCTCACGACCTTGCGCTCGTCCAGGAACGTCGCTCCCAGTTTTTCATAGAATTCGATCGCGGGCCGGTTCCAGTCGAGCACTTCCCAGCGCAGGCCGAAGCAGCCTTCGTCAACTGCAAGCTTTGCAACTGACGCGAGCAGAGCTTTGCCGAGGCCCTTTCCGCGAAACTGATCGAGCACAAACAGGTCTTCGAGAAACAGTGCTGGACGTCCTAGAAAGGTGGAATAAAAATAAAAGAACGACGCGTACCCGGCAGGCTGGCCGTCCCAGTCGGCAATCAATGCGCGAAACTTCGGCTGCGGACCAAAGCCATCGCGCAATAGATCGGCTTCAGTGACAATTGCTTTGTGCGGCTTCTTTTCAAATGCCGCAAGCTGCCGGATTAACATCAGCAATGTAGGCACATCATCGCGAGTTGCGGGATGAATGTTCAGCATATCTTGTAAGAACTGTTTTCACCACGGAGACACGGAGGCACGGAGCGGATTGAGAAACTGGAAAGCCGGGACGATTGCTTAGTCAATTTCCCAATCACTCGATCACACAATTCCTCAATTTCCCGTGTCTCCGTGTCTCCGTGGTGAGCCTCAGCTTATAATTCCCACCATGTCTCTTGTGGACCAGATTCAAAAAGATATCACTGCTGCCATGAAGGCGCGCGACGAGGCACGGCTCTCGACCTTGCGCATGGTGAAATCCGCGCTCATGAACCGCAAGATTGAGAAGATGGCCGACCTCGACGACAAAGAAGCGCAGCAGGTATTGAGCACGCTTATCAAGCAGCGCAAAGATTCGGTCGAGCAGTTCACCAAAGGCGGCCGTCAGGAAATGGCCGACAAAGAAGCCGCCGAGATCGTGCTGATCGAAAGCTACTTGCCCAAAGCTGCAGGTGAAGCCGAGATCGCCGCCGGAGTGAAGGCGGTCATCGCCGAGATGGGTTCTCCCACTATGAAAGACATGGGCACGGTGATGAAGAACGCCATGGCAAAATTCGCCGCGCAAGGCATGCGCGTGGATGGTAAGGTAGTCAGCGAATCCGTAAAGAAAGAATTGAGCGGAAAGTAGGAATGTATGGCTCCGACCATGGGTAACGGGAAAATCTGCTACATCGAATTACCGACCACTGACATTGCCCGCTCGGCTGATTTCTACCAAAAAGTATTCGGCTGGAACATGCGGAAGCGCGGCGATGGCGCGACTGCATTTGATGACACTGTTGGCCAGGTCAGCGGTTCATTCGTGCTGGGCCGTCCTCCCGCGCCAGCACCGGGACTGCTCGTTTACATCATGGTTGATGATGCAGCAGGCACACTCAAAGTAATCACCGCAAATGGCGGCGAGATTGTTCAGCAAATCGGAGTGGATGCGCCGGAGATTACGGCGCGTTTCAAAGATCCGGGCGGGAATGTGATCGGACTCTATCAGCAGCCTAAGAGCTGAAGGTGCCTTTATGGGGACAGCCGCCTCGGCTGCGCCCATAACAGTTACTTCTTTTTTGCTGCAATTCTCTATACGCTTCGCTCTTCGAGATCCCGCGCTCTTTTGCTGCTTTCTTTAATGCTGTTTTTTCATCCAGCTTTTCTTCGCGCATCAACTTCGCGACGCGATCCGGGATTGAGATGGCGGCAAACGGCAAGTCGCCTTCCGAAGCCGGCGCGATCAGTAAAACGATTTCGCCTTTGATCTCGCCACGATTCTTTGCAATCTCCAGGACTTTACCCGCCGTGCCGCGCAGAAATTCTTCGTGGATCTTCGTCAGCTCGCGGCCTACCACGATTCGACGTGTCGGTCCGAGTACGGCGCTCCACGGGCAAGCCGCTCGCGACCAGCGCGGCCACGAAAGCTGCGGGTCCAGGAATCGGAATCACTGGCATGCCGCGTTCGATGGCCAGCGTCACGAGCCTAAATCCCGGATCTGAAATACCCGGAGTGCCTGCATCGCTGACCACTGCAATCCGCGCTCCCGCCGCTAATTTCTCGATCAACTCTGCAGCTCGTGACGCCTCGTTATGTTCGTAGTAGCTGATCATCGGCGTTTCTATCCCAAAATGATTCAGCAGCTTTTGCGTCTGGCGCGTGTCTTCGCAGGCGATGAGGTCACATTCTTTGAGCACACGGATCGCACGCAACGTGATGTCCTCGAGATTGCCGATTGGCGTAGCGACCAGGTAGAGCCCAGGCGCGAGGTCCTGTTTCTGCGGCACACGCGGAGTTTAGCATCCATGTGGCTCGGACATTCTTGTCCGAGCTGACCTAAGGACTTAGTGGCAGTTGGCCGAGACAGTCATCACTCTCGCCAAAGCAGATGCTAAAATCAGAGTAGTAACTCGCGATTGTCGGACAGGAATGTCCGACCCACACATTCCTCTTCATGCCCCTTTACGAATATTTGTGCAAGAAATGCGGTCACGTGTTTGAGCGAATCCAGCGGTTTTCCGATCCTATGGTCAAGAAGTGTCTGGAGTGCGGAGGCAAGGTCGAGCAGGTGATCTCCGCGCCAGCCGTGCAGTTCAAGGGATCGGGCTGGTACGTGACCGACTACGCAAAGAAGTCGTCCGGCTCAGGATCCAGCTCAGAGTCGAAGTCGGATTCCGACGGCAAGGGCGAGTCTACCGGCAAAGGCGACTCCAGCAAAGACTCCGGATCAAAAAAAGATTCCAAGCCCAAAGCCGAATCGGTGTCTAAAGGTTCAGAGACGAAGTAGATTGCGTTCCGGACGATCCAAGGCCTGAGGCTCGGAAGTCAGGGTCTACTCCAACCTTGCATGCGTGACACGTCTTCGCGCGAAGATAGAACGTATGGTCGAATGCGGCGCAATCTCTCATTCGCGCTGCTCGGTGGGATGTCAGCGACCCTTTTGTACTGGGCACTCTCATGTACCGTATCGCTTCACGGCTTCGCAATAAAAGCCTTGGGCCCAGCTATCAGTTTCGTTGAGCGTTGCGTGGACCCCAGTAATTCTTCTGGATTATTTGGCTATTTGGAGGAATTAGCCATGAACGTGGCCTTGTACTCGTTTTGGATATTCGCTATTTTGACGGCAATTGACCTTTTCCGGCAGCTGATAACAAAACTGTCACATTCAAGATAGGCCTCACCCGGCATCCTCGTTGACATCCCCGAACTTCCTGATATCATTAACCCTGCGGTAGGTCTGCGGTTGCCCGCCTGTTGGCCCTGCGCCTTCGGCGCTTGTATGCAGGATCCTCAGTGAAGTGAGTCGGCCTTCAATGAGAGATTCTCGTGGGTACTCAGCGGTCTTCTTTTTAAGTCTTCATATTTTTGGGAGATAAGTATGTCAACGTATTTCCCCAAAGCGGGGGAAATTGCGCGCAAATGGTATGTCGTGGACGCCTCGGGTCTGGCGCTCGGCCGCGTTGCTTCGCAAATCGCGCGCATTCTGATGGGCAAAGAGAATCCGACGTACACGCCGTTTCTCGATACCGGCGATCATGTGGTCGTGATCAATGCAGAGAAGGTGAAGATGACCGGCATGAAGGCCGAGCAGAAGGTCTATCACCGCTACACAGGATATCCGGGCGGCCTGCGTTCGGAAGAGTTCAAGAAGCGCGCGGTTCGCAAGCCCGAGTGGATTATTGAAGACGCAGTGAAGCGCATGCTGCCCAAGAACAAATTGGGAACGCATATGTTCACCAAATTGAAAGTTTATCGGGGTGACAAGCACCCGCACGCGGCGCAGAAGCCGGAAGTCAAGGCGCTGGCGTAGAAAAGCAGCTATTAGCTATTAGCTTATAGCTAAAGCAAAATCAGAACTAGATTTTGATTTTACTCAAGATTTTAACGAAAGGCACAGAGTTGGCGCTTAGCAGAAGAAGCTAGGAGCTAACAGCTAAAAGCTAATGGCTGATTTAGTTCAATACTACGGAACGGGACGCCGGAAGAGGGCTGTGGCCCGTGTGTTCTTGCGTCCGGGCAGCGGAGACTTTAAAGTCAACGGTCTTGCCTTCGACAAATATTTCGTTACCGAGTCACAGCGGGTCAACGCAAAGCAGCCGTTGGTCTCGACTGAGTCGGCAGCCAGCTTCAACGTTCTTGCCAACGTTTCGGGCGGCGGTGTCAGCGGACAGGCCGACGCGGTGAAGCTAGGGATTGCGCGTGCGCTGATGCTGTTCAATGCAGATCTGCGCAAGAAGCTCAAGGCCGAGGGACTGGTCAGTCGCGATGCCCGCGGCAAAGAGCGCAAGAAGTACGGTCAGAAGGGCGCAAGGAAGCGCTTCCAGTTCAGCAAGCGGTAGTTTAGGAACAGCAGGTTCCTCGACTGTGCTTCCGATTCGCGAGCGAATCGAAATGCTCGCTCGGAATGACAGTGTTCTTGGTTTTAGCTAAAAAGGTAGGAGCTAATAGCTAGAAGCTGGTTTCACCAATTCTTCCCGTGCTGCGGTGCGGGGACGGGAAAGCAATCCCGAGTTCGCAACTTGAACAGAGGATGCAGATCTAAAAGGAGGTTGTTTGGCTAATATCACCATGAAGGAGCTGCTCGAAGCAGGTGTTCACTTCGGGCATCAGACGAAGCGCTGGAACCCCAAGATGAAGGAATACATCTTCGGTGAGCGCAATGGTATTTACATCATTGATTTGCAAAAGACGCTGAAGATGTTCAAAGAGGCGTCAAAGTTTGTGGCGGACCTGAGCGCCGCGGGCAAGACGGTCCTTTTCGTCGGTACCAAGCGCCAAGCGCAGGATGCGATTGCGGAAGAAGCGGGTCGCGCCGGAAGTTTCTATATCAACCAGCGCTGGCTGGGCGGACTGCTCACCAATTGGGTGACCGTGCAAAAGTCCGTGAAGCGGCTCAAGGAACTTGACGAAATGGCCACGGATGGCCGTTACGAGCTGCTGCCGAAAAAAGAAGTTATCAAGCTGGAACGCGAGCGCAAGCACCTGCAGGCCAACCTTGCCGGCATTAAGAATCTGAGCCGGCTGCCGGACGCGGTGTTCGTGATCGACTCGAACAAAGAGCAGATCGCAGTGCGCGAAGCACGCAAGCTGGGCATTCCGGTCGTCGCAGTGGTTGACACCAATTGCGATCCGACGGAAGTGGATTATGTAATCCCCGGCAATGATGACGCGCTGCGTGCGATCCGTCTGTTCGCTTCAAAGATTGCCGACTCGGTTGTGGAAGGCTCGCAACTGCTGAACGACAAACAAACCGCTGAGTTGGCCGCCGGAGTTGGCGAAGCGCAGCAAGCGGAAGCTGCCGCGGTTGAAGAGCCCGTCGAAGGAATGTTGTCCGCCGATGATCAGGCCCCCGAGTTCAAGGGCGAAGCCGCTACGGACGACATCAGCATGGAAGAGGTGCTGGGGCCGGGAACACGCAAGAAAGCCGCGACTGCTGAGACTTCAGTCGAGACACCCGAAGTCGAGCATCAGACGTTCTAAAGGCGGCTTCAGGCTCCGGGTTACAACCCTTTAAATACGACCTGGGAAGGGCACGGCTTCAGCCGTGCCGACGAGTGACAAAAAACAGCGGGGCTTTAGCCCCTGAGGGATCAGGCCCGCGCGAGATGAAACGGCGCGGGTCAAAATTTGTAAGGTCGATTTGGATCAAAATTTTATGAGCACAACTACAGTGAATATTTCCGCAGCACAAGTGAAAGAGCTCCGCGAAAAGACCGGAGCGCCTATGATGGATTGCAAGCAGGCCCTGACCGAAGCCAAAGGTGACTTTGAGCAGGCCGTAGTTGTCTTGCGTAAAAAGGGGGTGTCCGTTGCCGCAAAGAAGGCCACGCGCGTGACCAGCGAAGGCTCGGTCGCCAGCTACATCCACGCCGGAGGCAAAATCGGCGTGTTGGTCGAAATCAACTGCGAGAGTGACTTCGTTGCGCGCACCGACGACTTCAAAGAGTTGGTGCACGACATCGCGATGCACATCGCCGCCAGCGATCCGAAATATGTCCGCAAGGAAGACGTTACGGCGGCCGATTTCGCTCGCGAGAAGGAAATCTATCTTTCGCTCAAGGACCCGACCATCTCGATTTCTCAACTGATCACGACCAAAATCGGCAAGCTTGGCGAGAACATCTCCGTCCGGCGCTTCGCGCGATTCAAGGTCGGCGACGCCGGCGAGACCATCGCCATTTCGAAGCCGGAACAAAAGCCTGAGTAATTGAAGGGCGCCGAAAGGTGCCCTTTTTTAGTTTGCGATAATATCTCTGTGCCGATGCCTGAACCTATTTTCAAACGCGTCCTCCTCAAACTCTCCGGCGAGGCCCTTGCTGCCAATCAGGGCTTTGGCGTGGATACCCCGCGCATTCACGAGATCGCTGCAGAGCTTGCCGACGTTCATTCGCTCGGCGTGCAAATCGCAATCGTCGTAGGTGGGGGGAATTTTTTCCGCGGCGTGGCCGAGCAGGCCAAAGAGATGGACCGTGTTTCCGCTGACCATATGGGCATGCTGGCAACCGTGATCAACGCGCTCGCGTTGCAGGACGCACTCGAGAAGCAGGGAGTCTATACGCGCGTGCAGTCTGCCATCGAGATGAACCAGGTTGCCGAGCCTTTTATTCGCCGCCGCGCCATGCGCCACTTGGAAAAGAACCGCATTGTTATTTTCGCCGGGGGGACTGGGAATCCTTATTTCTCAACCGACACGGCCGCGTCGCTGCGCGCCATGGAGATCAAAGCCGATGCCATCCTTAAAGCGACCAAGGTGGATGGTATTTACGACGCTGATCCGATGATCGTGAAGGACGCGACCAAATTTACTCACATCACTTATATGGACGTTCTTAAGCGTGGCCTCAAGGTCATGGATTCGACCGCCATTTCCCTCTGCAAAGACAATAATCTTCCTATCATCATCTTCAACTTGAACCAGCGTGGAAACATCGCGAAGGTTGTTACCGGCGAGAAGATCGGGTCACTTGTGAGTGCGTAGGAAGCAGCTTCTAGCTTCTAGCTCTTAGCTTCGAGCCAAAAACTTAACCACCTGTCATTGCGAAGCGAGAGCGAGGAACCTGTTTTCGCGAGGAAACAGCAGATTGCTCGGAACTGAAGGTCCTCGAAATGACAAGGTTTTGGTTTTGGCTAGAAGCTAACAGCTAGAAGCTTGTAGCTGCTTTTCTAGTTCACCCAGCCCGACTTTGACCCGCCGTTCTTCTTGCCTGAATCGTCCGGTGGAATGTAGTTGCCGTGCTCGTCGAAGGTGACGGTGCGGTCGTGGTCGCGCATGTAGACTTCAAACTTGCGCGCGGCCCGGCGGCGCTTCCAGCGGTAATAAGAATTGCGGATGCTGAAGTATTTTTCTGAAATTCCTAACGAAGTGCGCCGGCTCAAGAACAGTGAGTACCAGACATATCCCGCACCCAGCCCGAAAAGCAGCACAAAATAAAACAGCGCGAAATTATTGATCAGCAGATAAGCCGTTTCCAGCGCCGCGAAGAACACAACCAGCCATTTGATTGGGATGCGAAGTATGAAGAACGCCATGATTGGCGCGTTGCGGTTGAAAAGATAAAACACCATAAGGATGGCGTTGGTTGCTGCTCCGACAGTGAGTGCAGGTCCCTGTGCGATTTTCCCGGTGAGTGAAAGGGCGAATCCGGCAAGCCCGGAGAGGATCGAGCTTCCCAAAAACAAACCCCAAAATCTGTTAGCACCGATTCGCTCTTCCACCGTTGGACCAATGAAATAGACTCCGGCGAGCGACACAGCAAATTGCCACGGATCTCCGCCCATGAATGGATAGGTAATGAATTGCCAAATCCAGCCGTGCCGGACATGGTTGGGCTCAAGAATTCCAATCTCAGAAATTGCAGAGCCGACAGCCGGCGCAAAGGCCGCCAACAGCAACTGAAAAACGTAGAAGGCGACGCACACTATTACGATCTGACGTACGGCGCCGATGAACGGCGGCAGTCCGAATTCAGATGAGGTTGATCTCGCCATACATTTTGCGGACGGGCGAGGGCCGCCCGTACTCGATAGAATCTTAATGTTAGCAGGCCATCAGCGCTCCGGCACAGGCACGATGGGCGCACTTCTGTGCCCAGCCTCATCCACCGCCTGAACCGCAAAAATCACGTTGTCCTTCGAAACCGGGATCGTGGCTTTGAGCACATTGCCTGTGGATTGCGAATGCTCCCAATCCGGGGCGGCCGTTGCTCGCAACAATATCTCGTACCCAGTGGCCCGTCCATCCGCAGGGGCTTCCCATGCCAGGGTGGAACTGTTCACCAGTGCTTTGGTCTCAAGCCGCACGTTTCTCGGGGCCTCCGGAGCCGCAGCCAAGGACGCCAGCGCCGCGGCATTCAGCCGCGCCACGTTGGCCACGTAATCGAAATCT
>QHZW01000266.1 GCA_003224815.1 Acidobacteriota bacterium | reverse complement strand
GGTGAGCTGCATATCCAATCGATTTTCGACCGGCATTGTCCATGTGTTCGATAAGCCGGGAAACTGCAGCTTTGAGTCCATTTCCGCAATGAGCTTTTCGTAAGTCATTCCTGCACGCCATTGATCGCGCGCTTTCAACATGACGGTGGTATCGTACATGTCGAGTGGGGCATTATCGGTTGAACTGTCAGAGCGGCCGACCACACCAAATACACTGTCAACTTCGGGAAAGCTCCGAATGATTCTGTCTTGCTCTTGCAGAAGCTGAGTGGCCTGTGTGATGCCGATCCCAGGAAGAGAAGTCGGCATATATAGCGATGATCCCTCGTAGAGCGGAGGCATGAACTGACTGCCCAACCGCAGCGCGAGTGGAATCGTGACCACCAGAAAAACGAGATTGATGCCAATCGTCAGCCAGCGATAGCGAAGCGCGAAGCGGATGATGGGTAGATAGATTGCCTGGGTCACTCGGGAGACTGGATTCTGTGCTTCAGGCCGTAGCCGCCCGTTAATAAAGAAGAGCATCAGTGCGGGGACGACAGTGACGGCCAGCAAAGATGAAAAGCCAACAGACAGGGTTTTCGTCCAAGCCAGTGGCCGGAACATTCGGCCTTCCTGCGCTTCGAGAAGAAAGACGGGAAGGAAGGAAACCACAATAACCAGAAGCGAAAAGAAAAGTGCCGGTCCAACTTGTTTGGCCGCATCAATCAGAATTCGGCGGCGTTCCTTCTCGGTCACTGGACCAGCTTCCGAAAGATGACGATATCCGTTCTCAACGATCACGATGGACGCGTCGATCAGCACCCCGATTGCGAGTGCAAATCCGCCAAGCGACATAATGTTGCTGCTGATGTGCAGGAAATACATCGGGATAAATGCAGCCAGCAAAGCAACCGGAAGGGTCAGGATCGGTATAAGCGCCGAGCGGAAGTGAAATAGGAAAGTGATCGTAACGAAACTGACGATAACGCATTCCGCGAGCAGGTCACGTTGCAGCGTTCTGATTGATTCACTAATCAAGCCAGAGCGGTCGTATCCTGCGTGAATCTCAACTCCCGCAGGAAGCGTGGGCGCGATTTCCGCAACCGCCATTCCGCCACGCCTTCGCGAATATCTGGGCCAAACGTAACCGTGCCCAAATCACGCAATAGAACTGGTGTGCCGTTCTTAGCGTTGACGGAAACTTCCTCCAGGTCTTTGAGAGACGTCAGGTATCCGAGGCCTCTGACCATGTAGCGCGCGCCATTCATTTCCAGCACGCGTCCACCGACTTCGTTGGTGCTGGCGCGGACACGATCGATGACCATCGAAAGCGGAATACCGTAAGCGAGCAGCTTGTTGGGATCAAGCTGCACCTGATATTGCTTGACGAACCCTCCGATGCTTGCGACTTCAGCAACTCCGGGCACAGTTTCCAACTGATAACGCACTTGCCAGTCCTGCAAAGCACGTAAGTCGGCGAGGCTGTGCTGATGCGTGCGGTCAACCAACACATACTCGAAGACCCAACCGACGCCAGTTGCGTCAGGGCCGATCATCGGCTGTGCGCCTTGTGGCAAACGTCCGCCGAGCTGCTGAATGTATTCGAGAACCCGTGAGCGTGCCCAGTACAAGTCAGTGCCATCCTGGAAGACTACAAACACATAGGAGTCGCCAAACATGGTCTGTGCGCGCACGGCTTTCACATGCGGAGCAGCGAGCAATGTGGTAACGATGGGATATGTGACTTGATCTTCAATGACGTTCGGAGGGCGTCCCGGCCACGGGGTGTGAACAATGACCTGTACGTCGGAAATGTCGGGCAGAGCGTCAAGCGGGATCCGCTGCAGCGACCAGATGCCGGCGAGTAGCAGGAACAAAACCCCAGCGAACACTAAGAACCGGTTTCTGGCGCACCATTCAATCAGACGAGAGATCATGGCTCACATGCCTCCTGTCGCAATGAGGTTCTGGTGCTTGGTCAGAGTCAGCTTTCCGCCTTGCTCTGCGCTGATCGTCACCTGCCAAGTGCCTCCGGAACCGAGGTCCAACTCACCGGTGTAGGTTCCATTGCCCGCGTCCGAGAGTTGCGCAGTGGCATTCATATCTGCCATGCCCATTGCTGGCATGCTAGGCATATGGAATCGAACGGTGACTTTTGCTCCAGCTAATGATTTGCCATCCGCCGATGCGAGCTTGACCTGGATTTCGTTTTTACCCTTGCGCGGGGGTGAGGGGTTGGTCGCGAGTTCGGCGGACACTTGCTGGGCACTGGCACCCATCTCGGTGCCTGCCCCTGGCGGAGGCGGAGTGTAGGCTCCAGCCGCCGCCTGAAGCTGACTTTCAGAATCAATCAAAAAGTTTGCGGAGGTTGCGACAGGGTCGTCGGCCTGCAGACCTTTCAGCACCACGAAGCCGTCGTCGGTACGAGTGCCGAGTTGCACTTCGCGTGGTTCGAAAGATCCCCGGCCTCGCGCAACAAAAACGACCTGTCGATTGCCGCCTTGCAGCACCGCCGACGCTGGGACAAATAGCTGGCGGCCCAAGGGCGCACTCAACCTAACATTCACAAACATGCCGGGTTTGAGCAGGAGGTTTGGATTAGGCATCGTCAATCGCACGCGAAGAGTGCGCGTCGTTGGATCAATCTGCGGGAGCACCTGTTCGACCCGTGCGTGAAATATTCGGTTTGGGTAAGCGTCAACTGTGACTTTCGCCGGATCGCTGGGATTCAGCTTGCCCGCGTCTTCCTGAAAAACTTGCGCGTTTACCCACACGCTCGAGAGATCAGCGATGGTGTACAAGCGCATTTCGGGCTGCACATAGGCATTCGGCAACACCGTGCGATCAGTTACGTAACCAGACACTGGCGACGCAAATGTGAAATCCGTGATTGGTTTCCCGTTCGCCTCTAGCTTGGAAATGTCAGCCTCGGACATATTCCATTGCATCAGTCGTTCCCGTGCCGAGCGCAGCAGGGTGTCGGCCCCGGAAGAAACATCTTGAACTGAACTTTGACCAACGCGCTGGGCATTCGTTTTGGCTAACAAATACTCATGCTGGCTGGCGACAAGTTCCGGGCTGTAAATGGTAAAGAGCGGCTCGCCCTTTTTCACGAATTGATAAGTTGCGTTGACCACTACATCTTTCACCCACCCTGGATAACGAGTTTGAACATAGGCGATGCGCCGTTCGTCCACGTCCACTGTGCCAGTGGCTCGGATTTCAGAATTGATTGTTTTGTACTCGACCCGCCCAACTCGCACGCCTATGCTTTGCATGCGTTCTGGTGACAACTCCACTGGGGTGAGAGGAGGAGCTGAGCCTTCCGGTGGCGTGTTGACGGTGAATCCTTCCATTGGCGGATGTTCTACGGCACTCGCCGAGCCTGGAGATGGTCGCGATGATCTCCAAAACAAATAGGCGCCTGCAGCAAGGACAACATTGAGCCCGACGGCCATAATGAATAGCTTTCGATAGTTCATTGCAGTTCCTCCCCGACCAGGCCTTCAATCCGGGCAATCGCAGCTTCATGTTCAGCCAGTGTGCGTTCGCGGTCGATCGAGAGCTGAAGCGTATCGGCAAACGACGCCAGGAGACCTTGATATTCCTGCTTCCCACCTGCGCGATATCCAGCCAGGCCGGCGTTGAGTGCTGCCTCGCTTTGAGGAATCAGTCCTTCTTCATACACCTTCAGTTTTTGCTCGGAAGTCTGGACAATCGCGAGTTGCTCTCCCAGATCACTTTCCATCTGTTTCAGTCGGGATTCCTTTTCCGCTTCTGCCTGAGTCACTTTGGCTTTAGCTTCTGCTTCCGCGGCGCGGACGCGAGACCGATTAGGAAATTTGATCGAGAACGTGCCCATGTAGTAGTCGCGAAAATTGTCCGCCGTGTGTTGCCACATGTACTGCACGCCGAAATCTGGCTTCTTCTCCCGGTTGGCGAGTTCAACTGCGGTTCTCGTCTGCGAAACTTGCTCCGCGCTGACCTGTAATTCAGGATTGTTCTGTCGTAGTTTGGCAAAGAGTGCTTCAACAGTTGGAGTACGGCGAGCAGAGAGCGGCTCAGTAATGAGGTCGGATGATTCCTGAGACCGATTGAGCAAAGCTTTAAGTACAACTTGCGCCTGTGCGCTCTCGCGGCGCTGCATCGAGAGTCCATTGAGCAGCTTGGTGCGTTCGAGTTGAGCGCGAAGCACGTCCTGCTGCATTCCTTCTCCTACGCGATATCTGGCCTCAGCGGCTTGCTCAATTCCGTCCGCGGCTTGTTGGTTTCTCTCCAGCACGGAGATGACCTGTTGCGATGCCGCGAGCTGGAAATAGGCGAGTTTGAGCCGGGTCAGGACATCCCAGGCGACAGAGTTCTTCTCCGCGCCTGAAATTGCGACCTCGTGCTGGGCCACATTCGCCCGCAGCGCACGCTTGCCTGGATAAGGAAGCTCCTGTGAGGCTCCGAAGCCGATGTACGCAAAATCGCTGTTGCTGTATCCGGCGAACGGACGCGGGCTGCCGACTGTGAAATGCTGCACCATGACTTCGGTATCTGGCAGCGCAGAAGCCTGCTTCGGCATGTATCGAGTGGTCTGAAGTGCGCTTTCGGCGGCTTTGATCGCTACGTTATTCTGACGCGCCTCCGCGATTAGCGATTGCAAGCTGGTCGGGGCGTTCTGCGCCAAAGCAGCAGCCGATAGCAGGACGAATAAGCATGAATGTCTGATCTTTGTCATTTCTCCTCGCACAAGTGTCATGAGGATGAAGTCGCGCGAAGACACACTTCCGTGTCCTCGCAGTTCTACCGCGACGAAGAAGAGCTCAGATTCTCAGTACGTTTATTATTTCGGGAGGACTTTCTGGTGGAGATTCGACCGCGATGGCAGCGCCATGCACTACTTGAGGCAATACCGGTGAGACAGCTTCGGTCAGTGCCGGTGTGGTTAAACCGAGGTCGCCGCTCTGAATTTTCGCTGCGGTAACAGCGTGGCGCGAGACAGGATGTTGGCAGCAGGAATGCGAACTCGGCATCACTTCTGTTTCGCACCTGTGCGCCATCTTTTCGCAACACTTGTGCTCTTCCGCAGTCATCTGCCGGTCTGCGACTATGCACGCCGTGACAGGCATCGCGACAACCGAGAGGACCAGAACCGAAGC